>CAMDHY010000164.1 GCA_945898215.1 Pseudoxanthobacter soli DSM 19599 | reverse complement strand
GCGATCGCCACGCGGTTCTGCACCAGCACCTGCGCCTGGTCGAGGTCGGTGCCGAGGCGGAAGGTGATGGTCAGCGCCATCGCCCCGTCGCTGGTCGAGTAGGAGGACATGTAGAGCATGTCCTCGACGCCGTTGATCTCCTGCTCGAGCGGCGTTGCGACGGTGGCCGCCACCGTCTCGGCGTCGGCGCCCGGATAGGTGGCGCGCACCACCACCGTCGGCGGCGCGATTTCCGGATATTGCGCGACGGAGAGCTGGGTGTAGGCGATGCCGCCGACGATGAGGAACAGGAGCGCCAGCACCGTCGCGAAGATCGGCCTGTCGACGAAGAAGTGGGAGAACCTCATTGGCCGGCGTCCGGCTCGGCCGCCGTGCTGGCCTGTGCCGGTGGCAGCGTCGAACCGGCGGAGACCGACCGGTCGGGGGGCAAGGTCACGAGCTCCGGCGTCACCTTGGCGCCGGGCCGGACCCGCATCAGCCCGTTGATCACCAATGTCTCGGTGCCGTCGAGGCCCTCGCGGATGACGCGGTAGCCATAGATGCGCGGCCCCGGCCGGACCGGCTTCGCCGACACCGTGCCGTCGTCGGCGACGACGTAGACGATGCGCCGGTCCTGGTCGACGCCGATCGCCTCGTCGGGCACGAGAATGCTCGGATGCGGCAGCGAGCCGGGCACGTTGATGCGGCCGAACAGCCCTGGCTGCAGGGTCAGGTCGGCGTTCGGGAAGAGCGCCCGCACCCGCATCGTGCCGGTCTCGTTGTCGATGCGGTTCTCTGCGAAGTCGAGCTTGCCCTTGAACGGCGGCTGCGCGTCGTCGGCGACGCGCACCGAGACGTCGAGGCCGCCGGCGCCCTCCTGCAGGCTGCCGCCGCGCTGGCGGGCGTCGCGCTGGTAGTCGAGGAAGCGGCGCTCGTCGATGTCGAAGTAGAACTGGATCGGATCGAGCGAGACGATCGTCGTCAGCACCGTGTCGTCGGCGTTGACGAGATTGCCGACCGACACCCGGCGGCGGTCGATGCGGCCGGCGAGCGGCGCGCGGATCTCGGTGTACTCCATGTCGAGCTCGGCGCGGGCCTGGGCCGCGGTCGCGCCGTCGACGCGCGCCTGGGCGGCGAAGAACTCGCGCCGGCGGTCGTCGAGCGTCGACTGTGGGATCGAGCCGCGCGCCACCAGCGTCTCGGCCCGCTCGAACTGCGCCTTGGTGAAGTCGACCAGCGTGTTGGCAACGACGAGTTCCGACTTCGCCTGGTTGAGCGCCGTTTCGAACGGCCGCTGGTCGATGGTGAACAGGAGGTCGCCCTCCTTCACCAGTTGGCCGTCGGTGAAGTGCACGTCCGAGAGGTAGCCACCGACGCGCGAGCGCACCGCCACCTCGTCGACCGCCTGGAAGCGGCCGACGAACTCGTCGTCCTCGACGATCTCGCGGCTGATGGGCTTCGCCACCGTCACCGTCGGCGGCGCCCCGCCCTGCGCCGCGACCGGTCCCGCCGACCACGCCCATGCAACGACGATCGCGAGCGGCCAGAGGCCGACGACCGCCCGGTGAGCCTTCCCATTCCGCATACGCCGTGCCTCACCCGTCGCCGTTTCCCCCGGCACGGCGAGGCTCGCCGATCCGACGCGAACGGTTCACCGGCCGGCCGCGTCCGGAACATCATGCAAGAACTTTTCCATTGCCGCGACGACATTTGCGTGACCGTCGCGCCTATCGGCCGTCGGCCTCGTCGCGGGTGACCGCCGCCGTGCTCCCCGCGACGTCCCCCTCGATCAGCGGCCGGTGGCGGGCGATCTCCTCGGCCAAGAAGTCGAGCAGCGCCCGCACCCGCGCGGCCTTGCGCAGGTCGGGATGGGTGAGCAGCCAGAGGTCGGCCGAGAACCGCGGCTCCGGCGGCGCGAGCCGCACGAGATCGGGCCGCACGTCGCCGACGAAGCACGGCAGGTGCCCGATGCCGATACCCGCCTCCACCGCCTCGGCGAGCGCCAGCACGGAATTGGTGCGGTAGACGACGCGGCGCGGCGGTACCGTCTCGGCCGGGAAACGGGCGACCTTCATGGCCGAAAGATCGTCGCCGAGGGCGACCCAGGCGCGGCCGGCGTCCATCGCCGCGCCGGCGTCGCCTGCCCCCTCCGCTTCCCCTGCCGTCAGCAGCACCGGGACGGCGCCCGCGTCGAGCCCGTCGCGCCGGCCGTAGAGCGCCCAGGCGATGCGGGCGACGCGGCGGCCAATAAGGGTCGGAGGCGGGTCGTCGCCGGCGCGGATCGCCACGTCGGCATCGCGCTTCGACAGATTGAGCGACTGGTTGGCGACGACGACGTCGAGCCGCACTTCCGGGCACTGGGCGCGGAAGCGGGCGAACAGCGGCGTCATCAGGTGGACGAGCAGCGAATCCGCCGTCGTCACCCGCACCTCCCCCGACGGCGTCGGCGCCCGCCCGGCGAGGCGGCGCGTCACCGCGGGGACGTCCTCGTCGAGGCGGCGGGCGAGCGCCACCACCTCCTCGCCGGCCGGCGTCGCCGCATAGCCCTCGCGGCGCCGTTCGAACAGGGCGAGCCCCAGCACCGCCTCGATCCGCCCGAGCCTTCGGAACACGGTCGAATGGTCGAGCCCGAGCCGCCCCGCCGCCGCCGGCAGCGACCCGGCCTCGGCCACCGCCGCGACGACGCGCAGGTCGTCCCAGGAGAGGGCGGAGAGGGAGGCTGCGAGGTCGGCGGACGCCCCGCCTGTGGTTTCCGGCATCAAAGGACCTTTGAGCTTTACCCGGCGCACGCCTCGCCGGTCTCTCCGTCCACGCCGCTCGGATGGTCCGGACGACGCTTCCTCTCTCTTGCCTCCCTTGCCTCCCATGCCTCGCGCTTTAACCCCTCGTCCGTCATCGCCCGGCTTGACCGGGCGATCCATCCAGTGCGGAAAACCTAAGTTTTTTCCGTGGGATGGATGGCCCGGTCAAGCCGGGCCATGACGACGGAGAAGGGGTCGGCTTCGCGCAGGAGGGACGTCGACGGGCGGCCTCTAGAGGTCGAGCGATCGGCTCTGGCATCAGCATTCTTGCCAGCTACACTGCACGCCTGCAACAACCCCATTGCACAAACGCAATCTCAACCCGCTGGCACTCCCCGGCGATCGGACTATCTCTTGTCCACGAAGCGGCGCCGAGGTGTGCTGCGAGGGAGTACATCCGATGACCCGCAACGGCATCCATCATGTCACGGCGATCGCCGGCCCGGCCCGCCGCAATCTCGACTTCTACACCCGCACCCTCGGGCTGCGGTTCGTGAAGAAGACGGTGAACTTCGACGATCCCGGCACCTATCACTTCTATTTCGGCGACGAGGCCGGCAATCCGGGCACGATCCTGACCTTCTTCCCGTGGGATCACGTCGCCCCGGGTCGCCTCGGTGTCGGCGAGACGTCGGAGACCGCCTTCCGCGTTCCTGAGGCGTCGATCGGCTACTGGACGCACCGCCTCGTCGAGAAGGGTGTGGCCCACGAGGCGCCGGTGAAGCGCTTCGGCGACACCGTGCTCGCCTTCCGTGACCCCGACGGCATGCGCCTCTCGGTCGTCGGTGTTCCCGGCGCCGAGAGCGAGCCCGCCTGGGGCGGCAGCGATGTCCCGGCCGAGGCAGCGATCCGCGGCTTCCACGCCGTCCGCCTGCTGGTGGCCGACGCCGCGCCGACGGGTGCGATCCTCACCGACGTCTTCGGCTTCGCAGAGGCCGGCCGGGAGGACACCATCGTGCGCTACAAGGTCGAGGGCACGGAGGTCGGCGGCATCGTCGACGTGCACGGCGCCGGCGGCTTCCTGCCCGCCCGCATGGGCGGCGGCTCGGTGCACCACGTCGCCTTCCGCGCCGCCGACGACGCCGGACAGGCCGAGATGGTGAAGAAGCTCGCGGCGAACCACGGCATCCGCACGACGGAGCAGAAGAACCGCGACTACTTCCGCTCGGTCTACTTCCGCGAGCCGGGCGGCATCCTGTTCGAGATCGCCACCGACGTGCCCGGATTCGCCGTCGACGAGCCGGCGGCGAGCCTCGGCCAGGCGCTGAAGCTGCCGCGCTTCCTCGAGCGCCGCCGCAGCGAGATCGAGGCGGTGCTGCCGAACCTGACGGAAGCCGCCTGACGACCCCCGGCGGCGGCACGAGCGCCGTTGCCGTAGCCTCCTCCCCGTCCCGTCCGGTCGAAAAGACCGGGCGGGACGTCTTCGATTGCCAACGTCCGGCCTGTCTTGCCGGCCAGATTCTCCAGGAGGTCCATCATGACCACCGCGACCACCCTCTCCTTCCTTCACCGCTTCGAGCCCGCGACCGCCGCCGGCCCGCCGCCGCTGCTCCTGCTGCACGGCACCGGCGGTGACGAGGACGACCTGTTGCCGCTCGGCCGGATGATCGCGCCCGGCAGCGCACTCCTGTCGCCCCGCGGAAAGGTGCTGGAGCACGGCATGCCGCGCTTCTTCCGCCGGCTGGCCGAGGGCGTCTTCGACGAGGCCGACGTGGTGAAGCAGGCGAACGCGCTCGCCGACTTCGTGGCGGAAGCCCGCGACGCCTACGGGCTCGCGGCCCCCGTCGCTGTCGGCTTCTCAAACGGCGCGAACATCGCCGCGGCGGTGCTGTTGCTGCGGCCCGAGGCGCTCGCCGGTGCGGTGCTCATCCGCGCAATGGTGCCGCTCGCCAAGCCGCCTGTCGCGGATCTGTCGGGCAAGCCGGTGCTGATCCTGTCGGGCGCCGCCGACCCGATCATCCCGGCCGAGAACGCCGGCCGGCTGGCGCGCCAGCTGACCGAGGCCGGCGCCGTCGTCGGCCACGAGACGCTGCCGACGGGCCACGGCCTCACCCAGGCGGACGCTGCGCTGGCGAAGCGCTTCCTCGACGGCCTCGCCGCCTGACCTTTACGGTGCTTCGGACCCTTACCGGAGCGCCGTCAGGAGCCGCGCCAGCTTGGCGCGCTCCTCCGCCGACAGCGGCGCGAGCGTCTCCTCCGAGACCCGCGCCGCCACGGGCGCGAGCTCGGCATAGAGCGCCGCCCCCGCCGGCGACAGCGAGATCAGCAGCCGTCGGCGGTCTTCCGGATCCGGCCGCGTCGCCGTCAGCCCGCGTTTGGCGAGGCGTTCGGCGACGCCCTTGATGGTGGCGACGTCCATCGCCGTGTGGCGCCCGAGCAGGTTCTGCGAGCACTCGCCGACTTCCGCGAGCTTGGCGAGCGCCGCCCACTGCATCGGCGTCATGTCGTCGCCGAAGTGGCGGGCGAAGATCGAGACGTGGCGCTGCTGCACCTGGCGCAGCAGGAAGCCGACCTGGTCGTCGAGCACGTAGCCCATGCCGGCCGCATCGTCCGCCGCCGTCGCCATCACCGCCGCCGCCTCGTCCCTCACCGTCGCCAAGACGTCGCCTCTCCGTCGCAGGCGCGGGGTCTCGCCCGCAGCTCGTTCGTATGCCAACAATGTCGCCTTCGCCAGAGGAGGCAGGAATGGCGCACGACGAGCCAGGCAAACCCGCGGGTCCACAGAAGCTGGTGATCCGCAACATCGGGCTCCTCCTGTCGGGCGACCTCGAGCGGCCGATCCTCGACGCCGACGCGGTCGTGGCCGTCGACGGGCGCATCGCGGCGGTCGGCCGCTTCGCCGACCTCGACAGCGAGGGCGCCACGACGCTCGTCGACGCCGGCGGCGCGGCGCTCGCGCCCGGGTTGATCGACAGCCACGTCCACCCCGTCGCCGGCGACTGGACGCCGCGCCAGAACCAGATCGGCTGGATCGATTCGTGCCTGCACGGCGGCGTCACCACAATGATCTCCGCCGGCGAGGTGCACATGCCCGGCCGGCCGCGCGACATCGTCGGGCTGAAGGCGATGGCGATCACCGCCCAGCGCATCTTCGCCGGCTTCCGCCCCTCCGGCGTCAAGCTGCACGCCGGCGCGCCGGTGATCGAGCCGGGGATGGTGGAGCAGGACTTCGCGGAGTTGGCCGCCGCAGGCGTCCGCCTGCTCGGCGAGGTCGGCCTCGGCGGCGTCAAGGACGGCGCCAACGCCCGCGAGATGGTGGCGTGGGCGCGCAAGTACGGCATCCAGTCGACCATCCACACCGGCGGCCCGTCGATCCCAGGCTCCGGCCTGATCGGCGCCGACGTCGTGCTGGAGGCCGACACCGACGTCGTCGGCCACATCAACGGCGGCCACACGGCGCTGCCCGATGCCGAGATCCGCTGCATCTGCGAGGGCTGCAAGCGCGGCCTCGAGCTCGTCCACAACGGCAACGAGCGCGCCGCTCTCTACACGCTCAGAACCGCGAAGGAGATGGGCGAGCTCAACCGCGTCATCCTCGGCACCGACGCACCGGCGGGCTCCGGCGTGCAGCCGCTCGGCATCCTGCGCATGATTTCGATGCTGTCCTCGCTCGGCGACGTGCCGGCGGAGGTGGCGATCTGCTTTGCCACCGGCAACACGGCGCGCATGCGGGCGCTCGACTGCGGGCTGATCGAGGCCGGCCGCTCCGCCGACTTCGTGCTGATGGACAAGGCCCAGCACTCCGCCGGCAAGGACCTCCTCGACAGTATCCGCCTCGGCGACCTGCCGGGCATCGGCATGACCGTGATCGACGGCCTCGTCCGCTCCGGCCGCAGCCGCAACACGCCGCCGGCCGGCCGCGTGCCGACCGTGCTGCACGGCTGAAACGAAGCGCCTATCCGATCGTCGCCGCCGGCAGCGTGCCGGTGGCGACGTCGACGAGGAGCTGGCGCTGCGCCGGCACGAGGTTCGCCGCCGCATAGCGCCCGAGGATGGTGGCGCGGGCGTTCGCCCGGACGCCCGCGAACGCCTCCGGCCGCGCCATCACCGCGGCGAGTCGCGCGGCCAGCCGGTCGGCGTCGAAGAAGTCGGTCATGAGCCCGTTGCGGCCGTCGGCGATCACCTCGCGCACCGGCTGGGTGTCGGAGCCGACGATGAGACACCCGCACGCCATAGCCTCGAGCATCGACCACGACAGCACGAACGGCACCGTCAGGTAGACGTGCGCTGCCGAGACGCGGAACACTTGGCGCAGCGTCTCGAACGGCACCAGCCCGAGGAACTGGACGCGATCCGGATCGAGCGCGTGCTCGGCGAGGGCGGCTTCCTTGAAGGTCTTGCCGTCGGTGCGTTTGCGGCCATAGGCGACGCGGTCCGCCCCGACGACGATCACGTGCGCCGCCGGCCGCTCGGCCGTGAGCTTCGCCGCCGCGGCCATCATCTGCGGGAAGCCGCGGTATGGCTCCATGCCGCGCGCGACGTAGGTGACGACCTCGTCGCCGGCCCTGAGCACGCGGCCGTCGGGCAGCGTCAGCGTCGCCGCCGGATCGGGCGTCAGGTAGTCGGTGTCGACGCCATCGTGCAGCACCGAGATTCGGCGGCGGAACTGCGACGGGAAGCGGCCGACCTGCCAGCGCGTCGGGCAGACGCCCCAGTCCATCGCGGCGAGGTCCATCAGGATCGGCGCGTTGCGGCCGCGGGTGCGGAAGCGATCGGCCGTCGTCACCGGCTGGTCCGGCAGGAAGCCCATGTCGGCGCCGTCGGTGCGGTAGAACCACTCGAAATAGGGCAGCAGCTTCGCCTTCGGGAAGACGTCCTTGACGAACAGCGACGGTCCCCAGCCGGAGTGCGCGCAGACGACGTC
>CAMDHY010000163.1 GCA_945898215.1 Pseudoxanthobacter soli DSM 19599 | reverse complement strand
ACGCCGGCGTCGCGCCACCCGCGGCCCACCCACGCCTGGTATTTTCTTCGGGCGACGTGAAATCCCGTCGCGGGGCGGGGGCACAAGCGGGGGTCGGCCTTGTGGGGGCGGGCGCCGTGGGATATATCGTCGCCCCGATCGACCGGCCGGGCCGCTTTGGCGGCACGGACCGGCGTATTTGCCGTGCGCGAGTGCGGATCCGAAGACCTCAGCGGCCGGCAGCGGCTGCGCTCAGCCAGCGGACGACCGGCGATGAAGAAAGACATTCACCCCGACTACCACAAGGTCAAGGTCGTGATGACCGATGGCAGCGAGTACTGGACGCGTTCCACCTACGGCGCCGACGGCGACACGCTGACCCTCGACATCGACCCGCGCACCCACCCGGCCTGGACCGGCGGCCAGCAGCAGCTGCTCGACCGTGGCGGCCGTCTGTCGCGCTTCAAGAACAAGTACGGCGGCTTCCTCGGCTGATCCGGCTGCGCGGCGGCGACGTCGCGCGTCCGCCTGACCCGGGTCGACGACAAAAAAGAGCCGCGCAGGGCGCGGCTCGAGAAGTCGACAGGGAGGCTCGGGGTGGAAGGGGAACCACCTCGCGTCCGCATGCGGACACCCCCGTTGATAAATCGGAAAGGCTAATGCCGGGTTAACGGGCGCCGGGCTTGCCAGGTCCTGTCTGCCAGGTCCTGCTTGCCAGGTCCTGCTTGCCAGGTCCTGTTTGCCCGGTCCCGCGGCCTCGCCGTTCCGTCCCCCGCCACTCAGAGCCGGAAGACCGCGTCGGCCGCCGCGGCGCTGGCGCGCTTCCTCGCGATCGCCGCCTCGATGCGGGCGATCTCGTCGCGCAGCATCGCCGTCCGCTCCGCCAGTTCGTCGAGCGACAGCGCCGACAGGTCCTGGCCGATCACATGCGCCGCCGGCTTCGGCCGCGGCCGCTCCTCTTCGAACGCCATCGCGTCCTCCCTCGTCCCGTTTGGTCGGGCTCATCGCCCACGGCACCCCGCACGATCCTGCCCGAGCCCGCGCCCGCTTGCCAGCCGGGCCAAGTCCAAGTCCACACCACGCGCGTTGCCAGTGCCCCGTCGCAACGGCTACACCGCCGGGGTACGAACCCGGGAGGCCGCCGATGAGCGCCGCTGCGTCGACCACGACCCTGCCGCCGACCATGACCGTGGTCGCCTGCCGCACCCCCGGCGGGCCGGAGGTGCTGAAGCCGGAGACGCGCGAACTGCGCGGCCCCGCCGACGGTGAGATCCTCGTGCGCGTCGTCGCCGCCGGCGTCAACCGGCCGGACGTTGTGCAGCGCCAGGGCCACTATCCGCCGCCGAAGGGCGTCACCGACGTGCCGGGCCTCGAGATCGCCGGCACGGTCGTGGCCGTCGGCGGGGGCGTCGGCCGCTTCGCCGTCGGCGACCGCGTCACCGCCCTCGTCCCCGGTGGCGGCTACGCCGAATACTGCCCCGTCCACGCCGAGAACGCCCTGCCGCTGCCGGACGGCCTGTCGATGGTGGAGGCGGCGGCGCTGCCGGAGACCTTCTTCACCGTCTGGAACAACGTCTTCTGGCGCGGCGGCCTAAAGGCCGGCGAGTGGATCCTCGTGCACGGCGGCACATCCGGCATCGGCACCACCGCGATCATGCTGGCGAAGGCCTTCGGCGCGAAGGTGATCGCCACCGCAGGCTCGGACGAGAAGTGCGACGCCTGCCGCGGCCTCGGCGCCGATTTCGCCGTCAACTACCGCACCACCGACTTTGTCGAGGCGGTGAAGTCCGCCACCGACGGCCACGGCGCCGACGTCGTGCTCGACATCATCGCCGGCTCCTATGTCGAGCGAAACTGGCAGGCGGCCGCCATCGAGGGCCGAATCCTGCAGGTCTCGGTGCTGGAGGGGCCGGCGACCGTCGACTTCCGCCGCCTGATGATGAAGCGCCTCACCCACACCGGCTCGACGCTGCGCATCCGCGACGTCGCCTTCAAGGCGGCGATCGCCCGCGAGCTCGAGGAGAAGGTCTGGCCGCTGATCGCCGCGGGCACCATCCGCCCGGTGATCGACTCGACCTTCCCCCTCACTGATGCCGCCGCCGCCCACGCCCGCGTGGAGAGCTCGGCCCACATCGGCAAGATCGTGCTGACGGTGGCGGAGGAAGGTTGACCGGTCGGAAGACGAGGCTCCGCGCGCCCGCACCGCGGTGGGCGAAGCGAGAACCCGTCTAATTTGCATCCCGCGCCGCTGCACCGTATATGGGGGACAATCCCGAAAGCCGACGAAGTCGACACCGGGCTCCCGCGGCTGAAACCGCTGGACGCGGACGGGACCGTCATAGCCTCTGAGGACGACGTCGATGATGAACGGACCGCTGATGCCGAAGGCCACCGCCGTGTGGCTGGTCGAGAACACGGCGCTGAGCTTCGAGCAGATCGCCGCCTTCTGCCGCATGCATCCGCTGGAAGTGAAGGCGATCGCCGACGGCGATTCCGCCCAGGGCATCAAGGGGCTCGATCCGGTGCTGACCGGCCAGCTGTCGCGCCAGGACATCGATCGCGCCCAGGCCGATCCGTCCGTGCGCCTGAAGATCGCCGACCCGAAGGTGAAGGTGCCGGAGAGCAAGCGCCGCGGCCCGCGCTACACGCCGGTGTCGAAGCGCCAGGACCGGCCGAACGCCATCCTCTGGCTCCTGCGCAATCACGGCGAGCTGAAGGACGCGCAGATCATGCGCCTCGTCGGCACGACGAAGACGACGATCGAATCGATCCGCAGCCGCAACCACTGGAACGCCCAGAACCTGCAGCCGATGGACCCGGTGACGCTCGGCCTCTGCAGCCAGATCGAGCTCGACATCGAGGTCGAGCGCGCCGCCCGCTCCTCGCCGAAGCGCGAGGAGGGCGCGCCGGGCGCCGCCACCCTGCTGCCGGTGCAGGAGACCACCGCGCCGGACGCCATGGAGGCGTTCCGCACCGAGCCGGCGCGTCGCGAGGAGGAGGAGGAACTCGACGCCGACGCCGTCTTCGCCAAGCTGAAGGCGATGAAGCGCGAGACGCCGGAAGACGACGAGGAGGCCTGAGCGGATCGGGGGCTCGTCTCCCCGGGAGAGCCGCGGCGACCCTCTGTGGCCGGCAACCAGACTTTGCTTCTCCCACGGGCCGCCCTCGCGGCCCGTGTTGCGTTCGGGGGGGCGCGCGTGTCGGCGCCCGTCAGCGCCGGTCGAAAAAGACGTCGACGCGGCCGACCGGCACGCCGAACTTCGACACCACCGCGATGTTGCGCACCCGCCGCGGGCCCTCCTGCACCAGCACGTCCTCGAAGTGCACGCGGGTGACGTTGCCGTCCTTGCCCTTCACGTCGGCATCGTAGCTGAGGCGGATGGTGTTGCCGTCGGGGCGCACGTCGGCGGTGCCGATGACGTCCTCGCGCCGGCCGATCCAGCGGCCCTCGCCGGCCTTCTCGAAGACCCAGGTCTTGGTGTCCTTCTCGCCGTCGGCGAAGATAAAATCCTCCCGCAGCGTCAGCGTCTTGCCGTCGAAGCGGCCGCGCGTCGTCACCGTGAAGGCACGGTCGGCGCCGCCGATGCCGCTGACGAAACGGCCCTCGCCGCTGGTGCGCCCGACGAAGAAGCGCTCGAGCTGCAGGGGCGGGCCCTCGGTGCCGGGCGGCACCGCCGGTACCGTGGCGCAGCCGGCCAGCACGAGGAGCGCCGCCAGCGCGAGCGCGACGCGGGCGACGGGCGAGGACGATCGCGAAAACGACCGCATGGGGGAAACCTCCGAAGCGGGTGCGAGGGCGGCGCGCGCAGGGGCTGCGGGCGGCGGTGGCTCGCACCGGTGATGCAGATACGTCGCGGCGCGGCCGGCGGACCATCCGCCGCGCGCACGCCGTCCGCGCGCCGCGCCGCTTGCCGCGACGGTGGGCGCGTGCGAGGAGGCGCGCCATGAACTACCGCCACGCCTTCCATGCCGGGAACTTCGGCGACGTCCTCAAGCACGTCGTGCTGGCGCGCGTGCTCGTCCACCTCGCCCAGAAGGCGGTGCCCTACCGCCTGATCGACACCCATGCCGGCATCGGCCGCTACGACCTCCTCACCGGCGAGGCCGAACGCACCGGCGAGTGGCGCGACGGCGTCGCCCGCGTCTGGGCCGCCGACCCGCCGATGGAGGTCGCCTCGCTGCTGTCGCCGTGGTGGGCGGCGGTGGCGGCGGAGAACCCCGGCGGCGGCCTGTCGGTCTATCCGGGCTCCCCGGCGCTGGCGCTCACCTTGATGCGGCCGCAGGACCGCTTGACCGCCATCGAGCTCCATCCCGAGGACGCCGTGACGCTGAAGCGCGCCATCGGCCGCGACGCCCGCGCCCGCGTCTCCGTCCAGGACGGCTGGCAGGCGCTGACGGGCTCCGTGCCGCCGCCGGAGCGCCGCGGCGTGGTGCTCGTCGACCCGCCCTACGAGGCGACCGACGAGTTCGACCGTCTCGCCGACGGGCTGATCGCCGCCGCGGCGAAGTGGCCGACCGGCTGCTTTATAGGCTGGTATCCGATCAAGTCGTTCGGCCCGGTCGACATCCTGCACGCCCGCCTGGCGGACGCCGGCCCGAAGCGCCTCGTCACGGCGGACCTGCTGGTGCGCACGCCGGACAAGTGGATCCCCGGCCTGCCGGGGGCGGGCCTCGTCGCGATCAACCCGCCCTATACGCTGGCGGCGGAACTCGCGGTGCTGCTGCCGTGGCTCGCCACGACGCTCGCCCAGGGGGAGGGCGCCCACCACCGCCTCGCCGTCCTCGCCGACGGCTGAGCGACGGGCGCCGGGGGCGCTGCCCTCCGACCGGTTTGCCGTCGGGGTGGCTCGTCAGGGTGATGCAGCATGGCGACAGCGCCGCGAAACCGCACCCGCCGTCCCCCGCCGCGCGCCGTCGTCGCCGTGCGCCGCCTTGACCCGGCCGGCCGGCTCGCCCAAGGTCGGGACGGTCCGTCCGAGCCGTCCGTCGGCGCGTCCGTCCGGGAGCCGTCCATGTCCCTTCGTCGCTGTTCCCGCCCCTTCGCCGGCGCGCTGCTCCTCGCCGGCGCCGTCGCCCTGTCGGGCCCGGCCGCCGCAGACTGGTTCAGCGGCACGCCGCAGCCGGTGGAGAAGCGCGTGCCGCCCTGCGACGACACCGCCGTGCAGGCGAAGCTCGTCCACTCGATCGCCAGCGCCGACCCGCGCTACTACGGTGTGACGGTGAAGGAACTGAAGCACATCGAGCAGTCGGCGCTGGTGGAGAACAAGGACAGCCCGCTCGCCCGCCGCTATTGCACCGCCCGCCTCCAGCTCGATCCGCTGCCGGCCAACCTGCCGGCCGGCAAGGCGCCGCCGAAGAACGTCCTGTTCGGCGGCGAGCCGGCCCCGAAGCTGCCGCACGAGCGCTTCGCCTACTACATGGTGGAGGAGCAGGCGGGCTTCGTCGGCATCTCCTGGAACGTCGAGGTCTGCATCTCCGGCCTCGACCGCTGGCGCGTCTATGACGGCCAGTGCGAGACAGTCCGGCCGCCGCCGACGCGATGATCGCCCGTCTCGCCGCGGCGATCCTTCTCGCCGTCCTCGCGCTCGGCGCAACGGCGCAGGCGGCCGATGTGCGCGCCGCCGACGTCGCCGGGCGCTTCGACCACTGGCTGTTCGTGCTGTCGTGGTCGCCGAGCTACTGCGAGGCCGAAGGCGACGGCGGCAGCCCCGAGCAGTGCTCGTCCGGTCGCCCCTACGGCTTCATCGTCCACGGCCTCTGGCCGCAGTACAATCGCGGCTGGCCGGACTGGTGCGACTCCGCCGTGCGCCGTCTCGATCCCGACCTCGTCGACGAGATGCTGCCGCTGATGCCGAGCCGCGGCCTGATCCGCCACCAGTGGGAGAAGCACGGCACCTGCAGCGGGCTGTCGCCGGACGAATATTTCGACCTCGTCCGTGAGGTCCGCCGGCTGATCCGCGTGCCGGACGACCTGCAGCGGCTCTACGTCGATTCGATGGTGTCGCCGGCGGTGGTCGAGCGGATGTTCCGCAGCGTCAATCCGGGAATGCCGGAGACGGCGATCTCGGTCACCTGCGACCGCCGGCGCCTGCGCGAGATCCGCATCTGCCTCGATCGCGACCTCGGCTACCGCACCTGCCCGGCGGTCGAGGCGCGCGCCTGCAAGGCCGACTGGATCCGCATGCCGCCGGTACGCCCGGTGCCGCTGCGATGAGCGCCCCGCGCCGGTCCCTCGCCCGCAGCCTCGCGGCGATGACGCTGTCCGTGCTCCTCGGCAGCGTCGCCCCGCTCGCCGCCCAGGACACGACGCCGCGGGCGGACCGCCCGGCCGAGGCCCCGCCGCAATCGGAAACGGCGCCGCCGCCGGAAGCGCCGGCGGCCCGGCCCGACAGTGCCGACGAGACTCCGCTCCCGGACGCTGCTGCTGCGGCAGCGCCCGCCGACGCCCCCGAAACGCCCCCGGTGCGACCCGACGAGGCCGGGCAAGCCCCGGCGGCTGAGGCTCCGGCCGGCGACGCCGCCGGGGTACCGCCGTCAGGAGAGCCGCAGTCGAAAGATCCGCCCGCCGAGGGGCCGACGGCGCGCCCGGAGACGGCCGACGATCCTTCGCCGCTGCCGGCCTCGCTCGCCGGTGTGCCGGAGCCGGTGATCGCGCTGCACGTGTCGACGACGTTCTGCGAGGACCCGTCGGGGCCGGCGCTCGCCGATCACGCCGCCCTTGTCACGCCGCTCGGGCCGACCGCGGTGCTGGTCGGTATCCCCTGCACGGGCGATTCCGCCCGCGCCGCCTTCCGCCTGTATGTGCTCGAGACCGGCGAGATCGGCGGCGTCCACGCGCAGTTCTTCGCGCTGCCGTCGAAGACCCTCGGCTGGACCGGCACCGAGGTGCTGTGGCAGCCTTCGACCGACGCCGAGGGCCGCCTCACCGGCACGCTCTATGATCCCGGCGAAGGCCGCTGCGCCAGCCGCGGCCGCTGGCGGTGGAACGGCTACGCGCTGGCCATGGAGATGGCCGAGCTCGAAGCCTCCTGCGGCACGGGCGACTGGCGCACCGTCTACCCCTGAGGCCGATCCGACCGACAGCGAGTGCTTCCGTGCCCCAGACCCCCCGCACCTTCACCGACTACCGCGCCGCGCTGGTGATGGCGGTGCAGGAGGAGATCGCCGGCGAGGCCTATTTTGCCCGCCTCGCCGAGCTCCACCCCGGCCGCGGTCGAGAGGCGCTGACGCTGCTTGCCCGGGTCGAGGCCGCCACCGCCGCCGCGACGCGCCCGCTGGTCGAGCGCCATGGCCTCGCCCTCGACCCGCCCGAAGTCCTGCGCGCGGCCGGCCGCGCCGAGGCTGATCGCGACGGCGCGACACCGTGGCCGCAGTTCGTCGTCGCGATGGCCGCGAACTATCCTGCCTTCACCGCCGAATTCGAGCAGATCGCCGCCCTCGCCCCGCCGGAGGACGCAGAGCTGTGCGCCGTCCTCGTCGACCACGAGGTGGCGGCTGTCGACTTTGCCCGCCTGGAGGTAGCCGGGGATGCCGATAGCCTCGCGCCGCTGGAGGCGTTCCTGGCGCGGCACGGCGGGTGAGCGGGCGGCGGCGAGACCTCGGCGCGACGTCGGCGCGGCCGCCCACCACTCACCCCGACCTCCCCATCTTCCCCCCCGCCCCACAAACCACTATCTCTGCCGCCGACCCTTAATCCTCCCCGGCCGCCCCCGCTGGCCGGCA
>CAMDHY010000162.1 GCA_945898215.1 Pseudoxanthobacter soli DSM 19599 | reverse complement strand
CTCCCCCCCTCCCTACCCGCCCCCGCGAGGGGGGAGGGTTCACGCCGAGACGCTGGAATGGTGATGAACCTACCGAGGAGGGAGGATCTGCACCCAGTGTGGGGGCGGGGATTGCCCCCGGCGACGGCACGGGCTTCGCCGCCCGCGTCGCCGCCGCCGACATGCTCGTGCACGGCGCCGACGATCCCGGCCGCGACGTCCTCGAGGGCGGTGGTGATGTCGGCTTCATGGGCGGGTTTGCGGCGGCGGCGGCGCTGCTCGGGGCGATGCCGGACCTCGTCGTGCTCGACACCAAGGTGGCCGACCGGCCGGTGGCACGGCCGCTTTCGGCCGAGATTGCCCGCGTCGTGCGAGGCCGGGCGCTGTCGAAGCGCTTCATCGCCGGGCAGATGCGCCACGGCTGGCGCGGCGCCACCGAACTCGCCGAGACCGTCGACCGCCTGATCGGCTTCGCCGAGACCACCGGCGCGGTGCCGGGACATCTCATCGACGCGGTGCACGCCGCCTATCTCGGTGACCCGGCGGTGCGCGCGTTCCTGCTCGAGGCCAATCCGGATGCGGCGCGGCTGATCGCCCGCCGCTTCGCCGACGCCCGCCGCCGCGGCCTCTGGCAGACCCGCCGCAACGACGTCGACGGCGACCTCGCGGCGTTGTTGGCGGAGGCGGCGGAATGAGCGCGTCTGCGGAGCGGAATTTGCCGCCACCACCCATGCCGCCACTGCTTCGCTCGGAGGCGGAAGCACGGGCGGCACGGCGGCCAATGGCCCGGGACGCCTGTCCGTCGCTGGTGGCGCCGATGGCGACCGGGGACGGGCTGATCGCGCGGCTGTTGCCGGCGGACGGGGAGCTTTCGTTGGCAGCGCTGGCGGCGATCGCGGTGGCCGCCGCACGCTGCGGCAACGGTGTCGTCGAGGTGACGCAGCGCGGCAGCCTGCAGGTGCGCGGGCTCTCGGCAGAGACGGTGGCGGGGCTGGAACGTGCGGTCCACGCCGCCGGTGCGTCGCCGCCGGCGGGGCCGCCGGTGCACGTCGGCCCGCTCGCCGGCCTCGACCCGGCGGAGATCGCCGACCCGCGGCCGCTTGCTGCCATGCTGCGCGACCGCCTCGCCGCCGCGGTGACGGCGGCGGCGCCGGCGAAGCTCGCGATCATCGTCGACGGCGGCGGCGGCTTCGGCCTCGACGGACTGTCAGCGGACCTGCGGCTCGTCGCGGTACGAACGGCCGGCGTACCAGCGTGGCGGCTCGAGACGGACGACGGCGCGCTGACGCCGCCGCTTCTGCCCGCCGAAGCCGTGGCCGCGGCGGTGGCCTTCGTCGCCGGGCTCGACCGGTCGCAGCGGAAACGGCCGCGCCCGAGGGTGCCGGTGGTGCCGGTGGGCGTGCTGATCGACGGTGCCGCCGCCGGCGTCGTCGTTCCCTACGGCTTCACCGACGCGGGGCGGCTGGCGGACCTCGCCGTGGCGGCAGCGGGCGCGGGCGCCACGAGGATACGGCTGTCGCCGGGGCACGGGCTGGTGTTCGTCGGGACAGGGAGCGCCGGCAGTGGCGCTCCTGCCGGACTGGGCGCGAGCCCCGTCACGGCCGCCGCCGCCGCCGGCTTCGCGCCCACGGCCCTGCTCGCCGCGGCAGCGGAGCTCGGCTTCATCGTCGGCCCCGGCGATCCGCGGCTCGCCTTGTCGGTCTGCGCGGGCGCTCCGGCCTGTGGCTCCGGCGAGGCGCCGACGCGGGCGCTGGCGGATGCCGTCGTGGCGGCTGCCGCGCCGCTTATCGCCGAAGGCGGCAGCGTCCACCTCTCCGGCTGCGCCAAGGGCTGCGCCCGCGCCACCCCCGCCGACCTGACGATCGTCGGCCGTGTGGGTAGCTACGGGATGGTGCGCGACGGCCGTGCGGGTGATTGTCCGGACGAGACTGTGCCGCCCGAGGCGCTCCTTGCGGCCTTAGCGCTCGTGCGCCCGACTGGCTGAGAGGATCGCTTCTTCCGATCAGCTGATCCGTTCGACGATCAGCGGGTGCGGGCGGTGGGTGTCGCCGAGGCGGTAGGCGGCCAGAACGGCGGCGGTGGCGGCATCGGCGGCAGCTTCGGTGCGGGCGTGGACGACGGCGAGCGGGCGGTCGGGGCCGACTTCGTCGCCGGGGCCGGCGAGGTGGGTGAGGCCGACGGCGGGGTCGATGAGGTCGTCGGGCCGGCGGCGGCCGCCACCGAGGCCGATGACGGCGAGGCCGAGGGCGCGCGTGTCGACGCGGGCGACGGTGCCGGCGACGGTCGGGCAGACGGGGCGGACGATCGGCGCGTGAGCGAGGTATTTGCCCGGGTGCTCGACGAGATCGTCCGGCCCGCCGAGCGCCGCGACCATCTCCTGGAAGATCTCGGCGGCGCGACCGCCGGCAAGTGCGGCGGCGATGCGCTCGCGGCCGGTGGCGACGTCGGGGGCGAGCTCGCCCAGCACCAGCATCTCGGCGCCGAGCTCCACCGTGACGTCGACGAGGCGCGGCTCCGCCTCCCGGCCGGCGAGCACGTCGACGGCGAGCCGCGTCTCCAGCGCGTTGCCGGCGACGGTAGCGAGTGGCGCGTCCATGTCGGTGATCAGCGCCACCGTCGGCAGGCCGGCGCCGCGGGCGACCGAGACGAGGCTCTCGGCGAGCTCGCGCGCCGCCTCGAGTGAGGGCAGGAAGGCGCCGGAACCGACCTTGACGTCGAGCACGAGGCCCGTGAGCCCGGCGGCGAGCTTCTTCGACAGGATCGAGGGGGTGATGAGGTCGAGCGTCTCCACCGTCGCGGTGACGTCGCGGATCGCGTAGAGGCGGCGGTCGGCGGGTGCGAGGTCGTCGGTCTGGCCGATGATGGCGCAGCCGACGGAGCGGACGACGCGGCGGATCTCGTCGAGCCCCGGCGTCGATCGGTAGCCGGGGATGGCGTCGAGCTTGTCGAGGGTGCCGCCGGTGTGGCCGAGGCCGCGGCCGGAGATCATCGGCACGTAGCCGCCGCAGGCGGCCACGGCGGGAGCGAGCAGCAGGGAGACGGTGTCGCCGATGCCGCCGGTGGAGTGCTTGTCGAGCGCCGGGCCGGGCAGGGCCGACCAGTCGAGGATGGTGCCGGAATCGCGCATGGCGAGCGTCATCGCGATGCGCTCGTCGAGGCCGAGCTTGCGGAAATAGATCGCCATGGCGAAGGCGGCGATCTGGCCCTCGGTGACCGAGTGATCGGAGATGCCGCGGACGAACGAGGAGATCTCGCTCTGCTCGAGCGAGGCGCCGTCGCGCTTGTTGCGGATCGTCTCCTGGGGGAGGAACTGCGTCATCCGGCCTGTCCTCAGTAACCCGCGGCGGGCTTGGGTGCCGCCGAGCCCTGGAGGGCCGCGGCGAGCGCATCGAGCAGGCCGCTCGCGCCGAAGCGGAAGGTGGCCGGCGTCGCCCAGCCGGTGCCGAGGCCGGCATCGACCTGCGCGAGGTAAGCGCTCGCGTCGACGAGCGTGCGGACGCCACCGGAGATCTTCAGCGCCACCGGGCGGGGGGCGGCGCGGATGGCGTCGATCAGCACTGCGACCGCCTCCGGCGTGGCGCTGACTTTTGTCTTGCCGGTGGAGGTCTTGAGGAAATCCGAACCACCAGCGATCGCCGCCTCGGCGGCGATGCGGATGAGGGCAGGGTCGACGAGCTCGCCGGTCTCGAGGATCGCCTTGAGGCGGACGTGAGGAGGAAGTGCGGCGCGGACGCGGGCGACCTGCGTCTCGGCGAAGCCGGGGCGGCCGCCGACGACGGCGCGCCAGGCGATGACGAGGTCGACCTCGTCGGCGCCGTCTGCGGCGGCCCGGCGGGCCTCCTCGACGACCTCGAGCGTCTTCTCGCCGCCGGCGGGGAAGTTCACCACGGTCGCGACCTTCACCGGCGACCCGGCGAGCGCGCGCTTCGCCGTCGCTACGAAGCGCGGCCACAGGCAGACGGCGGCGACCGGACCGAACGGCGTGACGGCACGCGCGCAGAGGCGTTCAGTGCCGGCCTCGCTGGCGTCGTCGGACAGGTCCGTCAGGTCGAGGCAGGCGAGCGCGCGCCGGGCGTCGGCGAGATCGGCGTCAGACAGTGTCTTGGCGGAAAGGTCTGTGGCGGCAGCGGTCACGGGACGTCTCCGGCGAGGTCGGCGAGGAAGCCGGCGAGGAGCGCCGACAGCTGGCCCGCCGCCGCGCCGGCGACCTCCTTGGTCTCGCCGTGGCTCGGGCCGTGCGGCGCCATGCCGGCACCGAGGTTGGTGATGGTCGAAATCGCCGCCACCCGCAATCCGAGGAAGCGGGCGAGGATGACTTCCGGCACCGTCGACATGCCCACCGTGTCGGCGCCGAGGGTGCGCGCCATCTGGATCTCGGCCGGCGTCTCGAAGCTCGGGCCGGAGAACCAGGCGTAGACGCCCAAATGGAGGTGGACGCCGAGGCGGGCGGCGCATGCCGCCAGCCTGGCGCGGAGAACCGGGTCGTAGGCGTCGACCATGTTGACGAAGCGGCGGTCCGAGGGCTCGCCGATCAGGGGGTTCAGGCCGCTGACATTGAGGTGGTCGGTGATCGCCATCAGCGAGCCCGGCGGCATCTTCTGGCGCACCGAGCCGGCGGCGTTGGTGAGGATGAGCGTGTCGACGCCGAGCGCCGCGACGGCTTCCAGGGCGGGGCGCATCACGGCGGCGTCGCCGTGCTCGTAGAAGTGGGCGCGGCCGGCGAGCACCAGCACCGGCAGGCCACTGAGGCGGCCGCAGACGAGCGCGCCGGCGTGGCCGGACACACCGGCTGAGGGGAAGCCCGGCAACTCGCCATAGGGGATGCGGACGGCATCATCGACGGCGTCTGCGAAGCCGCCGAGGCCGGAGCCGAGGATGATGGCGACGCGGTAGGCGTCGGGGCGGCGGGCGCGGACGATCCCGGCGGCGCGGGCGGCGGTATCGGACGAGGGCGGGGTGCTCACGGTGTCCTCGCTTCGGCTGGCGAAGGGACGCTCACGGCTGGTCTTCCAGCGCGAAGCCGGCCGGCAGCAGCTCGCCGATTGTGAAGACGCGGCGGATGCCGGCGGGGCTGCCGACGTGGACGGGCGTGTCGGGGCCGGCGAACTCGGCGAGGCGCTGGCGGCAGCCGCCGCAGGGCGTCGTCAGCCGGGCCCCCTCGGCGACGACGACGACGGCGCGGATGGATTTGTCGCCGGCGGAGACGAGCTTGCCGATCGCCGTTGTCTCGGCGCACCACCCCTCGGGGAAGCTCGCGACCTCAACATTGCAGCCGGCGTAGACGACGCCGCTCTCCGACAGCACGGCGGCGCCGACGTGGAAGCGCGAATAGGGCGCGTGGGCGTTCTCGCGGGCGGCGGCGGCGGCAGCGAAGAGGGCGGCGAGGGTGGTGTCGTCGGTCATCGGCGGAGCCCCGACTGCGACGCGAACCCTTCAACGAGATCAGCTGCGACAGATATCGCAAGGGGTGACGCGAACCCTCCCCCCTTGCGGGGGAGGGCAGGGAGGGGGGGCGCCGCGGGTGAGAGGCCGGCGGGGTGACAAGGTGCTGCCGCGGGCGAACCTTCAGGCGCCTGATCGGGAGAAGACTTCAGACGCCGAGTTCGCGGCGGCCCCCCCTCCCTACCCTCCCCCGCGAGGGGGGAGGGTTTACGTTCCATGCTGAAGATGTGCGCAAGAGGCGAGCTCCCGACTGCCGGCCTGCCCATCGCGAACACTCGCCCCTCGATCCTCTGCCCCCTCATCCGCGTTCCTTCACATAGGGCACGCCGCCGGCCTTCGGCGGGACGGCCCGGCCGATGAAGCCGGCGAGCAGGACCACCGTCAGCACATAGGGCAGCGCCTGGAAGACCTGCACCGGGATGGCGCCGATCAGCGGGATCGGCGTGCCTTCGAGGCGGATCGCGGCGGCGTCGAGGAAGCCGAAGAGGAGGCACGTCCACATGACGTTGCCCGGCATCCACTTGGCGAAGATGAGGGCGGCGAGCGCAATGAAGCCGCGGCCGGCGGTCATGTCGCGGCTGAAGCCGGCGAGCTGGGCGATCGACAGGTACGCCCCGGCGACGCCGCACAGCACGCCGCAGATCAGCACCGCCCGGTAGCGCAGGAAGGCGACGGAGATGCCGGCCGTGTCGACCGCCGCCGGGCTCTCGCCGACGGCGCGCAGGCGCAGGCCGAAGCGGGTGCGGAACAGCACCCAGGCGGTGAAGGGGACGGCGAGGAAGGCCAAGTAGACGAGGAGGTTGTGGCCGGAGATCACGTCGGCATAGATCGGCCCGAGCACCGGCACGCCGGCGAGCGTCTCGGCGAAGGGCAGCTCGATGGAGCCGAAGCGGGCTTCCGGGGGGAGCTGCGGGGTCTTGCCGCCCTGGCCGTACCAGCTGTGGCCGAGCAGCGCCGTCAGCCCGAGGGCGACGAAGTTGAGCGCCACGCCGGAGACGATCTGGTTGCCGCGCGCGGTGATGCTGGCGAAGCCGTGGACGAGGGCCAGCGTGCAGGCGGCGCCGATGCCGGCGAGAAGCCCGATCCAGGCGGACCCCGTCACCGAGGCGGCGACGGCGGCGGCGAAGGCGCCGACCAGCATCTTGCCCTCGAGCCCGATGTCGAAGACGCCGGCCCGCTCCGAATAGAGGCCGGCCAGCGCCGCCAGCAGCAGCGGCGTGGCGATGCGGACGGTGGCGTCGAGCACCTGCAGGACGAGCACGAACACGTCCATCACGCGGCCCTCGGCTGCGCCGCCCGCGGGGCGAAGAGGGCGATGAGGGCGGGGCGGAACATGTGCTCCAGCGCGCCGGCGAACAGGATGACGAGGCCCTGGATGACGATGATCATGTCGCGGGTGATGTTCTGCATCTCGAAGGCGAGATCCGTTCCGCCCTGGTAGAGGGCGCCGAACAGGATCGCCGCGAACAGGATGCCGACGGGGTGGGCGCGGCCCATCAGGGCGACCGCGATGCCGACGAAGCCGGCGCCGGCGGTGAAGTCGAGCAGCAGGCGGCCCTGGGCGCCCATCACCTCGTTGAGGCTCATCAGGCCGGCGAGGCCGCCGGAGATCAGCATGGCGACGACCGTGATGCCGACGGCCGAGATGCCGGCATAGCCGGCGGCCGTTGGGTTGAGGCCGAAGGCGCGCATGGCGTAGCCGAGGCGGGTGCGCCAGATCAGCACCCAGACGCCGACGAGGGCGGCGACAGCGATGATGGCCGAGACGTTCAGCGGTGACTGGCCGAGGTCGGGGATGAACTCGCGGAATTGCGGCAGCTGGCCGCCCGCTTCGAAGGTCCGCGTCTCGGGTTGCATCGAGTCAGGTCGCTTGATGACGTCGACGAGCAGCCAGCTCATCAGGGCAGAGGCGATGAAGTTGAACATGATCGTCGTGATGACGATGTGGCTGCCGCGCGCCGCCTGCAGCCAGGCCGGGATCAGCGCCCACAGGGCACCGAAGGCGGCCGCGGCGACGATGGCGACGGGGAACGTCACCCACCACGGCACGTAGCGGTCGAGGGCGAGACAGGCGAAGGCGCAGCCGAGGCCGCCGAGCGCCGCCTGGCCCTCCGCGCCGATGTTGAAGAGGCCGGCGTGGAAAGCGACGGCCACCGCCAGTCCGGTGAAGACGAAGTTCGTCGCATAGAACAGCGTGTGGCCCAAGCCGTCGCCGTAGCCGAAGGCGCCGTAGGCGAGCACGCGCGCCGCCTCGAGCGGGTTCTCGCCGATGAACAGGACGACGACGCCGGAGATGAGGAACGCCGCGACGACGTTGAGGAGCGGCACGAGGCCGTAGTCGACCCAGCCGGGAAGCGCGCCGCGGCTCATTGGGTGTGGGTCCGATGGACGGGAGAGCTCGCGGCATCTGCAGACGCGAACCCTCCCCCCTCGCGGGGG
>CAMDHY010000161.1 GCA_945898215.1 Pseudoxanthobacter soli DSM 19599 | reverse complement strand
CCGTCGACGCCTATCGCGGCGCCGGCCGGCCGGAGGCGACCTACGTCGTCGAGCGGCTGATGGAGACGGCGGCGCGCGAGCTCGGCGTCGACCCGGCGGAGCTCCGGCGGAAGAACTTCATCCGCACCTTCCCGCACCAGACGCCGGTGATCATGTGCTACGACGTCGGCGATTATGACGCGACGCTCGACGCCGCGCTGAAGGCCGCCGACTATGCCGGCTTCCCGGCCCGCAAGGCGGAGGCGGCGCGGCGCGGCAAGCTCCGGGGCATCGGCTTCTCCTGCTACATCGAGGCGTGCGGCATCGCGCCGTCGCAGGCGGTCGGATCCCTCGGCGCCGGCGTCGGCCTGTGGGAATCGGCCGAGGTGCGCGTCAACCCGGTCGGCACCATCGAGGTGCTCACCGGCTCGCACAGCCACGGCCAGGGCCACGAGACGACCTTCGCGCAGCTCGTCTCAGAGCGGCTCGGCGTGCCGACCTCGTCGGTCTCGATCGTCCACGGCGACACCGACAAGGTGCAGTTCGGCATGGGCACCTACGGCTCGCGCTCCGGCGCGGTCGGCATGAGCGCCATCCTGAAGGCACTCGAGAAGGTCGAGGCGAAGGCGAAGAAGATCGTCGCCCACCAGCTGGAAGCCTCCGAGGACGACATCATCATCGAGAACGGCAACCTGAAGGTCGCCGGCACCGACAAGGAGATGCCGTTCTTCCAGGTGGCGCTCGCCGCCTACACCGCCCACAACCTGCCCGCCGGCATGGAGCCGGGCCTGAAGGAGACGTCGTTCTACGACCCGACGAACTTCACCTTCCCGGCCGGCACCTACATCTGCGAGGTCGAGGTCGACCCCGACACCGGCGTGGTGGAGATCGTCCAGTTCGTCGCCGCCGACGACTTCGGCAAGATCATCAACCCGATGATCGTCGAGGGCCAGGTGCACGGCGGACTGGCGCAGGGCATCGGCCAGGCGCTGCTCGAGGGCTGCACCTACGACAGCGGCGGGCAGATCCTGACGGCGTCCTACATGGACTACTGCATGCCGCGCGCCGACGACCTGCCGATGTTCAACGTGATGACCACCGAGACCATCTGCCCGGGCAACCCGCTCGGCATGAAGGGCTGCGGCGAGGCCGGCTGCATCGGCTCGACGCCGGCGGTGATCAACGCCATCACGGATGCGCTCGGCGTTCGCGAACTGCCGATGCCGGCGACCCCGCAGGTCGTCTGGAAGGCCGCCCAGGCGGCGCGCCGGCCGATGGCGGCCGAGTGACGAACTGACCCGCGGCCGCCGCACCCCGGCGGCCGCCCCTTTCATCGCTTGACGCTCCCGCCGGCCGAGCGGCCGCACCGGGACGGAGGGACGAGACAGATGTACGAGACCACCTACCACCGCCCGGCGAGCGTCGCGGATGCCGCGTCGATCGTCGCCTCTTCCAGCGAGGCGAAGCTGTTGGCCGGCGGCCAGACGCTGCTGCCGACGATGAAGCAGCGCCTCGCCGCGCCGGAGCACCTCGTCGACATCGGCAAGCTCGCCGAACTGAAGGGCATCACCGTCACCGGCGACACCGTGACGATCGGCGCCGCGACGAAGCACGCCGAGGTCGCCGCCTCCGCCGACGTGGCGCGGGCGATCCCGGCGCTGGCCGCGCTCGCCGGCATGATCGGCGACCCGGCGGTGCGCCACATGGGCACGATCGGCGGCTCGGTCGCCAACAACGACCCGGCGGCCGACTATCCCGCCGCCCTGCTCGGGCTCGGCGCCACCGTCGTCACCAACAAGCGCTCGATCCCGGCCGACGAGTTCTTCACCGGCC
Source organism: Pseudoxanthobacter soli DSM 19599 (assembly GCA_945898215.1). Taxonomy (GTDB): domain Bacteria; phylum Pseudomonadota; class Alphaproteobacteria; order Rhizobiales; family Segnochrobactraceae; genus CAMDHY01. Next base: position 6,305 of record CAMDHY010000161.1, on the reverse strand, counting down.
TGTTCGAGACGGCGCTCGAGGACGGCGAGATCATCACCAAGGTGTCGTTCCCTGTCCCGCACAAGGCCGCCTACGAGAAGTTCCGCAACCCGGCCTCGCGCTATGCGATGTGCGGCGTGTTCGTCGCCAAGACGGCCCACGGCGTGCGTGTCGCCGCCACCGGCGTCGGTTCCTCGGGCGCCTTCCGCGTCACCGCGATGGAGCAGGCGCTCGCCGCCAACTGGTCGCCCGAGGCGGTCGCCTCGATCACCGTTCCGGCCGGCGACATGCTGTCGGACATCCACGGCTCCTCGGAGTACCGCGCCCACCTTGTGACGGTGATGGCGAAGCGGGCGGTGGCGAAAGCCGGCTGACCGGCGACGCGAGCCTTCAACAGGTCAAAGGGCGCCGGCGGTCCGCTGGCGCCCTTCGAGTATCTGAAGCTGCGGAGGCCGCCCCCGGATGGAACGGGGGCCGGGACTGACGCGCCGGGCGGGGGAACACCGTCGCAGTCGTCCCGGCCTCCTCACCCACCGACGCCTCGGTGCAAGGCGGCTCGGTTGGCTTGCTCATAAACGCCGGCACGAGGGGGCGGTTCCAACCGTGGCGAGAACGAGCGAAAATCTTTCTTCCAATGCCCGGACGGCACTCTGATAGCCTGTGGCCAAGACAATGGTTCAACAAGAGGAACGCCCGATGTCGAAGCATCTCTCCAGGTTCGTTCCGCTCTGTGTTCCGGCCCTCGCCGCCTTCACACTGGCGCTGTCGGCCAACGTGCTGCCCGCCACCGCGCAGACGGCACCGGCCGATGCCGCGTCACGGATGGAACGGCACCTCGAGGCGCTGCAGCGGATCGCCGACGAGAATGGCGGCAATCGCGCCGCCGGCACCCCCGGCTACCGGGCGTCGGTCGACTATGCGGTAAAGGTGCTGGAGAGGGCCGGCTACGAGGTGACGCGTCAGCCCTTCGAGGTGACGTCCTTCGAGCTCGTGAAGAAGCCCGTGGTCGCGCAGGTGCGGCCGGAGGCGCGCCGGCTGCGCGAAGAGCGCGACTATCTCGTCTTTGACTATTCCGGCTCCGGTTCCGTGCAGGGCGCGATCGTGCCGGCGCGCGGCATCCGTGTGCCTCCGCCGGCCGACGGCGTGGGCCTGGCGAGCGGCTGCAGCCCCGACGACTTCCCGCCGGAGACCAAGGGCGCCATCGCGCTCGTGCAGCGCGGCACCTGCTTCTTCAGCGACAAGATCGACAATGCCCGCCGGGCGGGCGCCAAGGCTGTGCTGATCTTCAACCTCGGCACGGCAGGCAACAAGGAGGCGATCCCGGTGATCGCCGCGGAGGGCAACGCGGTGCCGGCCGTCTTCCTCAGCTACGAGGCCGGCCGCGACCTGTTCCGCAGCGCAGAGGCGCGCCGGACGGTGGTGAAGGTCGACATCCGGGCCAGGACGCAGCGAAAGACGACGTGGAACGTCATCGCCGACAGCCGCAAGGGCGACCCCGACCGTACGCTGGTGGTCGGCGGCCACCTCGATTCGGTTCTCGAGGGGCCGGGCATCAACGACAACGGCTCCGGCACCGCCCTCGTGCTGGTGGCGGCGCAGCGGCTCGCGGAGCGCTGGGAAAAGCCCCGCAACCGCGTGCGCTTCGCCCTGTGGGGCGCCGAGGAGCTCGGGCTGTTCGGCTCGACGCACTATGTGACGACGCTGCCGAATCGCGAGCGGAAGCAGATCTTCGCCTACCTCAACTTCGACATGGTCGGCTCGCCGAACTTCGTCCGCTTCGTCGACACGACGCGCGGCAATGCGGCATCGGAGGCGCTCGGCGACCGCTTCCGCGCGGCGTTTGAGCGCGACGGCCTCGCCTCCGGCCATACCGATTCCGATGGGCGGACCGACACGTTCGCCTTCATCGAGGCGGGCATTCCGGCCGCCGGCCTCTTCTCCGGGGCGGAGGGCGACAAGACGAAGTCGCAGCAGCGGCGCTATGGCGGCAGCGCCGGCGAGCCCTACGACGCCTGCTATCATCAGGCCTGCGACACGATCCGCAACATCAGCGGCCGAGCGCTTCGCGAGTTCTCGGCGGCGGCGCTGACGGTGATCCGCGAGACGGCACGCAAGAGGCCTCCGACAGCGGAGGCTGTTGCCGCCGCGATGACGGCCTCCCCCGCACCGGAGCCAGTCTACCGCGGTCCCTACGCGCTTCGCTGACGCCCGAAGCTGACCGCGGCGCCTCAGCCCCAGCGGGCGAGGTCGGCGGCGCCGATGCGGCCGTCGTGCAGGGCGGTCGCGATCAGCGCCCCGGCGATGCCGGCCGCGGCGAGCGCCGCGAGGTCGTCCGGCCCGCGCACGCCGCCGGCGGCGAACACGCGGCGTTCGCCGGCGCGGTCCTTCACGTCGGAAAGACGTGCGAGATCCGGGCCGCTGCCGGTGCCGACGCGGGCGAGCGTCATGACGATCAGCGTCTCCGGCCACAGCGCCGGGTCCGACCACAGCGCCGGCGGACCGGCGAACGCCTCGCCGTGAAAGTCGAGCGACAGCGCCACCGGCACGCCGGCCTGCTCCAGGCGCACGGCGAGGCCGGCGTCATCCCCCGCCTGGCTCTCGCTGCCGATCACCACCCGCCCGGCGCCCCAGCCGCGCGCGCCGCGCACCGCCGCCTCGCTCGCCACGCCGGCGTCGAGCCAGAGCTCGGTCGTCGGCGCGGCCACCGCCATCGCCGCGACGGCCGCCTCGTTCGGCTGGCCGCGCTCGATGGCGTCGAGGTCGGCGACATAGACGGCGCGGAACGGGAACAGGCTCATCAGGCCCTTGAGCGCCGTCACCGGCTCGGGCGTCGTCACCAGGGGGCTCGACAGCGGCGCATAGTTCGCGCGATCACCGGCACGGGCCTGCACGGCGATGCCGTTGCGGATGTCGACGACCGGGACGACGGTGAACACGGGATGGACCACCCTCTGAAGGCCAGGCAGACGGCCATCGCCGGTCTGGACGTCGGCGGCGCCCACGTCAAGGCGGCACGCCTGGTGGATGGCCGCGTCGTCGCGGTGACGCAGATCGCCTCGCCGCTGTGGCAGGGCATCGACCGGCTGGAGGTGGCGCTCGCCGAGGCGCGGGCCTTCCTCGGCCCCGTCGACCGCATCGGCGTCGTCATCACTGCCGAGCTCGCAGACACCTTCGAGAGCCGCCGCGACGGCGTCGCGCAGGTGGCGCGGCGGATCGGGCAGGCGTTCGGCAACGAGACCGTCTTCCTCTATGCCGGCCCTGCCGGCCTCGTCCCCCTCGCCGCCGCTGCCGACCATGTCCGCGGCATCGCCTCGGCGAACTGGCACGCGACCGCAAGCGTCGTGGCGGGCGTGTTGCCCGACGCGTTGCTGGTCGATATCGGCTCGACCACAGCCGACCTCTTAGCCGTCCGCGCCGGCGCGGACGCCGCCACCGGCTACACCGACGCCGAGCGCCTCGCCGCGGGCGAACTCGTCTACACCGGCGCGACGCGCACCTCGCTGATGGCGGTGGCCGACCGCGTGCCGTTCGCCGGCATCTGGCAGCCGCTGATGAACGAGCACTTCGCCACCATCGCCGACGTGCACCGCCTTACCGGCGCGCTGCCGGAGGGCGTCGACCAGCACGCCACCGCCGATGGCCGTGGCCAGTCGGTCGCCGAAAGCCGCGCCCGCCTCGCCCGCCAGCTCGGCCGCGACACCGAGGATGCGTCAGAGGCGGAGTGGCTTGGCGTGGCGCGTCATCTCGCCGAGCGGCAGCTGCGAAACCTGCACGACGCCGCCGCGCAGGTGCTGTCGCGCACGCCGCTGCCGGACGATGCGCCGGTGGTGTCGGCCGGCATCGGCTCCTTCCTGGCGCAGCGTCTGGCGGCACGGCTAGCGCGGCCGGTGGTGCCGTTCGCCTCGCTGCTGTCGGTCGCGCCGGAAGCCGCCCTCTGGGCCGGCCGCGCGGCACCCGCGGTGGCGGTGGCGATGCTCGCGGCCGAACCGGCTGCCCCCTACCCCGCCCATACCTCGTAGATCTCGATCGCCTCGGCCCGGCCCTTCGCCTGCACGCTGCCGAGCGGACGGAAGTGGAAGGGGCCGGTGGCGTGGTCCCTCACCTGCCGGCTCGCCAGGATCGTCGTGCCGAATTCCTTGTTGATGCCCTCGAGCCGCGAGGCGACGTTCACCGTGTCGCCGATCGCCGTGTACTGCAGGCGGTCGGCGGCACCCATGCTGCCGACGACGGCAGTGCCGGTGTGCAGGCCGAAGCGGGTGACCAGCACCGGCTTGCCGAGCGCCGCCTGCTCGGCGTTGTAGGCCTCGATGCGGGCCGCCAGCGACAGGGCGCACGAGACCGCATGGTCGGCATGGTGCGCGTCCTCGATCGGTGCGTTCCACATGGCGTAGACGGAATCGCCGAGGAACTGGATGATGGCGCCGCCGTGGTCGCGGATGCAGCCGCTCATCACGTCGAAATAGGCCGACAGCATCGCCACCACCGCCTCGGGCTCGTGGGTCTCGCAGATCGTCGTGAAGTCGCGGATATCGGTGAACAGCACCGTCACCTCGCGCCGCTCCGCCACCCGGCCGCTGAAGCGGCCGTCGCCGACGAGCAGGCGGACCACCTCGCTCGGCACGTAGAGGGCGAACGAGCGCACGGCGTTGCGCGCCGCCGTCATGGCGCTGGCGAGTGCCATCACCTCGCTGATGCGCGAGTTGATCGGCAGTCCGGGCGCGAGGTCGAGCGCCTCGAAGCGCTGCGCCTGCCGGGTCAGGGCGGCGAGCGAGCGGCTGATGGCGATGGCGACGAACAGCGCCGCGAGGATGCCGGCGAAGAGCACGCCGGAGGCGATCATGACGCCATGGCGCAAGAGAGCGATGGTGTCGGCGGTGAAGTCCGCTTCGGGTGCTGCGACCACCACCGTCGCCCCTTCGGTGAGGGTTCCCGTTCCGCCGCCCGACAGATGGATCAGCCACGACTGCCCCTCGTGCTCGAAGGTCTGCAGCAGGGTCTCCCCCGGCTGGCGTTCGGGCAGCATCGCCTGGGCGATCCGCACCAGCCCGGCTTCCGGCAGGGCCCGCAGATCGTTCATGCCCGCGCGCGAGCCGATCGCGTCAGGCAGTTGGTCGGCGATGCGCCGAGTGGAATGCATAGTGAGCCGGCCGTCGCGATCGAACACAAAGGCCTCGGCGTGCTGCGATAGACGGGCATCGACGAGGTACTGTCCGACGGTGTCGAGCAGCACGTCGACGGCGACGACGGCACCACCGAGATCGGCTCCGACCCGAGACAGGCTGATGCCGACGGAGCCGGTCGTCGCCATCGCATAAGGGTCGCTCAGAGCGGGCCGCGGCGCCTCGGCAATCGCCGCGCGATACCAGGGCCGACTGCGGGGATCAAAGCGCGTCGGGCGCGCTTCGCCCGCCCCGACGGGCGCGCCGGCGGCGTCGAAGAACGTCCAGCGTTCGGTGGCGTCGGCGGTGCCGGCGCGTTGCAGCAGACGCACGGCCGTGACCGCCGCCTCCGGTGCGCGCGAGGCCCGGCGCCAGCCGTCGTCGTCGAGCTTCACCGCCTGCAGGAAGCCGCCGTCCGCATAACCGACATAGGCCGTATCGATCTCCGGCGCCGAAGCCAGCATCCGCTGTAGCATCGCCTGCTTGGCCGGCAGCGCTGCATCGACGGGCGGCGCGAACTGTGTTGCGACGCTTGCCAGTGTCACCGGCGCGAGGCTGCCGGCGACGAGAACCGACAGGCGGTCGGAAACGCGCTCGGCGAGCAGTTGCATCTGCCGGCGTGCTCCGTCGAGCGCCGTCTCGTGTCCCTGCCCATAAGAGAGCAGCACCAGCGGCATCGCCACGGCGATCAGCAGCCCGACGATGAGGACGGCGAGGTGAATGCGCAGCGACTGCGTCCAGCGCAGCGGGGAGCCACTCGCCGCAGACCGGTCCTCGCTCACGGGCTGCTCCGCAGGAACGTCCCGAAGGCGCGCGGGCCGTCGCCGACGCGCACCTCCGCCACCACCTCCAGCGTCGCCGGGTCGATCACCGACAGGGCGTTGGAGAACCAGTTGGCGACGACGATCCGCCCGTCGCTCGCCGTCTCGATGCCTTCCGGATACTCGCCGACGGCGATCGCACCGAGAGGTTTCAGGGTGGCGAGGTCGAAGGCCGTCACCGTCTCGGCGTACTGGTCGGTCGAGAACCCCCGCCCGCCCGACAGCGCCACCGCATAGGGCCGCTCGCCGACCGCGACCGTGCCGACCGCCCGGCGCTCGGCGACGTCGATGACGGTGACGTCGTTGGAGCCGACGTTCGCCGTGTAGGCACGCCTGCCGTCGGCGT
>CAMDHY010000160.1 GCA_945898215.1 Pseudoxanthobacter soli DSM 19599 | reverse complement strand
CCGTGATAGAGCCGGTTGGTCATGGCACCGTCGCGCGCCGCGGGCCGGGGCGCAGGCGCGCGTCGGCGGTCGCAAGGGGGGATGGAAGGGTCGTCGGTCCATAGCACCGCGCCGCGGCGGGAGTCGAGGCGCGGCGCGGCAGGCCGCGGTTCAGGGGAAGCGCACCTGCACCCCGAGGCGCACCAAGTGAACCGCGACGTCCTCGAGCTCGGCGCGGCCGCGTCCGCCGCCGCCGCCGATCGCCGTGCGACCCGTCTCGGCGGAGCCGAGGGTGAGGTAGCGGTAGCCGGCGTCGAGGGTGACGTTGTCGGCGACGTCGAAGCCGACGCCGCCGGCGAGTGCCCAGGCGAAGTTCCAGCCCTCGGCGTCCGGCCGCCGGCCGGTGCGGCCGTCCGGGCGGGTGGTGCGCCAGTCCGTCGCCTCGACGCGGGAGACGCCGATGCCGCCGCCGACATAGGGTCGCACCACGCCGTCGAACTCGACATAGGCGTTGAGGAGGGCGGCGAGCGCCGAAACGTCGGCGCGCTCGCGGGTGAAGCCGCCGCCGGCGCAACCGGCGCAGACGGAGCGGGCGGAAAAGCCGCCGCTGCCGACCGCGTCGAGGGTCACGTCGGTGCGCAGCCAGCCGCCGAAGTCGTAGCCGAGGCCGGCGCCGAAGGTGACGGCCGGGTCGATCGAGGGCGAGCGGAAGCGCCCGACGGGGGCGGGGAGCGTCGCCGTGGGCGTCGCGAACAGGGCGGCACCAATGTCGCCGCGCACGTAGAAGCCGGCGCGGCTCGTCTCCTCTGGCAGGATGTCCTCGTCGTGCACGAGCACCGGCGCCTGGCCGTCGTCCGCCGGGGCGGGCCCGGCCGCCGCTGCCGTCGCCGCGGGATCGGCGGGGCCGGGGGCTGCGGTGTCATCGTCCGCCGACGGATCGACCGGCTCGGCCCCGTCCTCCGCCGCGGCTGCGGCGATGGCGCGGGCGACGACGTCGTCGTCCGGCCCGACCGAGGCCGTCGCCGCAAAGGCGGGCGAGGCGAGGGCCAGCAACAGGACGACGAGAACGCTGCTCGCGGGACGCGACGAGGGCATCGGGACGGCTCCAGGCGGGGCGTCGGCGAGGACCCGCTGACCTGGCCCCGCGATCCCCGCCACGCTGCCCCGGCAACCCTTAAGGCGCCGTTAACCACGTGGCTTAACCACGCTCGTTAACCACATCGCTCGGCCGCGTCGCCCGGCCACGACCGTCGACCCTTTCGTCCGACCCGAACTCGCGCCGTCGATCCTCCGGCGATTCGACGGCGCGGGAGCGGATCGTCGAACGCCGTCGCCGTGATCTAGACAAGGTGTGATGCACTTCACAGATCGAAACCGTCTAATCTGTTTTCTGACCGGGGCGACCAGTGTCGCGTCCAGACTCGAACCCCGGGAGCGGGACATGACGAAGACCCAGACGATCCGCAGCCGCACTTCCGCGCGCCTGACGTTCGGCGCCGCCGCCCTCGCCCTCGCCGTTGCGACCGGCGGAGCCGCGGTGGCGGCGGAGCCGTGGGACCGCGCGCCGGCCTTCCTCGACAAGAGCGCGCCGGTGGCGCAGGCCTCCGGCCGCGGCGGCGGCGTTTCCGATCTCGCCGCCCAGGCCCGCCGCCAGGGCCGCATCAAGGTCCTCGTCGGCCTCGACGTCGCGATGTCCGAGGAGGCGATCACGCCCACCGCCGCGGCCCGCGAGAAGGCGAGCCTGAAGGCGGTGCAGGACGCCGTCGTCGCCAACGTCTTCAACCGCCGCACCCGCACCGCAGCTGGTGCGTCGTCCGGCGAGGACGCCCGCGTCCGCCGCTTCGAGGCGATTCCCTATCTGTCGATGGTGGTGACGCCGTCCGAGCTCGAGCGGCTGATCGCCGACGGCCGCGTGACGACCATCCAGGAGGACGTGCCCGTCCCGCCGACGCTCGTCCAGAGCGTGCCGCTGATCCAGGCCGACGTCACCCGCGCCGCCGGCTTCACCGGCAGCGGCGTCGCCGTGGCGGTCCTCGACACCGGCGTCGACATCAATCACCCGACCTTCCGCAACCGCATCGGGTCGGAGGCGTGCTTCTCCTCCACCTTCGGCGGCCAGTCGAAATCCGTCTGCCCGAAGGGCGTGGCGGAATCGACCAAGACCGGCTCCGGCAAGAACTGCAAGATCAACATCTTCGGCTGCGACCACGGCACCCATGTCGCCTCGATCGCCGTCGGCGGCGGTGGCGGTGTGCGCGGCGTCGCGCCGAAGGCAACCCTCATCGCCGTGCAGGTGTTCAGCCGCTTCGACAACCAGGGTGACTGCGGCTCCGCGCCGGCACCGTGCGTGCTGAGCTTCACGAGCGACCAGATCGCCGGCCTCGAGCGCGTCTTCGCGCTGCGCAACACCCTGAACATCGCCTCGGTCAACATGAGCCTCGGCGGCGGCCAGTTCTTCGAGAACTGCGATGGCAACAACCCGGCGTTCACCGCCATCGTCAAGAAGCTGCGCAAGAACGGCATCGCCACCGTCATCGCCGCCGGCAACAACGGCTTCGACGGCTCGATCTCCTCGCCGGCCTGCGTCTCGGCGGCCGTGGCGGTCGGTTCGACGACCAAGGAAGACGTCGTCTCGGGCTTCTCCAACCACTCGGAGCTCGTCGACGTGATGGCGCCCGGCTCGTTCATCACCGCGGCGGTCCCCGGCGGATCGGCCACGCTGAGCGGCACCTCGATGGCGGCGCCCCACGTCGCCGGCTCGTTCGCCGTGCTGAAGCAGTCCCTGCCGACCGCGACCGTGAAGGAGATCGAGACGGTGCTGAAGGCCACCGGCCTCCCGGTCATCCGCGCCGGCGTCACCAAGCCGCGCATCCTGCTCAACGACGCTCGCCTGGAGCTGCAGGCCCAGGCGGAGGCGCAGCAGGCGGCCGCCGACTGACCGGCGCGCGCCGCGCGCTCGTCCGCACGCCACGCTCTTCCCCCCACGCTTTCCGCCCTCGGGGCCGCTCGTCGCAGGACGGTGCGGCCCCTTCGCCGTGACCGGCGGGGCACTGCCGCCGGTGGGACGGCGTTTCGTCGGCTACCTGAGGGTGCAGCTTGTCACCGAAGCGTCTATAGAGGACGCCTAAATCACCTGTTGGATGCGTCCTCATGCCGACTACCCCGAGCCGCCGGTTCTCTCCCCGCGCCACCGCGACGGTCGTCGCCCTCGCACTTCTGCTCGTTCCGGCCGTCGCCTCGGCGGCCGAGCCGTGGGAGCGCAATCCCGCCTTTCTCGACAAACGCGAGCCCGTGCCCCAGGCCGCCGCATCCCAGGCCTCGGGCCGGGACGCCGACGGCGGCCTCGTGGCAGTTGCGCGCAAGCAGGGCAGCATCCGCGTCCTGGTCGAGCTCGACGTGCCGTCCACGGCCGCGACGGCCGGTAGCGACGCCGCCGCCTCCACGGCGCTCGCGGCGGTGCAGGACGCCGTCATCGCCGCGACCTTCGGTGCGTCGCCTTCCGCGACGAGCGCCGGCGCGGCGTCCGAGGCCGGCATCCGGCGCTACGAGATCATTCCCTTCCTGTCGCTGACGGTCACCCCGGCCGAGCTCGAGCGGCTGATCGCCGACGGCCGCGTGCTGTCGATCCAGGAGGACGTGCCGGCGCCGCCGTTGCTGCACGACAGCATCCGTATCGTCCGGGCCGACAAGGCGCAGGACGCCAGTTTCAACGGACGCGGCTTCGCCGTCGCCGTGCTGGACACGGGCTTCGACACCAAGCACCCGATGCTGAAGGGGCGCATCGCCAGCGAGGCGTGCTTCTCGACCAACGCGCGCGGCGTGTCGAAGTCGCTTTGCCCGGGCGGCAAGTCGAAGGCGGTCGGCAGCGGCGCCGCGCGCAACTGCGCCACCTCGATCTCCGGCTGCGACCACGGCACCCACGTCGCCTCGATCGCCGTCGGCGGTTCGTCGCGCCGCACCGGCGTCGCCCCGGGTGCCGATCTCGTCGCCATCCAGATCTTCAGCCGCTTCGACAAGAAGGAAAACTGCGGCTCGCGGCCGGCGCCGTGCGTGCTGAGCTACACCAGCGACCAGATCGCCGGCCTTGAGCACGTCTACAAGCAGCGCAAGAAGGACAACATCGCCGCCGCCAACTTCAGCCTCGGTGCGGGCGCCTACGAGAAGGCCTGCGACAAAGTCGTGCCGGCGTTCACGGACATCGTCCGCAAGCTGAAGGACGCCGACGTCGCCACGGTGGCGGCCGCGGGCAACAGCGGTCTCGACAAGGCGATTTCCGGACCGGCCTGCGTCGCCGCGGTGATCGCCGTCGCCGCCTCCACCGATCGCGACAAGGTCGCGTCCTACTCGAACTACGGTGCGCTGATCGACGTCGTCGCCCCGGGCTCGGAGATCCTGGCGGCGGTGCCGGGCGGCTACGCCACCCTCAGCGGCACGTCGATGGCCACCCCCCACGTCGCCGGAGCGATCGCGATCCTGCGGGAGGCGGCGCCGTCGGCGAGCTTCTCCGACATCCAGCAGGCCCTGGTCGAGACCGGCAAGCGCGTCCGGCGGGGCGATCGCTCCAAGCCGCGCATCGACGTCGACGCCGCCCGCAAGCTGCTGCAGGCCGAAGCCGGCAGCTGAGGCGGCGGCATCGGCATCCGAACCGGAGACACCACGGACGATGCGGCCCGTGGTTCGGGAAGAGTGAGGCGGACCTATGCCGACTATGTTGCCCCTGCGCACCGGCTGGAGGTCGGTGCTCCTCGCGGTCGCGCTGGCGGCCGCAACCGCCGCGACCGCAGCCGAGCCGTGGGACCGCGCACCGGTCTTCCTCGACAAGCGTGCCCCGGTGGCCCAAGCCTCCGGTGGCGGCGCCACGGCTGATCTCGCGGCGCAGGCGCGCCGGCACGGACGCATCAAGGTCATCGCCGGGCTCGCTGTCGACATGCCCTCCGACGACGCGGCCGCGCCGATGGCGGCCGCCCGTGAACAGGCGACGCTCCGCCAGGTCCAGGACGGGGTGCTCACCACCGTCTTTGGTCGCACGCGAACGGCGGCCGCGGGCGGCGGCGACCCAGCGGGCGACGACGGCGTCCGCCGCTACGAGACGATTCCCTTCCTGTCGATGGTGGTCACCGCGGCCGAGCTCGCACGGCTGATCGCCGACGACCGCGTCGTGACGGTCCAGGAAGACGTGCCGGTGCCGCCGACGCTCCTCGACAGCGTGCCGTTGATCCAGGCGGCCCGCGTGCACGACCTCGGCTTTCTCGGCCGGCGCTACGGCGTCGCCGTCCTCGACACCGGGGTCGATCTCGATCACCCGATGTTCGGCAAGCGCATCAAGGCGGAGGCCTGCTTCTCCTCGAACGTGGCCGGCCAGTCGAAGTCGCTCTGTCCGGATGGCGCTGCGTCGTCGACCGACGCCGGCTCGGGCCGGAACTGCGCGAGCGGCATCGCCGGCTGCGACCACGGTACCCACGTCGCCTCGATCGCGGCGGGGCTCGGCGACGGCCGGCGGGGCGTCGCGCCGAAGGGGTGGCTGATCGCCGTGCAGGTGTTCAGCCGCTTCGACGATCAGGCCGACTGCGGCTCCTCCCCGGCACCCTGCGTGCTGAGCTACACCAGCGATCAGGTGGCCGCGCTGGAACACGTCTACCGGCTCCGCCAAACCCGGTTCAACATGGCCGCGGTCAACATGAGCCTCGGCGGCGGGCAGTACGTCGCGCACTGCGACGAGGAGAACCCCGCCTTCACGAGGATCGTGCAGAAGCTCCGGCGCGCGCGCACCGCCACCGTCATCGCCGCCGGCAACAACGGCTTCGACGGCGCGATCTCGTCGCCCGCCTGCGTGTCCGCGGCCTTCGCGGTGGGCAGCACGACGAAGCAGGACGAGGTCTCGTCGTTCTCCAACCACTCCGAGCTCGTCGACGTGCTCGCCCCCGGGTCCCTCATCACCGCGGCCGTGCCGGGCGGGATCGGGACGAAGAGCGGCACCTCGATGGCCGCGCCCCACGTCGCCGGTGCCTTCGCCCTTCTGGCGGAGACGCAGTATTCCCTCGGCGTCCGGGCCGTCGAGCGCGCGCTGAAGCGGACCGGCAAGGCGATCACCCGGGCCGGCATCGCCAAGCCCCGCATCCGTCTGAACGAGGCCCGCAAGGAGCTCGAGGCCGAGGCGCTCGCGGCGGAGACCGCGGGCCGCTAGGACGGCACGGCCGTCAACCGGCGGCGCCGAGTGCCATCCGCCGGCCTCCGGCCAGCGGACATCGTCAACCGGCGGCGCCGAGCGCCATCCGCCGGCCTCGGGCCGGCGGACACATCGTCAACCGGCGGCGCCGAGCGCCGCCGCACCCGTCTCGAACTGCAGGCGGGCGAGGCGGGCATAGAGGCCGCCGCGGGCGACGAGCTCGCGGTGCGTGCCGGTCTCGACGATGCGGCCGCCGTCCATGACGACGATGCGGTCGGCCGACAGCACGGTGGCGAGGCGGTGGGCGATGACGATCGTCGTGCGCCCGGCCTTCAGCTTTTCGAGCGCCGCCTGCACCGCCGCCTCGCTCTCGGCATCGTGCGCGCTCGTCGCCTCGTCGAGGAGCAGGATCGGCGCATCCTCGAGCAGCGCGCGGGCGATGGCGAGCCGTTGCCGCTCGCCGCCTGACAGCGTCTGGCCGCGCTCGCCGACGATGGTGTCGAGGCCGTTCGGCAGCGCCTCGGCGAAGCGGTCGACGCGGGCGGCGATGGCGGCCGCGCGCACCGCCGCCGCGTCGGCGTCCGGCCGGCCGCGGCGGATGTTGTCGAGGATGGTGCCGGCGAACACCACGGTGTCCTGCGGCACCAGCGCGATGCGGCCGCGCACGTCGGCCAGCAGCACCTCGCGCAGGTCGACGCCGTCGAGGACGACGCGCCCCGCCGTCGGATCGTAGAAGCGCAGGGCCAGCGCGAACAGGGTCGACTTGCCGGCGCCGGAGGGGCCGACGATCGCCACCGTCTCGCCGGGCGCGACCGACAGGTCGATGTGGTGCAGCGTCGGGCCGTCGCCGGTCGGGTAGGAGAACGCCACGCCCTCGAAGGCGAGGCGGCCCTGCGGCGGCTGCGGCAGCGCCCGCGGCTCGCGCGGATCGGCGACGGCGGGCACGGTCGCCAGCAACTCGCCGAGCCGCTCGGCAGCGCCGGCGGTCTGGGCGAGCTCGCCGCCCACCTGCGACAGCTCACCGAGGGTTCCGGCGGCGAACACGGCGTAGAGGACGAACTGGCCGAGCGTGCCGGCGCTCATCTGCCCGGTGAGGACGTCGTTGGCGCCCATCCACAGCACCGCCACGACGCTCGAGAACACCAGGAAGACGCCGACGGCGGTCAGCGCCGCGCGCGCCACCGTCGCCCCGCGCAGCGCCTCGAACGCCGCCTCGAGCCGCCGGCGGTAGCGCGTCGTCGCGTCGGTCTCGCCGCGGAAGGCCTGCAGCGCCCGCATCGCCCCGATCGCCTCTGTGGCGTCGGACGACGCCTCGGCGATCAGGTCCTGGGCGAGACGCGAGCGGCGCCTGACCGTGCGGGCGAAGCCGTAGAGCGGCAGCACGATCACCGGGATCGCCACGATGACGAGCAGCGACAGCCCGGGGCTCGTCACCACCATCATGGCGATGGCGCCGATGCAGAGCACGAAGTTGCGCAGCGCCGAGAAGATCGTCGTGCCGACGGCGCTCTTGATCTGCGTCGCGTCGGCGGTAAGCCGCGAGACGATCTCGCCGGAATGGGTGCGGTCGAAGAAGCCGGCGTCGAGGCGGGCGACGTGGGCGAAGACGTCGGCGCGCAGGTCGGCGACGACGCGCTCGCCGAGCCAGGTAACGAGGTAGTAGCGGGCGGCGCTCGCCAGCGCGAGCACGCCGACGATCACCACGAGCATGCCGAAGTAGCGGTCGATGAAGCTCGCGTCGTCGGCGCCGAAGCCGAGGTCGATCATCCGCCGCACCGCGAGCGGGATCGTCAGCGTCGCCGCCGCCGCGACGGTGAGGGCGCCGGCGGCGAGAGCCAGGCGGCCGCGATGGCGGGCGACGTAGGGCGTGAGCATCTTCAGCGTGCCGAGGCGGGGCCGTGCCGTTCCCGTGCCCTCGGTCTCGCTCGTCGTACGCCGGCGTCGCGCCACCCGCGGCCCTCCCTCGTCTGGTATTTTCTTCGGGCGAAGTGAAATCACGTCGCGGGGCGGGGGCACAAGC
>CAMDHY010000159.1 GCA_945898215.1 Pseudoxanthobacter soli DSM 19599 | reverse complement strand
CGGGGCCTCGCTCACCGGTGCGGCTCCCGCTCCTCCGGTCCCCATGTCCAGGCGCCGGTGCCGCCGGACATGGCGTGGCGGGCGATGACCATCTTGTGGACCTCGCTCGCGCCGTCGACCAAGCGTGCCTGGCGGGCGTAGCGGTAGATCCACTCCAGCACGGTATCCTTCGAGTAGCCGCGGGCGCCGCAGAGCTGGATGGCGGTGTCGACGGCGAGCTGCAGCGTGTCGGCGACGTGGATCTTGGCGCTCGACACCTCCTTGCCCGCGCGTCCGCCCTGGTCGAGGAGCCAGGCGGCGTGCATGACGAGCAGCCGGCCGATGGCGATGGCGTGCATCACCTCGCCGATCTTGATCTGCACGCTCTCGCGCTCGGCGAGCCGGATGCCGAAGCCCTCGCGAACGGACACGTAGTCCATGGCGATGTCGATCGAGCGCTTGGCGAGCCCGAGCCAGCGCATGCAGTGGGTGAGGCGGGCCGGGCCGAGGCGGATCTGCGTCGCCTTCAGGCCGTCGCCGACGCCCATCAGGACGTTCTCGTCGGCCACCTCGAGGCCGTCGAACAGGAGCTCGCAGTGGCCGCCGTGTTCCTCGGGACCCATGATGGCGATGCGGCGGACGATCTCCCAGCCGGGTTGGTCGCGGTGGAAGAGGAAGGCGGTGAGGCCCCGGCGGGGATCGTCGGAGGTGCGGGCGATGAGAATGAAGTGGGCGGCCTCGCCGGCGCCGGTGATGAACCACTTGCGGCCGGAGATCACCCACGTGCCGCCGACGCGCTCGGCGCGGGTCTGGATCATCGTCGGGTCGGAGCCGCCGCCGGGGTGCGGCTCGGTCATCGCGAAGGCGGAGCGGACGTCGCCGGCGATCAGCGGCTTCAGCCACCACTCTTGCTGGGCGGGCGTGCCGACCTTCGACAAGAGGTTGATGTTGCCGTCGTCGGGGGCGGCGCAATTGAAGACGGCGGGGCCGAAGATCGAGCGGTTCGCCGCCTCGTAGAAGGCGGCCCAGCCGACCACCGGCAGCCCCATGCCACCCAGGGCAAGCGGTGCCTGCGGCGCCCACAGGCCGGCCGCCTTCGCCTTTTCCCGAAGGACGGCAAGGCGATCAAGGCGGATGTTTTCGTGGTCGTCGAAGACGTCGGGCTCGGCCTCGGCCGGCAGGATCTCGGCGGCGACGAAGTCGACGACGCGGCGGCGCACCGCCTCGATCTCGGGGGAAAGCGAGAAATCCATCGTGTGTCTCACAATCCGGAAACGAGGTGGCCGCCGTCGACCGCCACGACCGCCCCGGTCATGCCGCGGCCGGCGTCGCTGAGGAGGAGGAGCAGCGGGCCGTCGAGATCTGCGAGCGACAGGAGCCGGCGCTGCGGCACGCGCTTGACGAGGGCCTGGCCGGCCTCGGTGGCGAAGAAGTCGGCATTGATGTCGGTCTCGACATAGCCCGGCGCGAGCGCGTTGATGCGGATGCCGTGGCGCGCCCATTCAAGGGCGAGCGCCTTCGTCATCTGCACGAGGCCGGCCTTGGCGATGGCGTAGGGGGCGACGTGGCTCGCCACCCGGAGCCCAAGGATCGAGGCGACGTTGACGACGACGCCGCCGCGCTTGCCCGCCGTCCAGGTGCGGGCGACGGCCTGGGCGACGAGGAAGGCGCCGCGGAGATCGACGGCGAGGATGCCGTCGAAGCCCTCGACGGATTGCTCCAGCGCCGGGCCGGTGGCGGCGATGCCGGCATTGTTGAGGAGGGCGTCGAGCGGCGCCGTCGCGGTCGCCGTGGCGACGGCGGCCTTGACGGAGGCGGCGTCGGTAACGTCGAGCGGCACCACGTCCGCACCGGCGGCGCCGGCCTCGCGGGCGGCGGCGGCGACCGTCTCCAGCGCCTCCCGGCGGCGGGCGGCGAGCACGACGTGGGCGCCGCGCGCGGCCAGCATCAAAGCGGCGTGGCGGCCGATGCCGCTGGAGGCGCCGGTGATCAGGATGCGCCGGCCGGAGACGTCGAAGGGGTCGGCGGGTCGGGCGGGCGGCATCGCTGGTCTCCACGATCGGCCGCCATCGGCCGCGTCACCGGACGTCCTTACTAGCTCATCGGCGGCGCTCGTCACGTGCTGATCGCCGCCACGGCCGGGGAAAGCGTGCGTCGTCGATTGACGGGCCGCCGCGACTGCCGGAGGGTTCGCCGGTTCACCCGTCCGCCAGAGACGGGGACATCGGCGCCTGAGCGCCGGGAGGGAAGGAATCGCCGTGGAGACTGCCGCCGACCCGCTGCCGCCGCGCGCGGCGAACTTCGTGCCCCTTACGCCGCTCGATTTCCTTCGCCGCTCGGCCGATGTCTATCCGGACAAGGTGGCGATCTTCGACGGTGAGCGGCGGTTCACCTACCGCGGCTTCCGTGACCGTGCCGCGCGGCTCGCCGCGCTCGTGCGGGCGGTCGGCGTCGGGGCGGGCGAGACGGTGGCGGTGCTCGCGCCGAACGGGGCGGAGATGCTGGAGGCGCACTATGGCGTGCCGCTCGCCGGGGCGGTGCTGAACGCCATCAACACGCGCCTCGATGCGGCCACCGTCGCCTTCATCCTGGAACACGGCGGGGCGAAGCTTTTCGTCGTGCACGCGAGCCTTGCCGGCGTGGCGCGGGCCGCGCTGGCGCAACTCGATGGGCCGCGGCCGCGGGTCATCGCCATCGCGGCAGCGACGGAGATGCGGGCGGCGCTCGGGGCAGAGGACTACGAGACGGCGCTGGCTGCCGTCTCGCCGTCGGTGTGGGCGGGGCCGGCGGACGAGTGGGCGTCGATCGCCCTCAACTACACCTCCGGCACCACCGGCAATCCGAAGGGCGTCGTCTACCACCACCGCGGCGCCACCCTGAACGCACTCGGCAACGCCGTCACCTTCGGGGTGCGGCCGGAATCCGTCTATCTCTGGACGCTGCCGATGTTCCACTGCAACGGCTGGTGCTTCCCGTGGACGGTGACGGCGGTGGGCGCCCGCCACGTCTGCCTGCCGGCGATCGACACGGCGGCGATCTTCCGCCTCATCGCCGAGCACGGAGTGACGCACCTCTGCGCCGCGCCGGTGGTGCTGACGATGCTGATCCATGCGCCCGACGCCCACAAGATCGCGTTCGGCCACGGCCCGGTGGAGGTGGCGACCGGCGGGGCGGCGCCGCCGAGCGCGGTGATCGCCGGCATGGAGCGGATGGGCTTCCGCCTCACCCACCTCTACGGCATGACCGAGTGCTACGGCCCGGCCACCGGCTGCGCGCCGCAGCCCGGCTGGGAGGCGCTGCCGCTCGACGAGCGCGCCGTCTTGATGGCGCGCCAGGGCGTGCGCAACCTCACCCTCTCCGACGACGCCGTGATCGACCGCGAGACCGGCGCGGCCGTGCCAGCGGACGGGGCGACGATCGGCGAACTGGTGGTGCGCGGCAACACCGTGATGAAGGGCTACCACCGCAACCCGAAGGCGACCGACGAGGCGCTCGCCGCCGGTTGGCTGCACACCGGCGACCTCGCCGTCGTCCACCCCGACGGCTATGTCGAGATCAAGGACCGGGCGAAGGACATCATCATCTCCGGCGGGGAGAACATCTCGTCGCTCGAGGTCGAGGAGGCGCTCTACTTCCATCCGGCGGTCATGGAGGCGGCGGTGGTGGCGCGGCCCGATCCGAAATGGGGCGAGAGCCCGTGCGCGTTCGTGACGCTGAAGCCGGGGGCTGGCGACGTGACGGTTGCCGACATCGTCGCCCACTGCCGCGGCCGGCTCGCCGGCTTCAAGGTGCCGCACACGGTGGTGTTCGGGCCGCTGCCGAAGACGTCGACCGGCAAGATTCAGAAGTTCCAGCTGCGCGAGCGGGCGGCGGCGCTGGCTTCGGCGTGAGGCCGGCAGCGCCGCTTTGACTTCGCCGGCGGCCTGCCGGATGGATGGGCCTTGCAGCCTGCGGCAGCGCGGCGAAGAACACTCGGAGGAGCGCGCAGCGTGTCACACGATCATTCGCACGACGGGCATTCCCACCACGGCCATTCCCACGATCACGCCGAGGCGGCGCCGGCGGCCGGCACGGTCGACTGGCGCGAGCACGGCGTAAAGGTGATCCCGGGCGATTCCCTCGACCCGAACACGGCGCAGACGCCGGGGATGAACCGTGCAGCGGCGATCAACAAGGCGCGCGCCGGGGCCGAGAAGATCTGGGCGGGGACGGTCAGCATCCGCGCCAACGCCAAGACCGGCGCCCACCATCACGGCGACCTCGAGAGCATCATCTACGTGGTGAAGGGCAAGGCCCGGATGCGCTGGGGCGAGAAGCTAGAATACGTC
Source organism: Pseudoxanthobacter soli DSM 19599 (assembly GCA_945898215.1). GTDB lineage: Bacteria > Pseudomonadota > Alphaproteobacteria > Rhizobiales > Segnochrobactraceae > CAMDHY01. Next base: position 3,889 of record CAMDHY010000159.1, on the reverse strand, counting down.
GCCGAGGCGGGGCCGGGCGACTTCATCTTCGTGCCGCCCTACGTGCCGCACCAGGAGATCAACGCGAGCCGCGACGAGACGCTCGAATGCGTGCTGGTGCGCTCCGGCCAGGACCCGGTGGTGGTCAACCTCGACATCGAGCCGGTCGAGAAGCCGGAAGACGTGTTGTGGCGGGATCCGATCCACCGATGAGACAGAAAGTGTTGTCGCAAAAGGTGCCGGCCGCCGATCGCTCGGCGACCGGCCCTGTTGGTCAGCGGATCGGCGCGGGGTTCGCCACCGCGGTAGGCGGGGTGTGGGCTGGCGCGGTCTCCGGACGGCCGGCGCGGCTCAGCGCCGGGCGGGGAGTATTGCGAAGGTCGATCACGGCGGCGGCGAGCACGCAGGCGAAGGTGGCAAGTGCCAGAGCGAGGATCATGTGGAGGCGCTCCTGTTTGGTCCTGCACCCAAACGTCCGGGAGGCGGCGCTGTTCCGCATAAAACCTCGCCGACCTGCGCAAACGGGCCGCGGATCTGAGACGACGACATGACGGGCGCGCCGGTGACGGTCGAAACCGGGCACCCGATGGCGCGTCCGAGCCTCGCGGCAGCGACCGCCGTGTGGGGGCGGATCGGGCTCCTCAGCTTCGGCGGGCCCGCCGGGCAGATCGCGCTGATGCACCGCATGCTGGTCGAGGAGCGGCGCTGGATCTCCGAGCCGCGCTTCCTGCACGCCCTCAATTTCTGCATGCTCCTGCCGGGACCGGAGGCGCAGCAACTCGCCACCTATGTCGGCTGGCTCCTGCACGGCGTGCGCGGCGGGCTTATCGCCGGGCTCTTGTTCGTGCTGCCGGGCGCCGTGGCGATGCTGGCGCTGAGCGTCGCCTATGCGCTCTACGGCGAGACGCCGCTCGTCGCCGGACTGTTCTTCGGGCTGAAGGCGGCGGTGCTGGCGATCGTCGTGCAGGCGGTGGTGCGGATCGCCGGGCGGGCGCTGAAGACGGGTCCGGCGAAGCTGCTGGCGGCGGCGGCGTTCGTGGCGATCTTCGCCCTGCACGTGCCGTTTCCGCTGATCGTGCTGGCGGCCGGCGTGATCGGCTACCTCGCGACGCGGGCCGGTTCCGACGCCTTCCGGGCCGGTGCGCCGCATGGCGGGGCGACGGCCGCGGCGGACCTGCACATCAACGACCCGCCGCCGTCCGCCTGGCGGCGGACCGTCGCCACGGCTGCGGTATGGCTCGCGCTCTGGCTCGCTCCGACCGCGCTGCTCTTCGCCCTCGCCGGCCCGGATGACGTCTTCAGCCGCATCGGTGCGTTCTTCTCGGTGATGGCGGTCGTGACCTTCGGCGGCGCCTATGCGGTGCTCGCCTATGTGGCGCAGGCGGCGGTCTCGACCTACGGCTGGCTGGCGCCGGGCGAGATGCTCGACGGGCTCGGCCTCGCCGAGACGACGCCCGGGCCCCTGATCCTGGTGCTGCAGTTCGTCGGCTTCCTCGCCGCCTTCCGCGATCCGGGCGGGCTCGCGCCGCTCGCGGCCGGCGTCGCCGGGGCCGGGCTGACGCTGTGGGTGACGTTCGTCCCGTCCTTCCTGTGGATCTTCGTCGGCGCGCCCTATGTCGAGCGGGTGCGCGGCAACGCGGCGCTGTCGGGCGCGCTCGCCGCGGTAACGGCGGCGGTGGTCGGCGTCATCCTCAACCTCGCCGTCTGGTTCGGTCTGCACGTCGTGTTCCGCACCGTCGAGCGGGTCGCGGTCGGGCCGCTGACGCTGGACCTGCCGGTGCTCGGCAGCCTCGATCCGGCGGCGCTGGCGCTGTCCCTCGCCGCGGCGGTGGCGATCTTCCGCTTCCGCCTCGGGCTGGTGCCGGTGCTCGCCGGCTCAGCACTGGCGGGGCTGGCGCTGCAGACGCTGCTTTAGCGATCTCTGCTATCTACACGACAAGGATCGCTATTCGACGGGGCAGGGGGTGGCACCCCAGATTTCGGTGGCGTATTCGGTGATGGTGCGGTCGCTCGAAAAGCGTCCGCTCGCGGCGATGTTGGCGATCACCGTGCGCGCCCAGGCGTCGGGATCGGCATAGAGGGCCGTCAGGCGCGCGTCGGCCTCGAGGTAGCTGCCGAGGTCGGCGAGCAGCATGTAGTGGTCGCGGCCGGTGAGGCTGTCGATCAGCGGGTCGAAGATGCCGGGCTCGTCGCGGTTGAAGTGGCCGGACGTCAAAAGGTCGACGACCGCGCGGGTGCGCGGCTCGTGCTCGATGTGCCAGCGCGGATTGTACCAGCCGCGGGTGTCGGCGACCTGGGCGGCGGAGAGGCCGAACAGGAAGAAGGTCTCCTCGCCGGCCGCGTCCGCCATCTCGATCGTGGCGCCGTCGCGGGTGCCGATGGTGAGCGCGCCGTTCATCATGAACTTCATGTTGCTGGTGCCGCTCGCCTCGTAGCCGGCGGTGGAGATCTGGTTCGAGACGTCGGAGGCCGGGATGACGCGTTCGGCGAGCGATACCGAGTAGTCTGGCAGGAACACCACCTTGAGGCGGCCGCGCACCAGCGGGTCGGCGTCGATGGTCTCGGCGAGGTTGTTCAGGAACTTGATGACGAGCTTGGCGAAGCGGTAGGCCGGCGCCGCCTTGCCGGCGAAGAAGAAGGTCCGCGGCTGCACCGCGCGGGCCGGGTCGGCGCGCAGGTCCTGGTAGAGCGCGACGATGCGAAGACCGTTTAGCAGCTGGCGCTTGTACTCGTGGATGCGCTTCACCTGGGTGTCGAAGATGCCGTCCGGATCGACCATCACGCCGTGACGCTCGCGCAGCCAGCCGGCGAAGCGCTCCTTGGCGTCGCGCTTGGCGGCGAGGATCGCGGCGCGGAAGGCGGCGTCCTCGGCGAGGGGACGCAGGCGGGCGAGCGCGTCGAGATCGGTGACCCAGCCGGTGCCGATCGCCCGGGTGATCGCGGCGGCGAGCGGCGGATTGGCGCCCAGCAGCCAGCGCCGCGGCGTCACGCCGTTCGTCTTGTTGCCGAAGCGCTCTGGGAAGACAGCGGCGAGGTCGGCGACCGTCTCGGTGCGCAGCAGCTGCGAGTGCAGCGCGGCGACGCCGTTGGTGCTGTGGGAGCCGACGATGGCGAGGTTCGCCATGCGGACCTTTTCGACCGCGCCGGGCTCGAACAGGCTGACGCGGGAAAGCCGGCCGTCGTCGCCGGGAAAGCGGCGCCCGACATCGTCGCGCAGGCGGCGGTCGATCTCGACGACGAGCTCGAGGTGGCGCGGCAGGAGGGCGGCGAACCACGCCCGCGGCCAGCGCTCCAGCGCCTCCGGCAGGAGCGTGTGGTTGGTGTAGGCGAGCGTCCGGACGGTGATGTCCCACGCCTCGTCCCAGCCGAGACGGGCGTCGTCGAGGAGAACGCGCAGCAGCTCCGGCACGGCGAGGGCGGGGTGGGTGTCGTTCAGCTGGATCGCCGCCTTGTCGGGGAGCGCGCGCCAGTCGTCGTTGCCGGCGCGGAAGCGGCGGACGATGTCGCCGATCGAGCAGGCGACGAGGAAGTATTCCTGCACGAAGCGCAGGCCCTGGCCGGCGCTGGTGCTGTCGTCGGGATAGAGGACGCGGGTGAGGGATTCGGCGCTGAGCTGGGCGGCGAGTGCGCTGACGAACTCGCCGCTGCTGAAGGCGTGGAAGTCGAACTCGTTCGGTGCGGTCGCCGCCCACAGCCGCAGCGTGTTGACGGTGTGGCCGCCGAAGCCGACGACGGGGCGGTCGTAGGGCAGGCCGTAGAGGCTGGACGGGCGGCCGGGGACGACGGCGAGCGAACCGCCGCGCACCTCGAAGGAGCAGCCGAGGCGCACCTCGACCATCTCGTCGGGCCGCGCCACCTCCCACGGGTCGGGCCGGCGCAGCCAGTTGTCCGGCCGCTCGTGCTGCCAGCC
>CAMDHY010000158.1 GCA_945898215.1 Pseudoxanthobacter soli DSM 19599 | reverse complement strand
GGCCGCGCCGGCGTCGACGGCGATCGACCGGAAGAGGGCGTCGTAGCCGGTTCCAATGGCGATGGCGGACGCCGAGGCGGGAAAGATGGCCTCGAGCTGGGAGTTCGACACGATCAGGCGGTCGTCGGCGTCGAACGGCGCGAAGCCCTCGCCGATCGTCTCGATGGCGTCCGACAGGATCTGGCGCTGCCGCACCTGCGCGGCCGCCAGCCGGTCGCGTTCGGCGACGCTGTCGCGGAAGAGCTCCAGCGAGCGGCCGACGGCCGCGACTTCGGCCGGCGCATCGACCGGAATGGCAACGTCGCGCTCGCCCGCCGTCAGCCTGCCGACCGCTTCGTGCATGATCTTCAGCGGCCGGACGATCGTGTGGACGACGCCGAGGGTGGCAAGCACGCTCGCGCCGACGAGCACGGCGAAGAGCCGCAGCAGCGTCCACAGCGCATCGTCGGCGGAGGCCACCATCTCTTCCCGTCCGGCCGCCGACTGGGCGGCAAGGCCGTCGGAGACGGCGGCGAGGCGCACATCGATGGCGCTGATCGAACGGCGCGCGTCGGCCATAAGCGAATTGCCGATGACACGCTTTTCCGGCTGCAGGCTCGCCGCCTCGTAGGCGAGCGCCGCCTCGCCGGCGCGCTGCTGCAGGACCGCGAGGTCGGTCTCGATCGCCGCTACCGCCGCGGGCTCGATCGCCTGGAGCGAGGCGAGCGCGGCCCGGAAACGGCTCTCGGCGGCGGCGGCGTTGCGTTCCGACAGCACCAGCTGGCTGACGGCGAGGTCGGTCAGCCAGTACTTGAGATCGCCGAAGGCCTCGACCGCGTCGCTCGCATCCGCATAGGCGACGAACAGTGCGGCCTGGCGCTTCGCGACGGCGGCGTTGCTGCGCAATTCCGACAGCAAGACGTAATTGGCGACGACGATGCCGGCGACGATGCCGGCGGCCAGCAGGATGACGCGGGAGCGGATGGAGGCCCGCCGGAACCGTCGTGCGAGGGCGATGCCGTCGGTCATGCTTCCGTCCACACCGGGCGCGACCGCGGCGCGCCGCGATCCGGCCCTACCAGAGAATGACGCTGATGACGCCGCCGAGGTCGCCCTCCGAGGCACCTTCCTTCGGGTACCCGGTCCGGTCGATCTCTCCGGCCGGCTGGCCGTGGCAGGACAGGCAGGAGGCGCCGTAATATTCCGGGATGAGCAGACGGAACGCCGGCCGGCCGTCGGCGACCGCCGCCGTCTCGATCGCCGCCCCCTTGGCCCACGTCGGCGACGAGAGGTAGGTGGCGATCATCTCGCTCTCCCAGGCGTCGGGTCGCGAGGAGCGGTTGCGGACGAGGGCCGGCGGCGCCGTCACGCGGATCTGGGCCTCTCCGACGGCGAGGCCGTTGAAGCGCGTCGTCACGAGGCGGGCGAAGACGGCCGGGATGAAGCCCTTGAACCCGACGCCTTCGGCGTTGATCGTCGGCTGCGACTGCTCCACCACCGCCACGATCGCGCTGTCGAGTACCGCCAGCAGCCGCTCGGAACGGTCGCCGGCGGTCGCCGGCTCCGTCGCGGTAGCGGTGTCCGTGGCGATGGTGGTGGCAGGCGCGATGGTGGCGAAGCGTTCGTCCGTCTGCCGGAGCACCAGGGCCGCGGTCAGGCCCTTGTCGCCCACCGACGGATCGTTGATGAGGTTCTGGTGGGAGGACACCACCGCGCGCGCCGCGACGAGGCGGGTGGCGAGGGCGCGGGCGACGGCGGCCGCCTCGCTCGCCGGCGTGCCGGGGACGGTCGCGCCCGCGGCGGCGGGCGCAGCAGCAGCGCCCGGAGCGGCAGCAGGGGCTGCGACCGCAGCGGCGGCGGCGGTGGGAGCCGCTGCGGCCGGAGCGGAGGTCGCGGCATCGGCGAACGCCGGACCGGGCCGCACCGGCACGGCCATCAGGGCCGCCGCCATCAGACAGGCCGCAACGCCGAGGGCGCGGGCGCGGTGTCTCGCAAAGCCCGCCACCGGGACCGCCCCGGCGGGGATCTGAGGGGGCACCGGACACACGAAGCCGTCGACACGCCGCTCCCGGCGTCCGGCGGAAGGCTCTTGAACCCCGTCGCGCATCATCAGTTCACGCTCGTCAGCGCGAGATGTTCGCTCTCGTAGATCTCGAAGATGCTCGTCAGTCCGGTGACGTCGAGCAATTCCTTGAACGACGAGTGCACACCCGCCAGGATGAAGGAGCGGCTGAGGGCCTGTGTCTCGTTCTTCGCGATGATCAGGGACCGGAAACCCGCGCTCGTGACGTAGTTGAGGTCCTCGACATTGAGGACCAGGCCGCGGGCCAGACGGTTGTTGTAGCCGCGCAGGATCGAGGTGAGCTCTTCCGAGTTCGTCGAGTCGACGCGGCCCTTGAGCGAGATCACGAGAAAATCTTCTACGACGCGGTCAGATACCGCAAGCATGTGGTTTGGCCCCGCAAGCATGACACCGAGACGCCGGGAGGGGCATCGTCGCGAGAAGCATATCGCCCCGTCGGTGACGGTTCAGTGACGGCTTCGGGCCGGTCCACCCGCCTCACTGGCGGTGAAGACCAGCTGCATGACCCCCTCCGGACTGTATTGGCGGACCCGTCGCAAACCTTTCATGCACGGTCTCGGGATACCAGCGGTATCGGATGACACGAGACCTGGTCACCTGCGAGGTCGCCGGCGATAAACTCTTTGTCCGCGGACGAAACGCAGACATGTTGTTGTCACATCCTGTCGCCTCGTCGGGGGTCGGCGCCGTCCCGGCGCGTGATGATGCTCGCCCAGCACGAGCCCCGCGCGCGCCGCGGCGGCGCGGCCGGTCACCCGGACCCGGGCGCCGTGGCATCGGGGCCGCTGACGCGGGCTCGCCGTCGGGGCCGGGATCGGGGAGCCGGACTCCCCTTCGGCGCGGCCGCGGCGCGTCGCCGTCGCGATCATCGCGCAGGCGGAGCCCTCTCCTCGCCTACTCCCCCTCCCCCACGCTCTCCGCCGCCATCGTGTAGTAGTGGTCCTCCACCTCGAACCCCAGCCGGCGGTAGAAGGCGATGGCGGCATCGTTGCCGCGGTGGACTTCGAGCTTGGCGAAGGTGCAGCCGTTCGGGGCCTCGCGCGCGAAGGCTGAGTCCATCAGGGCCCGGCCGAGCCCGGTGCCCCGCTCGGACGGCTCGACATAGAGGTCCTGCACGAACACGCCGGGCCGGCCGCGCCAACTCGAGAACGCGTAGGTGTAGAGGCAGAGCCCGACGGCGCGGTCGCCGCGAACGGCGATCAGGCCGTCGAACAGCCGGAGGCCGGTCGGGCCGAAGCGCTCCAGGCTGGCGAGGTCGGCGAGCGGCACGAGGCCGGGCTTCAGGTGGTCGGCGAGCCTCGCCAGCATGTCCGCGATCGTCGCGAGATCGTCCCGCTCCACCGGACGGATGGTCGGCGCCACGGCTGCTTCGGCCTCGTGCATTCCCGCTCTCTCCCGTCCTTTTTCGTAATCCAGTCAGCCGTGCCGTCGAATGCGCTGCGCACCGGACGGCGGGCAGCGGGCCCGTGTCACGGTCTTGCCCCGAGGAGGCCCTCGGCGAGACGGCGGAAGGCCTCCACGGCCTTGGCGAGGACGGCCGGCGGGTCGTCCGCGGCGGCGATCCACAGGGCGGCGTTGAGGGCCGCGCCGTTCAGGAGCCGGGCGGCGGCTTCGGCGTCGACCGGGCGGATGGTGCCGGCCTCGATCAGCCGCTCGATCGTCTGCGCGGTGGCGCGCAGGCAGGCGCTCTGGTTCGGCCAGCGCGACGGGTCGCCGAGCACGGCCGGCCCGTCAAGGAGCATGATGCGCTGGATCTCCGGCTCGAGCGCCATCTCCAGATAGGCGATGCTCTCGTCCAGCAGCCCCTGCCAGGGCGTCGCCGCCCGCGCGCGCGCCGCCGCCATGCGCACCAGGATCTCGGCGTCGAGTTCGGCGATGACGGCCTGCAGCAGGCCCTTCTTGTCGCCGAAATTGTGATAGAGCGCGCCGCGGGTGAGGCCCGCCTCGGCGGTGAAGTCGTCCATGGACGACGCCGCATAGCCCTTCTCGGCGAAGGCCTTGCGGGCGGCGCGCACGAGCTTGCCGCGCGTCTCCTCGACCATCTCCGCCCGCCGTTTCGCGACCACGCCCGCACCTCGGAAGTTTGCATACGCATCGTATGCCAGTTGACATACGCGGCGTATGATGGACTATGCCGGCATCCGCGGACGCCAGCAAGGCCCGCTTCAGCCGCTCATCCGCGGCTGCCATCCGCAGCCCGCCCGACCGATGGGCCGAACGACACCGACCGCTCCTCCCCCGCCGGGCAGGACGACCGCGCGCCCTTGCGCGGGCGGTTCACCGCAGACAACCGGAGACCACACCGATGACCAAGCGCGACGCCGTCTTTCCCGCCGGCCGGCAGGCCCTCTACGAGATCAACCGCTATTCGGCGGCGATCCGCTCCGGCGGCTTCCTGTTCGTCTCCGGCCAGGTCGGCAGCCGCGAGGACGGCTCGGCCGAGCCGGACTACGAGAAACAGGTCCGCCTCGCCTTCGACAACCTCACTGCCGTGCTCGCGGCCGCCGGCTGCACGTTCGACGACGTCGTCGACGTGACGAGCTTCCATACCGACCCCGCGGCGCAGCTCGAGACCTTCATGGCGGTGCGCCAGGAGGCGATCGGCGCGCCGCCCTACCCGAACTGGACCGCCCTCGGCGTCACCTGGCTCGCCGGCTTCGGCGCCGAGATCAAGGTGATCGCGAGGCTCCCCGAGGCCGCCTGAGCGCGGGTCGCCGGCAGCGCGGGCATCGGGCCGGCCGTCACGCCTCGGCCAGCAACGCCTCGACGGCCTCGGGCTCCAGCACCATCGCGTGGTCGTCGTCGACGATCGTGAAGCCGAGGTGGCGGTAGAAGGCGATGGCGCCGTCGTTCGCCACATCGACCTCGAGCTTGGCGAAGGCGCAGCCGTTGGCTGCTTCCCGGCGCAGCGCGGCGGCGAGCAGCGTCCGCCCGAGCCCGCTGCCGCGCTCTGACGGATCGACGAAGAGGTCCTCGATGTAGACGCCCGGCCTGCCGCGCCAGCCGGAGAACGCATAGGTGTACAGGCACAGCCCGGCCGGACGGTCGCCGCGCAGGGCGATCAGAGCCTGGAACAGGCCGAGGCCCGTCGGTCCGTAGCGATCGAGGCTCTCGGCGTCCGCCTTCGGCACCATGCCGGGGTGAACGTGCTCCGCGAGGCCGCGCAGCATGGCGGCGACGGCGGCGAGATCGGTTCTGGCGATCGGGCGGATGGTGACACCCTCGCCACGTGCCGCCGCGCTCATCGACCGCTCTCCCCGCTCGGCACCGGCGCGGCTCGGGCCGGTGTGGCGTCGCGGTGGCCGGTCAGGACACCACAGACCGCGGCCGGCGACAATCCGGCCGCGGGTCCCGTCGGTGTCGGCCCACCGTTCCGCCGTCCGTCGCACCGGCGCCGAACTTTTTTCGCGTGCTCGTGGACTAGCTGCGGGGGCCGTTCCGTATACGCTGCATGAGCGACAGTTCCGACCGCTTCGATGTGCTCGCCGAGCTCGGTGCCCTGCGCCGCTATGCCGGGTCGCTGTCGCGCGGCGGCGAGGAGGCCGAGGACCTCGTTCACGACACGCTGGTGCGCGCCTACGAGCGCCGCGCCACCTTCCGGTACGACCGCAACCTGCGCGTCTGGCTGATGTCGATCCTGCACAACTGCTTCGTCGACCGGCTGCGCCAGCGCCGCGGCGAGGCGGCAGGCGCGAGCCGGGTAGCGGAGGTCGCCGAGACGGCGGCGGCGCCGGCCCAGGAACACTCCGTTCGCCTCGCCGAGGTGCGCGAGGCCTTCCTGGCGCTGCCGGACGACCAGCGCGCGGCGCTGCATCTCGTCGCCATCGAGGGGCTCACCTACGCGGAGGCGGCAGCCTCCCTCGGCGTGCCGGTCGGCACCGTGATGTCGCGCCTCGCCCGGGCGCGGGCGGCGTTGCGCGCGATCGAGGACGGCGCGCCGCGCGTCGGCCCCGCGCCGCGCCTCAGGATCGTCGGAGGCAGCGATGAGCCACACTGAACCGGTGAGCGAGTTCGAGCTCGACGCCTATGTCGACGACCAGCTGTCGGCGCCGCGCCGCATCGCCGTGGAGGCCTATCTGTCCGGCCAGCCGGCGCTGGCGATGCGCGTCATGGCGGACCTTCGCACCCGCGACGAGCTCAGGCTGGCGCTCGCGGAGACCGCCCTTCCCCGTCGCCCCACCACCACCGACGCCGCCCGCCGGCTGCAGCGGGGGCTGCGGCGCGGGGTGCTCGTCGGCCATATCCGCCGCGCCGCAGCACTCGTGATGCTCGTCGGCGCCGGCTGGATCGCCCACGCCGAGTTCGGGGCGCTCTTCGTCGGCGACGTCGCCGCCTCGACGCAGCCGCCGTCCTACGTCGAGGCGGCGGTGACGGCACACCGCACCGTGCTCCTGCGCGCCGAGATGGCCTCGCAGCCGGAGGTGCGCACCTTCGACCCGCAGGAGATCCGTGCCGCCACCGCCGTGGTGCTGCCGGACCTGCCGGCGGGCTGGCAGGTGCGCGACGTGCAGGTCTTCCCGTCCGCCTACGGGCCGAGCGTCGAGATGGCGCTGCAGTCGCCGGAACTCGGCGCCGCCTCGCTGTTCGCCGTGCGGCCGGGCAGCTTCGACGTCGTCGCCCCCGCGGTGACGCAGCAGGGCGACCTCAGCGCCGCCCACTGGCAGGTCGGCGACGTCGCCTACGCACTCGTCGCCGCCACCGGCCACGACGACGATCTCGACCGGGCGGCCGGCCGGCTGTCCCGCTCCCTCCACTGACCGTTCCACACACCCCGACGAGGCACCGACCATGACCAACGCAGGTTTCGGCCCCCCGCGCGGCACCATCGCCGCTCCCATCGACCGCGCCGTCTTCGACGAGGGCCTGCGCCGCCACATGCTGCGCGTCTACAACTACATGGGGCTCGGGCTGGTGATGACCGGCCTCGTCGCCTTCATCGTCGCCTCGACGCCCGCCCTCTACGTGCCGATTTTCTCCACCCCGCTGAAGTGGGTGGTGATGCTGGCGCCGCTCGCCTTCGTGTTCTTCTTCGCCTTCCGCATCCAGACGATGTCGGCGGCCACCGCGCAGATGATGTTCTGGGCCTTCTGCGCCGTCATGGGGCTGTCGCTGTCCTCGGTGTTTCTGGTGTTCACCGGCACCAGCATCGCCCGGACGTTCTTCATCACGGCGGCGATGTTCGGAGCGACCAGCCTCTACGGCTACACGACGAAGCGGGACCTGTCGCAGTTCGGCTCGTTCCTGATCATGGGGCTGATCGGCGTGGTGATCGCGAGCCTGGTCAACCTGTTCGTCGGCTCGACGGCGCTGCAGTTCGCCATCTCGGTGATCGGCGTGCTCGTCTTCGTCGGCCTGACCGCCTGGGACACCCAGTCGATCAAGGAGCAGTACGCCGAGCACTTCGGCGACGAGTCGCTGCAGAAGCTCGCCGTCTCCGGCGCGCTGTCGCTCTATCTCAACTTCGTCAACATCTTCCAGCTTCTCCTGTCCCTTACCGGCCAGCGCGAGGAGTGATCTCCGCACGGCCCCAGCAGCACGGAGCAACACCGATGGACAACAACGACCGCCAGGCGATCGAGGGCCTGTTCCAGCGCCTCGGCCAGGTGGAGAGCCAGTCGCCGCCGCGCGACGGCGAGGCCGAGGCCTTCATCCGCGACGAGATCGCCCGCCAGCCCGGCGCGCCCTACTACATGGCCCAGACGATCGTCATGCAGGACTACGCCCTGCAGTCTGCGCAGGCCCGCATCGAGGAGCTCGAGCAGGAGCTCGCGAGCCGACCGGCCGGCGGCGGCGGCCTGCTCGGCGGCCTCTTCGGCGGCGGCTCCCGCGAGCCGGCGCGGCCGCGGACGGTGCCGCGCGTCGGCATGGGCGCCCAGCCGATGGCGGCCCAGCCGATGGGCGCACCGGGCGTCGGTGCTGCCGGCATGGGTGCCGCGGGCATGGGCGCCGGTGGAATGGGTGCCGCCGGCATGGCGCAGCGGCCGGGCGGCGGCTTCCTCGCCGGCGCGGCGCAGACGGCGATGGGTGTCGCCGGCGGCATGCTCCTCGGCAGTGCCATCGCGGGCATGTTCCAGGGTGATCAGGCGCAGGCGGCCGAGCCGGCCGCACCGCCGGCCGACGAGCCGCCCGCCGGCGACGCCGGCGCCGCCGACATGGGTGGCGGCGACGAGGGCGGCGGCGGCTTCTTCGACAGCTTCTTCGGCGGCGACGAACTCTGACGAGCGGGGGCCGAACAGTCGCCC
>CAMDHY010000157.1 GCA_945898215.1 Pseudoxanthobacter soli DSM 19599 | reverse complement strand
CTCGAGCAGGAGATCAACGGCGTCGAGGACATGCTCTACATGTCCTCCTACTCGACCAGCGACGGGGCGATGGCGCTGACCATCACCTTCCGCCTCGGCACCGACCTCGACCAGGCGCAGGTGCTGGTGCAGAACCGCGTGGCGATCGCCGAGGCGCGGCTGCCGGAGGAGGTGCGCCGGCTCGGCGTCACCACGGTGAAGAGCTCGCCCGACCTCATGATGGTCGTGCACATGCTGTCGCCGGACGACCGCTACGACCAGCTCTACGTCTCCAACTACGCCCGCTCGCGGGTGCGCGACGTGCTGCTGCGCCTCGACGGCGTCGGCGACCTCATCATCTTCGGCGAGCGGCAGTATTCGCTGCGCGTCTGGCTCGATCCGGAGAAGCTGTCGGCCTACGGCATGACCGGGTCCGACGTCGTGCAGGCGCTGCGCGACCAGAACGTCCAGGTCACCGGCGGCCAGATCGGCGGGCCGCCGACGGAGGCGGAGAACGCCTTCACCTACACGGTGACCACCCAGGGCCGCTTCGACGACGCCCGCCAGTTCCGCTACGTCATCGTCAAGGCGGGCGAGGACGGCCGTCTGATCGAGCTGCAGGACGTCGCCCGCATCGAGCTCGGTGCCCAGGACTACGTCACCAACAGCTATCTCGACGGCAAGCCCGCGGTGGCGCTCGCGATCTTCCAGCGGCCCGGCACCAACGCGCTCGCCGCAGCGGACGAGATCCAGTCGGCGATGCAGCGCCTGTCGGCCGACTTCCCGCCAGGGCTCGCCTACGAGGTCGTGTACAACCCGACCGAGTTCATCTCGGAATCGATCGACGAGGTCTACAAGACGATCATCGAAGCGGTGATCCTCGTCGTCATCGTCATCATCGTCTTCCTGCAATCGTGGCGCTCGTCGATCATCCCGATCGTGGCGATCCCGGTGTCCCTGATCGGCACATTCGCGCTGATGCTGGCGTTCGGCTTCTCGCTCAACATGCTGACGCTGTTCGGGCTGGTGCTCGCCATCGGCATCGTCGTCGACGACGCGATCGTCGTGGTGGAGAACGTCGAGCGCAACATTTCAATGGGGCTGTCGCCACGGCAGGCCTCGCACCGGACGATGGACGAGGTCGGCACCGCCGTCATCGCCATCTCGCTGGTGCTGATCGCGGTGTTCGTGCCGACGGCCTTCATCCCCGGCATCTCCGGGCAGTTCTACCTGCAGTTCGCGGTGACGATCGCGGTGGCCACCGCCATCTCGGCGTTCAACTCGCTCACCTTGTCGCCGGCGCTCGCCGCGCTGCTCTTGAAGCCGCACAGCCACCAGCCGCCGCGCTTCTTCCTGGCGCGGGCCGGCAACGCGCTGGCGAACGGCTTCAACCGCGGCTTCGACAAGCTCGCCAACGGCTATGCGTGGGTGGTGCGCGGCCTCGTCGCCACGAAGTTCGCGCTCGCGGCGATGATCCTGATCTTCGCCGGCCTGCTGTGGGCGACGGTCCACATGCTGGATACGGTGCCGCGCGGCTTCATCCCGACACTCGACCAGGGCTATGCCATCGTCGTCATCCAGCTGCCGGAGGGCGCCTCGCTGTCGCGCACCGATGCGGTGGTGCAGCGCGCCTCGCAGATCATGCAGGACACGCCCGGCGTCGCCCACGCCGTCGCCTTCGCGGGCTTTTCGGGTGCCACCTTCACCAACGCCACCAACGCCGGTGTCGTCTTTGCGAGCTTCGAGAGCTTCGAGGAGCGGCTGCCGCACGGGCTGTCGGCGAACGCCATCATCGGCGACCTGTTCGGCCGGATGCAGGCGATCCAGGAGGCCTTCATCATCGCCGTGCCGCCGCCGCCGATCCGCGGCATCGGAAACGCCGGCGGCTTCCGCCTGCAGATCCAGGAGCGCGACACCGCCGACGTGCGGCGCATCCTCGAAGTCGCGAACAATCTCATCGCCACCGCCAACCAGACGCCGGGGCTGACCGGCGTCTACACCACCTTCTCGGCCTCGAGCCCGCAGCTGTTCCTCGAGATCGACCGCGACAAGGCGCGCGTGCTGAACGTGCCGATCCCCAACATCTTCGAGACGCTGGCAATCAATCTCGGCACCTCCTACGTCAACGACTTCAACGCCTTCGGCCGCGTCTACCAGGTGCGGGCGCAGGCCGACGAGCAGTACCGGCAGGATCGCGAGGACATTCTCCGCCTGAAGGTGCGCTCGGCCACCGGGGCGCTGGTGCCGCTCGGCACCCTCATCGAGATCCGCGACGTCGCCGGGCCGTCGCTGGTGCAGCGCTACAACATGTACGCATCCGTGCCGGTGCAGGGGAACGCCGCGCCTGGGACCTCGAGCGGTGCGGCGCTCGATGCCGTCGAGCGGCTCGCGACCGAGACGCTGCCGGCCGGCACCTCGTTCGAGTGGACGGAGCTCGCCTTCCAGGAGCGGCAAGCGGGCGACGTCGCGGCCTTCATCTTCGCGCTGTCGGTGCTGTTCGTCTTCCTGGCGCTCGCGGCGCAATACGAGAGCTGGGTGCTGCCGCTCGCCATCGTGCTGATCGTGCCGCTCGGCGTGCTGGCGGCGCTGGTGGGGGTGAGTCTCCGCGGGCTCGACAACAACATCCTCACCCAGATCGGCCTGATCGTGCTCGTCGGACTGGCGGCCAAGAACGCCATCCTGATCGTCGAGTTCGCCCGCCAGGCGGAGGACCGCGGCGAGAGCCCGGTCGATGCGGCGGTGGAGGCGTGCCGGCTGCGGCTCCGGCCGATCCTGATGACGGCGTTCGCCTTCATTCTCGGCGTCGTGCCGCTGATGATCGCGACCGGACCGGGCGCCGAGATGCGGCAGTCGCTCGGCACGGCGGTGTTTTCCGGCATGCTCGGCGTCACCTTCTTCGGCCTGTTCCTCACGCCGGTGTTCTATGTGACGCTGCGCTCGCTGATCCCGCGGCGGAAGCCGGCCCCGGTGGAGACGCCGGCGGCGATCGAGCACGAGATCTGAGGGCGGCCGCAGGCGCCTCCCTCGACTTTGGCGAGGGGAGCGTTGGGGATGGGTGTCGACATCGTCCGCCGCTGGTTGGCGGCTCTTCTGTTCGCGGCGCTTGCGGCGGCGCCGCTGGGATCGCCGGTCTGGGCTCAAGCCGAGGCTGAGTCGGATCCGCTGCCCTCGTGGAACGAGGGCGCCACCAAGGCGGCGATCCTGAACTTCGTCGCCGAGGCCGTGCGCGAGGGCGGGCCGGGCTACGTGCCGCCGGCGGAGCGCATCGCCACCTTCGACAACGACGGCACGCTGTGGTCGGAGCAGCCGGTCTATTTCCAGGCCGAGTTCGCCTTCGAGCGCGTGCGGGCGCTCGCGCCCCAGCACCCGGAGTGGGCGACGACCGAGCCCTTCAAGTCGATCCTCACGGGCGACCGAACGGTTCTGGCCGACCTCGGCGAACAGGCCTTCACCGACCTCCTCGCCGCCACCCATGCCGGCATGACGGTCGAGGATTTCGAGGGCGAGGTGAAGCGCTGGCTCGCCACCGCCCGCCACCCGCGCTTCGACCGGCCCTATGACGAGCTGATCTACCAGCCGATGCTGGAGCTTCTGACGCACCTGAGGGCGAACGGCTTCAAGACCTACATCGTCTCTGGCGGCGGGCTCGACTTCATGCGCGCCTTCGCCGACGCCGCCTACGGCATTCCGCCCGAGCAGGTGATCGGCTCGACGGTGGTGACGGAATTCCGCCTCGAGGACCAGACGCCGGCGATCATCCGCCTGCCCGAGGTCGACTTCATCGACGACGGTCCGGGCAAGGCGGTCGGCATCCAGCGCGTCATCGGCCGGCGGCCGGTGTTCGCCGCCGGCAACTCCGACGGCGACCTCCAGATGCTGCAGTGGACGACGATGGAGGAGGGGGCGCGCTTCGGGCTGATCGTCCATCACACCGACGCGGTGCGCGAGTGGGCCTATGACAACCCGTCGGTGATCGGCCAGCTGAAGGAGGCGCTCGCGCAGGCGCCCGAGCGCGGCTGGACGGTGATCGACATGAAGACCGACTGGAAGGTGATCTACCCGTTCGAGATGAAGTGACGGGCGGACGAAGCGTCGGAAACGATGACGGCGGCCCGGGGCGCGGGCCGCCGTCGTCTTGTCCGATGGCCAGTGGTCAGGCGGGCTTCGCCGGTGTCCCGGAGCCTGTCGTCGCCGGGCCGGCCGCCTCGATGCGGGCGCGCCGCCGTGTCCGCCAGTCGCCGAGGAAGAGCAGGATCGGCGCGGCGATGAACACCGACGACGACGCCGCGATGACGATGCCGAACACCATCGGCACGGCGAAGCTCTCGACCGCGCTGCCACCCCAGATCGCCATCGGCAACAGTGCCAGGAAGGCGGTGATCGAGGTGTAGAGCGAGCGCGCAAGCGTCTGGTTGATCGACAGGTCGATCATGTCGCGCAGGCTCATCTGCTTGTAGAGCCGCATGTTCTCGCGCATGCGGTCGTAGACGACGACCTTGTCGTTCACCGAGTAGCCGATCAGCGTGAGCAGCGCGGCGATGGCGGTGAGGTTGAAGTCGATGCCGGTGAGGGCGAAGAAGCCCACCGTTTTCGTTACGTCGAGGATGAGCGTGGCAATGGCGCCGACCGCGAACGGCCATTCGAAGCGGAACCAGATGTAGAGGAGCATGGCGATGCTCGCCAGCACCACCGCCAGCACGCCGGCGGTGGCGAGCTCGCCCGACACCTTCGGGCCGACGACCTCGGTGCGCTCGATCGAGGAGCCGGGCGCGATCTTGGCGAGTTCGGCACGGATCTGCGTGACGGCGGTGTTCTGCGCCTCCTCGCTGCCCGGCTGCCGTTCGGCGCGCACCAGCACGGTGTGGTCGTTGCCGAACTCCTGCAGCGCGATCTCGCCGAGGCCGAGGTCGTTCAGCGCCGTGCGCATCCCGGCGAGGTCGGCCGGGCCCTGGGTCACGACTTCCATCTGGATGCCGCCCTTGAAGTCGACGCCGTAGTTGAGGCCCGGATAGAAGAACAGGCCGACCGAGGCGAGCGACAGCACGATCGACACGCCGATGCCGACGAAGCGCCCGCGCATGAAGCGGATGCTGGTGCCGTCGGGGATCAGCTTGATGCCGAACGGCGGCTCGATCCGGAGCGTCTTCAGGCGGAAGCGGCGGACGATCGCCGTCATGACGACGCGCACCACCGACACGGCGGTGAACATCGAGATGGTGATGCCGAGGCCCATCGTCACCGCGAAGCCGCGCACCGGGCCGGTGCCGAACATGAACAGCAGCACGGTGGCGATCAGCGCCGTGACGTTCGAATCGACGATCGTCGCGAACGCCCGCTTAAAGCCCGCGTCGAGCGCCGCGAACGCCCCGAGCCCCTTGCGCGTCTCCTCGCGGATGCGCTCGTTGATCAGCACGTTGGCGTCGACGGCGAGGCCGATGCCGAGCACGATGCCGGCGATGCCGGGCAGCGTCAGCGTCGCCCCGAGCAGCGACAGGGCCGCGAAGGTCAGGATGACGTTTAGCGCCAGCGCGAAGTTGGCGATCAGGCCCCAGCGCCCGTAGAGGGCGAGCATGAAGGCGAAGACGAGGCCGAAGCCGATGAGGCCGGTGACGACGCCCATCTCGATCGCGTCGGCGCCAAGGTCGGCACCGACCGTGCGCTCCTCGATGACGGTGAGCGGGGCGGGGAGGGCGCCGGCGCGCAGCAGGGCGGCGAGGTCGGAGGCCTCCTGGACGGAGAAGCGGCCGCTGATCTGGCCGGAGCCGCCGGTGATCGGTTCGCGGATGACAGGGGCCGACAGCACCTTGCCGTCGAGGACGATGGCGAACGGCCGGCCGACGTTGGCGCGGGTGATGTCGCCGAACTCGCGGGCGCCGACGCTGTCGAAGCGGAAGGAGACGATCGGCTCGTTGGTCTGGCTGTCGAAGCCGGCGCGGGCATCGGTGAGGTGGTCGCCGGCGAGCGCGGCGCGCGTCTCGACCGGATAGGTCTCGCCGGGGGTGGTGCCGTCCATGATGGTGACGCCGGGGGGCGGCGCAGCGCCGATCGGCACGTCGGCGAGCATGTGGAAGGTGAGCTTGGCGGTGGAGCCGAGCAGTTCGCGGATGCGCTCGGGGTCCTGCACGCCGGGAAGCTGCACGAGGATGCGGTCGGCGCCGACGCGCTGGATGGTCGGCTCCGCCACGCCCACCTGGTCGATGCGGCGGCGGACGATCTCGAGGCTCTGCTGGACGGCGGCGTCGATGCGGTCGCGGATGCCCTGCTCGGTGAGGCGGACGGTCAGCGTGCCGCCGCTGTCCGAAATCGCGAGGTCGGACGAGGCGGCGCCGATACCGAAGCTCCCGACGGTGTTGGCGAGGGTGCGCACTGACTCGGTGGCACGGGCGGCATCGGTGGGATTCGCCAGCGCGATGACGATCTCGTCGCCCTGGCGGCGGATCGAGGTGGTGTCGATGCCGGCGTCGCGCAGGGTGCGGCGGGCGTCGCGCGACAGCAGTTGCAGGCGCTCGTCGACGAGGGCGGCGGAATCGACCTCGAGGACGAGGTGGGAGCCGCCGCGCAGGTCGAGGCCGAGGGAGACCTGGTGGTTCGCCCAGGCGGGCAGGCGGTCCAGGACGGATTGCGGCAGGACGTTCGGCAGGGCGGTGAAGACGCCGAACAGGATGATGGCGACGTAGGTCGCGATCAGCCAGCGGGAGGTTCGCATGGGGGGCTTTTCCGGACTGTGGCACGCGGCCGGCGCGGCGGGGCCGCGCGTGGGACTTCAGGGTCATAGAGGCGGCCGCGCTGCGGCCGTCGATCAGACCGCGGCCGGCGGCGCCCGTGCCCGGTAGAGCCGATCGGGCCCGGCCCGACTGTCCGTCGTCCGGACGGCGTCGGCGGGACGGCTGTGGCCGAGGACCGGGAAGGGTTCGGGGAGCCGCGGCAGCAGCGCCGGCTCGATCGAGGCGGGAACGGCGGTCGGATCGGCGGTGCGCTGCGTCAGGACGGCCTGGCGGGCGCCGCTGCAGAGCAAGGCCGGATCGCGCCCGTCCGCGGGGCCCGCTCCGGCCCCGGCCCCGGCCTGCGGCGTGCCGCGCAGCGCCTGTGCGAGGCCGCCGGCGCCCCCGAGCCCGCCGCTGGTGACGAGCAGGAGCAAGGCGAGCAGAACCGGCCAGCCGCGACGCCATGCGCCGGGCCGGACGTCCGGGTGCTCGCTGTTTCGCCGGTCAGAGACCTGCCGCACGGCTCGTCCTTCGTCTTCGCGACGAGCCGTAGCTGGCAAACACGGCGCGGTCTAGGCCTCGCCGGAGGACGGACGGGTTGTTCAGCCGCAGAGATCGAGGAAGCGGGCGTTCACCCAGCCGACCTTGTGGCGGTCGAAGCCCCCGTCCTGAAGCCGCTCGCCCGCGGGCCAGTAGCGGACGCGCACCCACGCTCCCGACTTTTCGGGCAACAGCATCACCTCGTCGCCGGCCCGCATCCGCTCGACGAGGGCGGCCCCGGCCTGCGGCGCCTCGCGCAGCGCCACGAAGCCGTCCGGCGTGTCGACCACCTCGCAGAACGCCGTCGCCCGGGCCGGCACCGTGGCGAGGGCGAGCCCGGCGGCGACCAGCAGGAGGGTGAGGAGGCGAAGTTTTCGGAAGCCCGGCATCGGCGGTGTGCCTTCGCGCATCGGGGTCTCGCCGGGGCCTCAGCGCACCGGCAGGTCGTCGGCGCAGCGCACGTAGATCGACGGCGCCTCCTCGCCGGTGCGGATCTCGAGTTCGTCGCGGGCGACGAGGCGCAGGGCGATGGTTCCCGCCTCCGGAGCCGGCTCGCCCTCGACGTGGACGGTCGCCGCCGACACCCAGCCGCCGCCCTCGGCCGGCTTCGGGTCGTCGAGGGCGTAGGCGGAGGCGAAGAACTCGACGATCAGCGACGACACCGCGACGCGGCCGTCGCTGACGCGCTCGGCGCACGCCTCGTCGTCCCAGCCCCAGGTGCCCTGCATGTCGACGGGCAGCGCCCCCTCGGCCACTGCCGGCAGCGACGCGAGTGGCGCACCGAGCGTCAGGAGGAGGGTCGCGGCGATCGTCCGGTTGAGGCGGCAGAAGTCGTGCACATCGTGGCTCCGGCGGTGCGAGGGCGGTCCCGGCCCGGGGCGATGGTTGCGCCCCCGGTGCCCGCCGTCAATCGACCCTCGCCCGGCCCGCTCGCAACGGGGGCCCGGACCGACGGCGCCGAAGGCCGGAAATCTTCTATTCAATCGTTTGCACGATCGGATTAGTCTGCCGCTCCACGGCCCGGGCGAGGCCGGTGCGGGAGGATGGACCGAGCGTGACAACGACAGCCACCGCCATCGAATTCACCGTCAACGGCCGGGCGGCGTCGGTCGCCGTTGGCGAGGAGACGCCGCTGCTCGACGTGCTGCGCAACAGCCTCGACCTCAAGGGCTCGCGCTTCGGCTGCGGCC
>CAMDHY010000156.1 GCA_945898215.1 Pseudoxanthobacter soli DSM 19599 | reverse complement strand
GAGCCGAGCGCCACGGCGCTGAGGCCGGCGCGGCGCACGTCCGGCGCGCTGCCGCGGCCGACGGCGCGCCCGACGCGGATCGCCGCCGCGCCGCCGAAGCCGATCGCGCACATGTAGACGAGCACCACCAGCGTCATCGTCGTCTGGTGCGCCGCCGCCACCGCCGCGCCGGCACTGCCGGCGATGAAGACGACGGTGGTGAAGGCCGAGCTCTCGATGCCCTGGGCGATGCCCATCGGCAGGCCGAGCCGGCGGATCTGCCGGCCGACGGCGCCGCCGAGGGTGAGCGCCGCTCGCCCCCAGTCCGCCGCCGGGGCGAGGACGCCGAACTGGTCGCCGCCGCGTGCCGGCAGGACGATGCAGGCGAACGCGGCGAGGAAGGCGCCCCAGCGCAGGATCGAGCTCGCCAGCACCGCCCCGTCGGCGCCCATCGGCGCGATCAGCCCGCCCCAGCCGAGGGCCAGCACGCCGTTGAGCGGCACGTTGAGGAGGTTGGCGACGAAGATGATCACCATCGAGGTGCGCGGCCGTCCGCTCGCTTCGAGGAAGAAGCTCGCGACGATATACATGAGCAGGCCCGGCAGCCCGAGGGCGAAGGCGTGCGAGACCTCCGCGGCCCCGAGGGCGACGCTCGGCGACTGGCCGACGGCGAGGAACATCTCCTCCGCCCAGATCGCCGCGAGCCCCGCCAGCACGCCGAGCAGCGCCGCGTGGATGAGCCCGGCGCGCAGCACCGCGCCGGCCCGCCAGGATTCGCCCGCGCCGATCGCCTGGGCCGTCAGCACCACCGTCGCCTGCAGGGCGCCGATCGCCACCAGCATCAGGGTGATCTGGGGGGAGATGCCGACCGCCAGGAAGGCGAGTTCCTCGCCGCCGAGCCGCCCGGTCATCACCGTGTCGACGGTCAGCATCAGGATGAGCCCGGTGCGCGCCGCGATCAGCGGCAGCGCCAGCTTCACCGTCTCTCTGACATGGACGGACAGCGGCTGCGGCGCGATCACGGCCTGCCCCGTCGTCGTGGCGGCGGCCGCTGAGCCGGGCGGCGACGCGGTCGCAGCGGGGGCCGCGGCGCGCGGCCGCGAGGGAGCGATGGTCATGGAAACCGGGGCTGTTGGCGGCACGGGAGCCGGCCGACCGGCCAGCGGGGTCCCCGCGCCGGGGCCCCGCTCTATAACCGATCCCCGAGCCGATTGCACAGATTGTGGGCAGGGGGGAGGTGTGAGGAGAGGTGGAGCGAACTCCTTCTCCCACCGCGAGGTGGGAGAAGGTGCCCGAAGGGCGGATGAGGGCCGGCGCACGCGTGCGCCGGTGACGCGCACACGACCGCCGCTTCCGCACGGCTCCGCCGCGCGGCCCTCATCCGCCCCCTTCGGGGGCACCTTCTCCCGCCCACGGGCGGGAGAAGGGAACCGACCCAGCCCCGAAACCTGAAACAATTCAAATATATCGGCCTTGCACGCCAATCCGGTGCTCGCTAACGAAAGTGACCCCCGACGCATCCCGCGAGGTTCATCATGTCCGATGGTTCGTTCTCCCCCGTCGCCGCCGCGCGCACCCTGCTGCGCACCGTGCGCTCCGGCGCGCTGGCCACTCTCGCCAGCGGCTCCGGCGACCCCTTCGCCTCGCTCGTCACCGTGGCAACGCTGCCGGACGGCACGCCGGTGCTGCTGATTTCCGACCTCGCGCTGCACACCCAGAACGCCAAGGCCGATCCGCGCGCCTCGCTGCTGCTCGCCGCGACCGGCGGCGAGGGCGACCCGCTCGCCGGCGCCCGCGTCTCCGTCGGTGGCCGGCTGCGCCGGCTCGACAAGGACACCCGGGAGGACGCCGCGGCGCGCCGCCGTTTCCTGATGCGACATCCGGACGCCACCGGCTATGCCGGCTTCGCCGACTTCTCCGTCTGGGTGCTCGAGGTCTCGGGTGCGCACCTCGTGGCGGGCTTCGGCCGCATCGTCGCGATCGCCGCGAGCGACCTCCTCCTCGACCTCGCCGGCGCTGACCAGTTGCTCGGCGCCGAGAAGGGCTCCGTCGACCACATGAACGAGGACCACACCAGCGCGCTGGCGCTCTACGCTACGACGCTGTGCGGCGCGCCCGACGGGTTGTGGATTTCCACCGGCCTCGATCCGGAGGGGATCGACCTGATGACGCGCGACGGCGGCCACAGTGCCCGGCTGGTGTTTCCAGACCGGGTGCGTACCTCGGCGGAGCTCCGCGGCGTCCTCGTCAAGCTCGCCCACGCCGCCCGCGCTGCCGACTGAGCGCCGATTGGGCGAAGCTTGCGCCGCACTTGTGCCGCTTCGGACGGTGTCCTAACGTCCGTATTCACGACCCCAGCTAATGAATACGAGGCCGAAGGCCCGACCGTCCGACCGCCGCCGCCAGCGCACCAGACGCCTCAAAAAACTCAACAAACCGGCGGCCGCCACACCACTTCAACGCGAGCGAAACGTCGAGAGGGACCATCGTGAGGGAGAGCGGAACGCGCAACGCCGCCTGCGGCGTCGAGGCGAGCGGCCTGAAAGAGCTCGCCGCCATCAACTGGAATTTCGGCGATGCCCGCCTCTTCGAGGAGGCGGTGCTGCGCAAGGAAGGCGTCGTCGCCTCCACCGGTGCGTTCACCGCCGAGACGGGCATCCACACCGGGCGCTCGCCGCGCGACAAGCACACGGTGAAGGACGAGCACACCGCCGACCAGGTCTGGTGGGGCAACAACAACGCCATGAGCCCCGAGCACTTCGACGTGCTCTACAGCGACATGATCGAGCACGCGAAGGGCCGCGAGCTCTTCGCCCAGGACCTCTACGGCTCCGCCGATCCGACCTACCGCGTCTCCACCCGCGTCTTCACCGAGTTCGCCTGGCACTCGCTGTTCATCCGCAACCTCCTGATCCGCCCCACCATCGAGCAGCTCTCGACCTTCGTGCCGGACCTGACGATCATCGACCTGCCGAGCTTCAACGGCGACCCGAAGCGCCACGGCTGCCGCACCGAGACGGTGATCGCGGTCAACTTCACGAAGCGCATCATCCTGATCGGCGGCACGTCGTACGCCGGCGAGATGAAGAAGTCGGTGTTCACCTACCTCAACTACATCCTGCCGCCGCAGGGCGTCGTCGCCATGCACTGCTCGGCGAACGTCGGCAAGGCCGGCGACACCGCGCTGTTCTTCGGGCTCTCGGGCACCGGCAAGACGACGCTGTCGACCGATCCCGACCGCGAGCTGATCGGCGACGACGAGCACGGCTGGGGCGACACCGGCGTCTTCAACTTCGAGGGCGGCTGCTACGCCAAGACGATCAACCTGTCGAAGGAAGCGGAACCCGAGATCTACGCCGCCACCGAGCGCTTCGGCACGGTGCTGGAAAACGTGCCGGTCGATCCCGACACGCGCATCCCCGACTACACCGACGAGACGAAGACGGAGAACACCCGCTCCGCCTATCCGATCCACTTCATCGCCAACGCCAAGCTCGATGGCCGCGCCGGTCAGCCGAAGAACCTCATCCTGCTCACCGCGGATGCCTTCGGCGTGCTGCCGCCGATCGCCAGGCTGACGCCGGCGCAGGCGATGTACCACTTCATCTCCGGCTACACGGCGAAGGTCGCCGGCACCGAGAAGGGCGTGACAGAGCCGGAGGCGACGTTCTCCACCTGCTTCGCCTCGCCGTTCCTGCCGCGCCATCCGAGCGAGTACGGCAACCTTTTGCGCGACCTCATCGCCCGCTACGACGTCGATTGCTGGCTGATCAACACCGGCTGGACGGGCGGCAAGTTCGGCGTCGGCCGGCGCATGCCGATCAAGGTGACGCGCACCCTGCTCGCCGCCGCCCTCGACGGGTCGCTGAAGGACGTCGGCTACCGCACCGACCGCTATTTCGGCTTTGAGGTGCCGACGGCGGTGCCGGGCGTCGAGCCGCACATCCTCTATCCGATCAAGACGTGGAAGGACAAATCCGAGTTCGACGCCACGGCGCGGCACCTGATCGCGATGTTCCAGAAGAACTTCAAGCAGTTCGCCACCCACGTCGACCCGGACGTCAACGACGCCGCCCCGGTGGTGCGCGAGGCGGCCGAGTAGCCCACGCTTCAGCGGTCCCGCGGGCTTTCGATCGCGCGGGGCGGCCAGTTCAGACCGACCTTCGACGGCCCGCGGCACCAACCGCGGGCCGTCGTCGTTCTGGGATCGGCGACGCGAGGGCACTGGCAGCGGCTAGGGTGGCGGCCGCGCGTCAGAACAGCCGCCCCTGATCCTCCGACGACCGCTTCGGCCGCGCCGCCGCCCGCGCCGGCTGGGCGGGACGCTTCGCCTCGGTGGTTGCGTTGACGCCAGGCTCCGCAGCGTCCTGCGACCGGTCTTGCGCCGCGATCGACCCGCCACCGCCGTCCTCCGGCGGCCCCGCATCCGCCCGCCGCGCCGCCAGCTTGCCGTCGGACAGTTGCACCGTGAAGGCCTCCGGCACCGCCGCCACCGACCGCACGAGGTGGCCATCGGGCCCGAGCACGAGGGCATAGCCGCGCGCGAGGGTGCCCTTGTAGCTGAAGGATTCGAGCAGCTTCGCCATCGCTCCGAGGTCGCGCCGTCGCCGCTCCGTGCCGGCGGTGAAACAGCGCGTCAGCCCCGCTCCCGCCCGGTCGAGCCGCGACCGCGCCTCGCCGAGCTTCAGGCGTTCGACCCTGAGCCCGAGCGCCACAGCGTCCAGCCGCTCGCGCCGGCGCGACAACAGCCGCAGCAGTGCCTCCGGCGTCAGCCGCGCCGCCGCCCGCTCGTAGCGGGTGCGGTGCTGGCGGCTCGCGCCGGCGAGCGCGTGGCCGAGCCGCGCGCCGGTAAGGTCGAGGCGCTGGCGCGCCGTCGCCACCAGATCGCCCGCCTGCGGCAAGGCGCGGGCGAGCGCCCTGAGCGCCTGCCGCCGGTCGATGAGACCGCGGCGGGCGCAGGCATCGATGCGCCGGCCATAGTCGTCGATCGCCGCCAAGAGCTCGAGCCGCACCGGCACCGCCATCTCGGCGGCGCCCGTCGGCGTCGGGGCGCGCCGGTCGGCGGCGTGGTCGAGGAGGGTCCAGTCGGTCTCGTGGCCGACGGCGGAAATGAGCGGGATCGGGCTCTCGGCCGCCGCCCGCACCACCGCCTCGTCGTTGAAGCCCCAGAGGTCCTCGAGGCTGCCGCCACCGCGGGCGACGATGAGGAGGTCCGGCCGCGGCAACGCCCCGCCAGTTCCCAGTGCCCCGAAGCCACGGATCGCCGCGGCCACCTCGGCAGCACTGCCGTCGCCCTGCACGCGCACCGGCCAGACCAGCACGTGCACCGGGAAGCGGTCCGACAGCCGGTGCAGGATGTCGCGGATCACCGCCCCGGTCGGCGAGGTGACGACGCCGATCACCCGCGGCAGGAACGGCAGCGGCCGCTTGCGCGCCTCGTCGAACAGCCCCTCGGCGGCGAGCTTCGTCCTCCGCTCCTCGAGCAGCGCCATCAGCGCGCCGACACCGGCGGGCTCCAGCGCCTCGATGACGATCTGGTATTTCGAGCCGCCCGGGAACGTCGTCAGCTTGCCGGTGGCGATGACCTCCATGCCCTCCTCGGGCTTGAAGCGCAGCCGCTGGAAGCTCGTCCGCCAGACCACCGCCTCGATGCGCGCCTTGTCGTCCTTCAGCGAGAAATAGGCGTGGCCGGAGGAGTGCGGCCCGCGATAGCCGGAGATCTCGCCGCGCACCCGCACGAAGCCATAGGCGTCCTCGATCGTCCGCTTCACCGCAAAGGCGATCTCGGAGACGGAGAACTCGGCGACGTTCGCCCGCGTCTCGGCCGGGGCCGGGACCGTGGCCCGGCTCTCGCCCGAGGCCGATGCGTCGGTGCTCGTCTCGGCCGGGGCCCGTTCGGGCCTCGGCGGGGCGGCCTTCGGCGTGCCGGGGAAGCGGAACTCTGACAAGCGGCGGCTCCACGAACAGCGTGCGCCCATCAGCGCCGAGCCTCGCCGGCCCGTCAAGGCGGCGCTGCCATGTCCACAGCACCGCCGCTTGCGTCCGCCGTCGCCTCCGCGGCATGGTCCGGCCGCCGTCACCAGAGCCGCGAGACCGGAGCCGCCGCCATCGCCCGCCACGACATCACCTCGACGCGCCTCCATGTCGAGGCCGACCTCCACGCCGGCGCCATGGTGCCGCTCGCCCGCGAGCAGGCGAACTATCTCATCGCCGTGCTGCGCCTCGGCGAGGGCGACGGCCTGCTCGTCTTCAACGGCCGCGACGGCGAGTGGCGCGCCGACATCGCCGACGCATCCAGGAAGGCCGCCCGCCTCGTCGTGCGCGGCCTCACCCGCCCGCAGCCGCCGACACCGGACCTGCATCTCCTGTTCGCGCCGCTGAAGCACGCCCGCCTCGACTACATGGTGCAGAAGGCGGTCGAAATGGGCGCCGGCGCGATCCGCCCGGTGATCACCCGCCGCACCCAGGTGGCGCGGGTCAATCTGGAACGGATGCGGGCGAACGTCGTCGAGGCCTGTGAGCAGTGTGGCGTGCTGACCGTGCCGCGGGTCGACGAGCCCGTCGCCCTCGACCGCGTGCTCGCCGGCTGGGAGACCGACGAGCCTGGCCGCCGCCTCGTCTTCTGCGACGAGGACGACCATCGCAACGGCCCGCTCGCGGCGCTCGCCTCCCTCGCGTCCGGCCCGCTCGCGGTGCTGATCGGCCCGGAGGGCGGCTTCGACGAGGACGAGCGCCAGCGCCTGCGCGCCATGGCCGCCGTCACCGCCATCCCGCTTGGCCCCCGCGTTCTGCGCGCCGACACCGCGGCTGTGGCGGCCCTCGCCATCGTCCAGGCGGGCCTCGGCGACTGGCGCTGAGGCGCGCGACCCCTGCCCGACGGGCAAGAATTTCGTGTTTGTGCCACCCCGGACCCGCCGCTATCGTCCCGGCCGCCCGGCACCCCCTGCCCGGGCCGCCAACGACGAGCCGCACCGCATGGCACGCGACACCATCGACAGCACCCCGATCGAAGGACGCGACGAGCTCGTCGCCAACCTCGCCTCCGGCGGCAAGCCGCCCGAGAAATGGCGGATCGGCACGGAGCACGAGAAGTTCGGCTTTCACACCGACGACCTCTCCCCCGTCCCCTATGAGGGGCCGCGCGGCGTCGAGAAGCTCCTCACCGGCATGGAAGGCCTGCTCGGCTGGGAGCCGATCGTCGACAAGGGCAAGATCATCGGCCTCGGCGACCCGACCGGCGGCGGCGCCATCAGCCTGGAGCCCGGCGGCCAGTTCGAGCTCTCCGGCGCGCCGCTCGAAACCCTCCACCAGACCTGCCGCGAGGTGCACGCCCATCTCGCCCAGGTGCGCCAGATCGGCGAGCCCCTCGGCATCGGCTTCCTCGGCATCGGCATGTCGCCGAAGTGGACGCTCGCCGAGACGCCGGTGATGCCGAAGTCGCGCTACGCCATCATGACCGCCTACATGAAGAAGGTCGGCACGATGGGCCTCGACATGATGTACCGGACCTCGACCATCCAGGTGAACCTGGACTTCCAGGACGAGCCGGACATGGTCAAGAAGCTGCGCGTCGGCCTCGCCCTGCAGCCGATCGCCACCGCGATCTTCGCGAACTCCCCGCTGACGGAAGGCGTGCCGAACGGCTACCAGTCGCTGCGCGGCGAGATCTGGCACCATACCGACGCCCACCGCACCGGCGGCCTGCCCTTCGCCTTCGACGAGGGCTTCGGCTTCGAGCAGTACGTCGACTGGGCGATCGACGTGCCGATGTATTTCGTCAAGCGCGGCGACACCTACATCGACGTCTCCGGCGAGAGCTTCCGTCGCTTCATGAGCGAAGGCCTGCCGCAGCTCGATCCCGACGACCGGCCGACCATCGGCGACTGGAACAA
The DNA here is from genome assembly GCA_945898215.1 of Pseudoxanthobacter soli DSM 19599. Taxonomy (GTDB): domain Bacteria; phylum Pseudomonadota; class Alphaproteobacteria; order Rhizobiales; family Segnochrobactraceae; genus CAMDHY01. Next base: position 738 of record CAMDHY010000156.1, on the reverse strand, counting down.
CCACCTCTCCACCGTCTTCCCGGACGTGCGGATGAAGAAGTACCTCGAGATGCGCGGCGCCGACGGCGGCCCGTGGCGGCGCATCTGCGCCCTGCCGGCCTTCTGGGTCGGCCTCCTCTACGACCAGGCCTCCCTCGACCAGGCGTGGGAGATGGTGAAGGACTGGACGGAGGAGGAGCGCGAGACGCTGCGCCATGCCGTGCCGCGCACCGCGCTCGAGACCCCCTTCCGCAACCGCCGCGTCCTCGACGTCGCCCGCGACGCCGCCGAGCTCGCCCGCCAGGGCCTCGCCCGCCGCGCCCGCCTGAACGGCGCCGGCTTCGACGAGACGCAATATCTCGATCCCGTCCTGGAAACGGTGACGAGCGGCCGCACGCCGGCCGACGCCATCCTCGCCAAGTACAGGGGCGAGTGGGGCGGCAACGTCGACCGGGTGTTCACGGAATACGCCTACTGAGCAGACTCGCCGGCGCGTCTCGCCACGTCGCCACCCTCGCTCCCTCCTCCTGCACTCCCCCCTCTCTCGGGGGTCACTCCCGGCTTCTCTACCCTCTCCGTAGTCATTCCCGGCCCTGTGCCGGGAACCCATGCGACGCCGCAGCGAGGCAAGTGGCCGGTTCGGCGCGGAGTGCTCGCCGAAAGGGGTAGGTTCCCGGGACAAGCCCGGGAATGACTCGGGGGGGGGTGGAGCCCCCGCCCCCGCCCCCCGCGACAGCCGCCCCCGTCCCCCGCTAGACT
>CAMDHY010000155.1 GCA_945898215.1 Pseudoxanthobacter soli DSM 19599 | reverse complement strand
TTGAAGGCCCAAGTCGGGCACGCCCGACTTGGGTGGGGAGGACAGCCGGCCGCAGGCCGGCAGGTGGAGGCCCGTCAATCCAGCGTGACGACGACAACCATCGAGCGCGGGACCCACAGGCCCCACCCTGACCGCCTTCGGCGGTCTGTCCCTCCCCCTGGCAGGGGAGGGACGGGCGTCGCGCTTGCGTCGCCTACTCCGCGGCGACCCGCGTCGGCTGGCCGACGAGCTCGCGCACGGCGGCCTCGATCTTCGCCGGGCTCGGCACGTAGAGGTCCTCCAGCGCCGGCGAGAACGGCACCGGCGCGTGCGGCGCGGTGACCATCCGCGGCGCCGCCTTCAGCTTGCTGAACGAGCGCTCGGTGACGAGCGAGGCGATGTCGCTCGCCATCGAGCAGCGCGGGTGCGACTCGTCGACGATGACGAGACGACCCGTCTCCTCAGTGGTCTCGATGATGGTGTCGAGATCGAGCGGCGAGGTGGTGCGCGGGTCGACGACCGTGCAGGTGATGCCCTGCTTGGCGAGGTTGTCGGCCGCCTGGTTGGCGAAGCCGACCATCCGCCCGAGCGCCACGATCGTGCAGTCCTCGCCTTCGCGCGTCACGTTCGCCTCGCCGAAGGGGATGGTGTAGGGCTCGTCGGGAACCTCCATCTCCTCGTCGTAGAGAACCTTGTGCTCGAAGAAGATCACCGGGTCGTCGTCGCGGATCGACTGGATGAGCAGCCCCTTCGCCTCGTAGGCGTTCGACGGCACCACCACCTTCAGCCCGGGAATGTGGGTGAAGAGCGAGTAGAGGCACTGCGAATGCTGCGAGGCGGCGCGGAAGCCGCCACCGTACATGGTGCGGATAACGAGAGGCGTGACCGCCTTGCCACCGAACATGTAGCGGAACTTCGCCGCCTGGTTGAGGATCTGGTCGAAGCAGACCCCCATGAAGTCGACGAACATCAGCTCGGCCACCGGCCGGAGCCCGGTCGCCGCCGCACCGGCGGCCGCGCCGATGAAGGAGATTTCGGCGAGATGGGTGTCGAGGATACGGTCCGGGCCGAACTGCGTGTAGAGGCCCTTGGTGACGCCCAGCGGGCCGCCCCAGGCGTCCTGCTGGCCGGGAGCCCCGGTGCCGCCGGCGACGTCCTCGCCCATGAGGATAACGCGCGGATCGCGCTCCATCTCCTGGCGAAGCGCCTCGTTGACGGCCTGGCGATAGCTTTTCTTGGACATGGTTCGCCTCCCCCTCAGTAGCGCAGATAGACGTCGGTGAGCAGATCCGCCTCGGTCGGCATCGGCGCCGCCTTGGCGTTCACCATCGTCATGGCGATGTCGTCGACGACCTTCTTGTCGACCGCATCGAACTCTTCCGGCGAGATCAGCGAGGCCTCGACGACGCGCTGCTTGAAGATCTTCAGCGGATCGTGGTTCTGGCGCAGGTTGGCGATCTCGTCCGGCGCGCGGTAGGTCATCGCGTCGCCCTCGAAGTGGCCGTAGTGGCGGCCGAGGCGGACGTGCATCAGCGACGGGCCGCCGCCGGCGCGGGCGCGGTCGATCATCTCGCCGGCGGTCTCGTAGACGGCGAAGAAGTCGAAGCCGTCGACCTCGCGGGACGGCAGGCCGAAGCCGGTGGCGCGTCCCGTCTGGCTGCCGCCGACCGACCACGAGGAGGCGGTCGATTCCGCGTAGCCGTTGTCCTCGGCGACGAACAGGACCGGCAGGTTCCAGATCTTCGCGAGGTTGTAGCTCTCCAGGATGGCGCCCTGGTTGGAGGCGCCGTCGCCGTAGAAGCAGACCGATACGCCGCCGGTCTTCAGGAGCTTCGAGGTGAGGGCCGCGCCACAGGCGAGCGGGCCGCCGGCACCGACGATGCCGTTCGCGCCGAGCATGCCCTTCGACAGGTCGGCGATGTGCATCGAGCCGCCCTTGCCGCCGCAGAGCCCGTCCTTGCGGCCGAAGATCTCCTTCATCATGCCGTCGACGTCGCAGCCCTTGGCGATGCAGTGGCCGTGGCCACGGTGCGTCGAGGCGATGGCGTCGCGGTCGGTGAGGTGCATGCAGACGCCGACGCCCGAGGCCTCCTCGCCGGCGTAGAGGTGCACGAAGCCGGGAATGTTGCCGGCCGAGAACTCGTCATGCACGCGGTCTTCGAACTCGCGGATGGTCCGCATCCGCGTGTAGGCGGCGAGAAGCGTCTCGCGCGGAAGCTGCAGTGCGCTTGACATGGTTTCCTCCAACTAGGGTCCCGTGAACCGCCGTGCTCCGGCGTCCGCCTGGGACGGCGCCGTCACGGTCTTCAGACATTCTGCCGCCAGCCTTCGCGGCCTGTCGTCCGTTCGTCGCCGAGGCTGATCCGGCGACCCGACAAGGTCAAGTGACACCACCCCCGCCACACCTGTTGCGACCGTCCGCGACCCATCACGTCAAGGCCCGGCCGTTGCTGGCGTCGAACAGATGCAACTTGGTACTGTCGACGGTGACGAAGATCGGCGCGTCCATCTCGCCCCGGAAATCCGCCCCCGTCTTGGCGAGCACACGCCCGCCCTGGAAGGCGACCTCGACGAGCGTATCGCCGCCGAGCGGCTCCACCGCGTAGATGGTGCCCGCCGTCCAGTCGGCACCGGGCGCCGCACCAGCCACCTGCAGCGCCTCGGGGCGAATGCCGAGGCGCATGCCGCCGCGCACGCCCTCGAGGCGGTGGCGGTGGGCGTCGGACAGGCGGACGCGGAGTGCGCCGCAGCGCACCTCGAGATCGGTCTCCGAGCCCGTCGTGACGACCTCGGCGTCGAGGAAGTTCATCGGCGGCTCGCCGACGAAGCTCGCCACCCACTCGTTGGCGGGGTGATTGTAGATGTCCTGCGGCGTGCCGATCTGCTGCAGCACGCCCTCGTTCATCACGGCGATGCGGTCGGCCATCGACAAGGCTTCGAGCTGGTCGTGGGTGACGTAGATCGTCGTCGTCGCGAGTTCCCGCTGCAGGCGCTTCAGCTCGCCGCGCATGTGGCCGCGGAGCTTCGCGTCGAGGTGGCCGATCGGCTCGTCGAACAGGAACACCTTCGGCGAGCGCACGATCGCCCGGCCGATGGCGACGCGCTGCTTCTGGCCGCCCGACAGCTCCATCGGCCGCCGGTCGAGCAGGTGGCCGATCTGCAGCATCGCCGCCGCGCGATCGACGCGGGTCTTGATCTCGGCAGCCGGCATGCCGCGCAGCTTCAGCGCGTTCGCCATGTTGTCGCCCACCGTCTTGTGCGGATAGAGGGCGTAGTTCTCGAACACCATCGCGATGTCGCGATCCTTCGGCGGCAGTTCGTTGATGCGCTTGCCGTCGAAGGTGATCTCACCGGCCGAGATGTGCTCGAGACCCGCGAGCATCCTGAGCGTCGAAGACTTGCCGCAACCGGACGGGCCGAGCACGCACAGGAACTCTCCGCTCTCGCAGGAGAACGACAGGTCGCGGACGGCGGGCACCTTGCCGTACATCTTCCAGACCTCGGACACTACCACCTTCGTCATCGGTCCGTAGACCTCCCTTGTCGTTCCGCCCCGGGGGACGTCTTGTTCTTATCAGCCGCGCACGGCGCCCATGGTGAGGCCGGTGACGAGGTACCGGCGGATGACGAGCCCGAGCAGCATCATCGGCAGCGTCGTGACGACACCCGCGGCCATGATCTTGCCCCACTGGATGTTCTGCGGCTGCACCAGTCCGCTCGTCGCCACCGGCAAGGTCTTCGCCCCACCCGACCCGATGATCGAGGCGAACAGGAAGTCGTTCCAGGCGAACAGCACGCACAGAACCAGGAAGGCGCCGATGCCGGGCGAAACGAGCGGGATGATCGCCTTGAAGGCCTGCAGCCGCGTGCTGCCGTCGACCATCGAGGCCTCCTCGATCTCATAGGGCACGTTGTCGAAGAAGCCCTTCAGGATCCAGATCGCGAACGGCAGGTTGAAGGTGGTGTAGGCGATGATCAGGCCGGGCGTGGTGCCGACGAGGCCGCCGTAGCGGAAGATCGCGAACAGCGGCACCATCACCGCCACCACCGGCGCCATGCGGGTCGAAATGATCCAGAAGAACAGGTCCTTCTTGCCGCGGAACTCCGCCCGCGACAGCGCGTAGGCCGCCATCGAGCCCAGCACAACCGAGATTGCCGCCGAGCCGAGCGCGCTCGCCACGCTGTTGAAGAAGTAGGTTCCGAAGTTCTCCTGGGTGAATAGGTCGACATAGTGCTTGAAGGTGGGCGTGAAGTCGAAGAACACGCCGATGCCGGACCAGTCTCCAACCGCCGGAAGCTTGAAAGCTTCGAGCAGATCCTTAATGGAGGAGACGAACATGATGAAGATCGGCAGCACCGTCCAGATCAGGAAGAGGACGACGAAGACGGCCGAAGCGATGCCGGCGAGCACGGAGGCCGGCGTGCGGTAGGTGACGATGTCCCGCGAGGCCATGGCGCGCGCTCCTAGTGCTTCTGCTGCAGGCTGGGCTGCGTGAAGGCGCTGACCAGCACCATGCCGATGACGATGGTGACGACGAGCAGCGTGAAGGCGATGGCGGCGCCGTAGCCGAGGTTGAAGTTCGTGAACGACACCTCGAACAGGTAGACGGGAAGCACCTTGGTGGAATTCGCCGGCCCGCCGCCCGTCAGACGCAGGATCGCGTCGATGAAGCGGAAGTTGTCCATGAAGCGCAGCAGCACCGCGATCAGCAGGAACGGATAGAGGTTCGGCAGCACGATGGCGAAGAAGTTGCGCACCGCGCCGGCGCCGTCGACCATGTGGGCCTCGAGCTGGTCCTGGGGAACGCGCTTCAGGCCGGCGAGGACGATCAGCGTGATGAGCGGCGTCCACTGCCAGGTATCGACGACGACGATGCCGATCATCGCCGTCGACGTGCTGCCGAGGATCGACGTGCCAGAGAGAATGCCGAGGCTCTGCAGCACCCAGTTGTACCAGCCGAAGGTGCCGTTATAGAGGTAGAACCAGACGAGGCCGGCGATCACCGGCGCCATCATCATCGGCATCAGGAAGACGGTGACGAGCGGTTTCTCCCAGCGCGAGTTGTTCAGCACCAGCGCGAGCAGCAGCCCGAGGCCGACCTGCAGGATCATGCACGAGACGCTGTAGACGACGAGCAGCCGCCAGCCCTCGAGATAGCGCTTGTCGGACAGAAGTTTTGCGTAGTTGGCGAGGCCCACCCAGACGTCGGGCTGGTTCGGCGACATCGAGACTTGATGCAGGCTCATGTAGATGAGCCAGAAGAACGGATAGAGCGAGATCGCCGCGAGCAGCAGGATCGCTGGCGCCAGCAGATACACGTAGTAGCGCTGCGACGGCGCCGTGTTGAGGGCCGACGGTGCGGCGCGGGGCGTGCGGAAATCGGTCGTTAGCGTCTGCAGCATGGCGGCGTCCGGCGCGAGTACGGCTTCAGTCCGGGGCCGCCCGAAGGCGGCCCCGGACAACGGTCGGCTTCAGGCGCTCAGGCCTCGTTCAGCTCGTCGAGCTGCGTCTGGATCGCCTTGCAGGCCTCCTCCGGCGAGGTCTCGCCGGCGAGGCACTTCTGCACTTCGGACGCCAGGATCTGGTGGTACTCGTTCGACTTCGGGATCTTCGGGCCGAGCACGAAGTTCGGGTCGAGAATGCCGTAGTCGTAGACCGCGTCGAAGGTGAGGGCGTTCGGCATCGCCGTCGGCCGCTCGCGCGCCGCGCCGACCTCCGGGATCGCCAGCACGGACTTGCGGGTTGGCGTGCCACCGAGGCCCTTCAGCACCGAGAACTGGTTGTTGGTCGAGACCGCCCAGCTGGCGAAGATCCACGCCGCCTTCTGCAGGTCCTCGGAGGCGTTGGCGTTGATGCCGATGCCGCCGATGCCGCAGTTGGTGCCGTTCACCGCCTCGCCACCGTTGACGATCCACGAGGGCTCGCCGCGCGGGCACGGCGCGTAGGCCGTCTTGCCGCCCGCCGCCGCCGAGGTTTTCGGATCTTCGACCGAGGCCGCGAACTCGTGATACTGCACCTGCATGGCGATCTGGCCGGCTTGGTAGACCGTGTTGAGCTGCAGGGTGCCGTTCGCCAGGTTATCCGGGTGCGAGTTGTCGGCCTGCTCCTTGAACTTCTCCATGATCAGCACCGACTGCGGATCGCCCCAGTTGGTCTTGCCGGGGGTGCGGCTGCCGAGCTTGTCGTCGACGTTGAAGTCCGTCCAGCGGCCGTGCGCGAATAGCATGCGCTGGATGTCGAGCTGCGTCGTCCACGCGAACGAGCCCTGATGCTGGGCATAGCCGTACGGGATCGAGTTGTCCTTCTCGTGCATCATCTTGAAGAACTTGGCGATGTCGTTGACCTGCTTCCAGGTCGTCTCCTTGGTGAACTCCAGCCGGTAGCCGTAGTCCGCCTCGAAGTCCTTCGTCATTTTCTCGAAGAGGTCCTGCCGGTAGAACGTGCACGCCACCGCGGCGTCGTAGGGCAGCGCCACCAGCCGGTCGCGGGTGTAGTAGTAGCCGCAGGCGTCGAGGAAGTTGTCGAACCACGCCTCGGCGCCGTAGCCGTCCTTGTCCTGCGGCAGGCTGTCGTCGCCGATGAACTTCGACATGTCGGCATAGAACTCGGCGAACGGCGCACCGATCGGCTTGTCCTGGACGTAGTTCAGCTGGAAGTCGGCGCTGCCGCCGCGCAGGTCGATGCCGACCTTCTGCTGCACGACCGGCAGGTCGTCCGTCAGGATCTCGACGTCGATGCCGGTGAGGTCGTAGAAGGCCTTGAGGTTGTCGCGGATGGCGAAGGACGGCGGCGTGTTCTCGGACATGAACACGAGCTTGGAACCGGAGAACTGCTTCCACTTCGCGTCGTCGGACGACTGCGCCTGGACGCGCGTCGAGACGATGGTCGAGCCACCGCCGACGATGAGGCCGCCGGCGCCAAGGCCCGCGACCAGGGCACCACCACGCTGCAGGAATTCACGACGGCTGACGCGGCGCCGGACGGCGCCCTTGATCGGACGAAACATCGCTTCTCTCCCCAGACTATTGCTTGTTATGCCGGCGGGTTAGCCGACGTCCGGCGCGGGTTTTCCCGGCCGGTCCACATGGGACTTCTCGAGCGGGCCGAAGGAGCGGCCCCGTGGGCACTTCCCTTCCCGGACGATCACGCCCCTCCTGGACGATCACGCCCTTCCTGGACAATAACGGTCGCCCCTCACCCTCACGTTGTGGGGCGAGCCGGCGACCGGCAAGGACCGTAGAGCCGGCGATAACGTCTACCGGAGGCCCGCCTCGCATCCCACCGCGACAGTTCCCGCAAAGCAAACAAGCGTCGTGCACTGCAGCAAGACAGCGAGAGAGCGGCGAGACAGTCGCTCAATTCAATCCACGATCATCCAAGCCCGGGGGTCGGTCAATTGTCGCAGTGCGCCACACCTGTTGCAGGGCATGCAACGCCGGTGGCTGTCAGGGCCGGCCGATTGAGGTATGGTCGCCCCACGCAGATTTCCGGCCGAAGCGCCGGGGGACCGCCCGCAGAGGCGGCCACTGCGGGGGAGGACGGAAGATGGTGCATCCGACGCCAGCCACGGCGCACGCGAGGCACGTGGAGACGTGCCTTGACGGCGGCCGCGCGCCAGCGCTGCCGCCACGGGCCCTGATCATCGATTCCTGGAAGCGCTGCGCCTCGCAGTACCGGCTCGATCCGTCGAAGTCGGAGCGCACGCGCATCCTGACCTCGTCGGAGCTCAAGGATTTCCGCGAGCCGATGTCGCCGCTGATGCGCATTGCGCGGCCGATCCTCGAGGATCTCTACCGGCACCTCGAGCCGATCGGCTACTGCGTGCTGTTCACCGACCTGAACGGCGTCGCCTTCGACTTCCTCAACCATCCCTCCCTCGATGCCGAGCATCGTACCGCCGGCCTCTATCTCGGTTCGGTGTGGACGGAGGAGACGGAGGGGACGAACGGTGTCGGCACCTGCATCGTCACCGGCCGGCCGCTGACCGTGCACCGCACCGACCACTTCCGCTCCAAGAACGCCGACCTTTCCTGCACCGTCGCGCCTGTGTTCGATCCCGACGGCGGTTTCGCCGCCGTGCTCGACGTCTCGACCGCCCGCCCCGACAAGGGCGGCGCGACGCGCTATGCCGAGCACCTCGTCGACGTGACGACGCGCCGGCTCACCAACGCCTGGTTCCGCGAGCGCCACCGCGACCGCTGGGTGCTGCGGCTGTTTCCGGATTCCGAAAACCTCGACCCGGCGCGCGAGGGGCTGCTCGCCCTCGACCACGACGGTGCCGTGGTCGGCATCTCCGACACCGCCCGCCGCCTCCTCGCCGACGAGCGTCCAGCGACCGCCCCGCCCGGTCGGCGGGCGCTCGCCGCCGCGAGCCGGCGCAAGGGCGACGCGCGCCAGGCCGCCACCGCTGGCGCGGCGGTGGCCGACGCGGCGCTGTCGACGTGGCTGAGCGGGCTCGGCACCCTGCACGACGGACCGCGCCACCTCGCGCCCCCCTCCGGCACCGGGCGGCCCCTCTACCTGATCCCGATGGCGCCGGCGCGCGGCGGCCGGCGCACCGTCGTCGTCGGATCCGCCGAGTTCGAACCCGCACCGACGGCACGCGCGGCGGCGGCGGCCGTCCCGGCCCGCACCGCTCCCCCGGCCGCCCAGGCCGCCCGAACAGCGTCCGCCGCCACCGCCGCGGCGGAGACGCCGCTGACCGCCTTCTGCGGCTCCGACCCGCACCTCGCCGACGCGGTGCGGCTTTCGCGGCGGGCGCGCGACGGCGGCGTGCCACTGCTCGTCACCGGCGAGACCGGCACCGGCAAGACCACGTTCGCCCGCGCCCTGCACGCCGACGGCAGCGGCGGCACCCTCGTCGAGATCGCGCTCGCCGGCCGCGACGCCGCCGAAACGGAGCGGCTCATCGCCGAGGCGCTGGGCACGGCGATGACGGTGGTCCTCGA
>CAMDHY010000154.1 GCA_945898215.1 Pseudoxanthobacter soli DSM 19599 | reverse complement strand
TGCAGCGCCCGGCGGCGACGTCGCTCATCAGCAGCGTCATGCCGACCTTCCAGGAGCGCTCCGCGGCGTCGGGGCTCGGCGCCGCCACCGCGCCCTGGCGGTAGAGGCGCGACAGCGCGATGGCGGCGCGGCCGCTGCCACCGGCGAGCGCCCGCTTGTAGAGGCTCTCGGCGCGGTTCATGTCCGCCTCGACGGCGCCGCCGCGCTCGAAGACACCGGCGAGCGGCAGCGCGGCGCGCACCTGGCCCTGGTCGAGGGCGCGCTCCAGCAGCGCCACGCCGCGCACCACCTGGTCGGGGTCAAGCTTGTCGTCGATGAGGATCTCGCCGAGCATACGGCGCGCCTTCGCCGCCTCCGGCCCGTCCTGCTCGATGACGTATTCGAGGAGACGCTTGGCGGTCGGGATGTCGACGGGCTGCTCGGGGTTGATCGTCTGCAGGCGCTCGGCGTCCTCGATCATCGTAAGCGTCGAGGCACCCGGCGGACCGTCGGTCCACGTCGTCCAGTCGCGCGACGGCGGCTCGTAGACCCAAGGCTTGCACAGGCTGGCGACGTCGAGGGCGCCGGGCTCGAAGCGCAGTTCGCCCGGCACGATGTCGGCGCGTGCGCCGCCGGCCACGAGCAGCATCGCCAGACCGGCCAGGAGGCCGCGGGCGACGCTCGAACGGGCAGGGCGGTGCGCGGGCACGGTCATCTCCGGACGACCGTGTTGTCGACGAGCACGGCCCGCGGCGCCTCCGCCGTGCCGGTGACGATCACCGAGACGGCCTGGCGGCGGCTGATGGCGCGCTTCGGGAAGGTGGCGATGCTGCGGTCGCCGGCGCGCACCTCGAGCACCAGCGCGCCTTCGCCGAAGGCGCGGCCCTTCGTCGTGCCGGGGGCGACGTCCTCGACGACGGCGCGGCCGAACTCCGGCGCGAACAGCGTCACCGCGGGCAGGACCGAGAGGTTGTAGACGTGGATGCCCGACGCCTTCGGGCTCGCCAGCGGCTCGTCGGCGAGCGCCACCAGGCGCCCGTCCGCGCCGACCACGAGGGTGGTGAACGAGCCGGGTGCCAACGCCAGCTCCGTCGTGCCCGCGGGATAGCGGCCGGCCTTGAAGATCGCATAGGGCGAGACGCCGTCGGCGCCGGTGGCGAGCGTCCGCTCGTCGATCACGACCGTCGCTCCAGCGCGACCATCGGCGGCGACCACTCGCACGAACCCGGCATCGGCGGGGATCGGCGCGTCGTAGAGGCCGGCGTCTTGCGCCCGGGCGGGGGAGGGGATCGCGGTACCGACGAGGCCGAGGGCGCACGCGGCGAGCAGGAGCGCTGTGAAGGTGCGGGCGATCGGCGGTCGGCGCATCACGAGGCTCCCTGTCTCGCCCGGCAGATCGAGGCGCCGATTGCAAGCGCCCGGTCGTCCGGCAGGCCGCGCACCCGCACGGCGCGCACCGGCGCGCTGAAATCGCCGGAGAACTCCAGGAAGAAGCGGGACGACGACGCGTAGGGCGGTGCCTGGTCGATGGTGACGATGTCGGCGTCGCGGTCGGCGTACTCAATCTCGACGGTGAAGCGGCGCACCGTCCGGTCGGGAATCTCGAGGGCCAGATAGCCCGCCTGACCGACCACCGACGGCGCGTCCGCCGGCACCGTGACGACCTCGCCGGCGCCGGTCACCTCGACGCGGCTCTCGGCGACCAGCCGGTCGGTGCCGGTGCAGGTCCCCTGGGCGGCGCCGATCATCTGGCGGAAGGCGACGGCGTCTTCGGCGAAAGCGTGGTAGGCGAGGAACTCCCAGAGCAGCACCTGCGGAGGGTCGCGGTCGAAGTCGCTCGTCTCCAGATAGGAGAGCAGCGACGTCGCCAGCCCGCCGGCGCTGATCGAATAGTCGAGCACGCTGCGCCCGAGCGCCTCCGACAGGAAGCCCGGGAAGTTGAACGTCGGGGTGGCGCTGAAGCTCGTGCCGGCGAGCACCACCTGCGGCCCGCCGCCGGCATCGCCGAACAGCGCCTGCTCGGCGTCGCCGCTCGGTCCGCCGTCGCCGCCCTCGCGCGTCGTCTGGAACACCGCGAGTTCCTGCGCCGGCACCGGGTCGTCGCAGTACTGGTTGATCATCGTCTGCAGCCGCCCCGTCATCGGCTCGGTGCGCACCTCGCGCGTCACGAAGCGGGCGCGGCCCTCGGCGGCCTGCGCGCCGAGCAGCCGGTCGATGTCGGCGGCGGCGATTTCTGCCGTTAACTTCGCGCCTTGGGGCGTCCAGTGAAGGTCTCGCTTCAGGTAGAAAGCCGGACCGATGCGGGCGCGGATCATCTCCGGGTCGAGGTCGACGACCTCGAGCCCTGCGGAGCGAAAGCCCTTCACCGTCGCCCGGTATTCGGCGAGCGCGTCGCGGCGGGCGTAGCGGCCCTGCACCGGCACGCCGGCGTCCATCTGGTCATAGGCGACGAGGGCGCGCGTCGGCACCGGCATCAGCAGCAGGCGGGTGCCGCGGTCGCGCAGGGCGGCGCCGAGCCGCGCCATCGCCGACAGGCTCTCGCTGTCGAGCACGAAGAATTCATCGAGATCGGTGTTCTCGGCGCGGAAGAACCAGCCGTCCCGCCCCTGGGACAGGACGTCGTCCTCCTCGCCGCTGAGCTCGGCCTGCGCGTCAAGACGGTCGCAGCGATAGTGCGGCTCGGCGGCAACGGCCGGAGCCGCGGCTGCGACGCCGGTCAGCAGCAGCGCCCCGGCGACGGCCCGCCGCCCGGCGGCCGCCCATCCGCGCGCTCTCAACGGCCGTGTCATCGGCGTTCCCATGCCCTTGCCAACGCCGCCCTCGCTGACGCCCCGCCTTGCCGCGCGGCGTCGCATCGTCCCCGGCTGGCACGAAGACCGCAACCCCCGCCGCCGTCAAGGCCGGATGTCGGGTGGTCACCCCGTGCGCGCTGCAAGCATCGGAAAAGTATGCTTAACGGCGCATTAAGCAGTCCACTGTTAACCATGCCGGACCAGCACTGTCGGGGTGCCGTGTCGAGCGAGTTGATATGGATCGGCGTGTATTCGGCCTGGTTGTACTGCTGTCCGCCGCGAGCCCGGCGGTGCGGGCCGCCGATGCTCAGCCGGCGCAGCCGCTGCCGGCGGAGCCGACCACCCGCTACGTGCGCACCTGCGATCTCTACGGCAACCGCTACATCAACGTCGACGGCGGCAACACCTGCATCCGCATCGGCGGCTACGTGCGCGCCGACTACACGGTGGCGAAACCGGAACTGCGCGGCAGCCACTACGACTTCCAGTCGCGCACGGTCATGCTCTACGACGCCCGCACGGCGACCGATCTCGGCACCCTGCAGACCTACGCCTCGATCCGCGTCGACAGCTCCACCCTGCGCGGCACCGACGACGGCGGGCGGGACTCGCAGACCCGCCTTGACCGTGGCTACATCAACTATGCCGGCTGGACCTTCGGCCTGACGAAGTCGCTGTTCGACCTCGACGTCAACTGGAACTTCTTCGGCTCGCGGGCGGCCGACCGCAACACGCTCTTGATGACCTACACCTACTTCCTGCCGAACGGCTTCTTCATCGCCGGCTCGCTGGAGGACGGCACCAACCGTCGCGGCTCGATCCAGGGCCGCCGCCGCGGCCACGAGTACGGCGGCGCGCTGGTGCCGGACATCGTCGCCGCCGTCGGCCAGGACGGCGAGGGCTACTACGCCAAGCTCGCCGGCGCCTTCCGCGAGGTTCGGCCGCGCAACCCCAACAAGTTCGACACCGAGTACGGCTTCGCCGCCCGCGCCTCGCTGACGGCGGAACTGCCCTCCGGTGGTGGCCGCGACCGCCTCGGCCTCGCCGCCGTCGTCGGCACCGGCGCCGCCTCCTACATCGGCTTCGACGACGACATCGACGGCTTCGCGTCGGCCAACCGCTTCGACGGCAGCACCGGCTATTCCGGCATCGTTTCGCTGCAGCACTGGTGGGACGAGACGTGGTGGTCGGCCGCCACCGTCGCCGCCGGCCAGCTCAACCGCTCGAACCGCTCGGGCCAGGACGACCGCACCTATGTGGAGGCCGCCGCCAACCTGGTCTGGCAGCCCTACGACGGCTTCTACATCGGCGCCGAGGGCAAGTACGTCTGGGACCGCAACGGCCCGCCGGGCCCGGCGGATTTCGGCGACGAGGGCTGGTCCGGCCTGCTGCGCGCCTACCGCTCGTTCTGAGCGGCCGCTCTCGTTCCCGGTCGACGATCGCGCCTTCACCCTGTTGCGCCGCTGCCAGACACGGGCGAGCGAGGACGTGCTATAGGCGTGCGATCGTCGGCGGGGGCCGGCAGTCGCAGGTCAAACATGCGTGGCTCATCGGTTATAGCGTTGTTGGCGGTAGCGTTGATCGCCGTTGGCTGTGGTGGGCGTCCGCGCGGGGTACTGGAGCCGGTCACCGGCACGGTTGCGGGGACGAGCAGCGTCGACATGGTGGTCGCCACCACGCGGTCCGGCGAGGGCGTCAGCCGCGCCGAGCTGTTTTCCGGCGAGCGTGGTGTGCTGTCGTTCGCCGACATCACCGTGTCGATCCCGCCCGAAACCGCGCGCAACGTCGGCGAGGTGCAGTGGCCGAGGTCGCTGCCCGGCGATCCGGCGAGAGACTTCGTCACGATCCGCGCCGACCTGATCGACAGCACGCAGGCGGTCGCCATCGTCGACGCCGTGGCTGGTAAATCGAAGCCCCGGCGCGTCCTCGTCTTCGTCCACGGCTTCAACAACCGCTTCGAGGACGCGGTCTACCGCTTCGCCCAGATCGTGCACGACTCCAAGCTGGAGGCGGCGCCGGTGTTGTTCACCTGGCCGTCGCGCGGGCAGATCTTCGCCTACGGCTACGACCGCGAGAGCTCGAATTTCTCGCGCGACGCGCTGGAGGCGGTGCTGACCGCGCTGGTGCGCAACAAGCAGGTCGACGAGATCGCCGTGCTGGCGCACTCGATGGGCAACTGGGTGGCGATCGAGGCGCTGCGCCAGATGGCGCTCCGACAGGGCCATCTCCCCGCGAAGATCAACACCGTCATGCTGGCGGCACCGGACGTCGACGTCGACGTCTTCCGCACGCAGATCGAGGCGATCGGCCGGCCGCGGCCCGAGTTCACGGTTTTCGTGTCGCGCAACGACAAGGCGCTCGCGGTGTCGCGGCGGGTGTGGGGCTCGACCGCCCGCCTCGGCGAGATCGACCCGACCGCCGAGCCGTTCAAGTCGCAACTCGAGGGGCAGGGGATCGTCGTCGTCGACCTGACCGAGGTGCAGAGCGGCGATGCGCTCAACCACGGCACGTTCGCCGAGAGCCCGGAGGTCGTCCGCCTGATCGGCAGCCGCATCGCCGGGTCGGATCTCACCGAGACGCGCATGGGGCTGGGCGACCACATCGGCCAGATCACCACGGGTGCCGCCACCACCGTCGGCGCCGCCGCCGGGCTGGTGCTGACGGCGCCGATCGCGATCTTCGACGGCCAGACGCGCGAGAACTACGGCAACCGCGTCAACGAGCTCGGCCACACCGTCTCCGGAACGGCCGGCGCCACCGGCGACCTGATCACCGCCCCTCTCGGTGGCACCACCTCAGACGGTCGCGCCGCTCCGCCCACTGCCGCGGCGGTGCGGCCCGACGAGGCAGGCGACGGCAAGTAGCAGGCCCGAGACGGTGGCGATCATGCCGGCGGCGCTGACGGAAGCGTCGAAACCGAGCCACAGCGGGCCGTAGCCGGCGAGCACGTAGCCGGCGATGCCTGAGAGCGCCGCAAAGCCGATCGACCAGGCGATCTGCGGCAGCAGCCGGTCCGTCATCAGCCGGGCGGCGGCGGGCGGGCAGATGAACATCGCGATGACGATGATCGAGCCGACCGCGTCGAAGGCGGCGACGGCGGCGACCGCCACGGCGACGACGAGCAGGAAGCCGATGAGGGTGGGCCGCGCCCCGACGCTCTCGGCGAAGCCGGCGTCGAAGGTCGACAGCACCAGTTCCTTCCAGGCGACGATGGTGAAGGCGACCATCGCGACGGTCACGACAGCGAGGCGGGCGAGCTGCGGCGGCAGGTCGGCGAGCGCCACCGGGTCGGTGAGCGAGCCCCAGTCCTCGGCGGCGAACCAGACCAGGCTCTCGAGGTTGCCGTAGAGGGCGTGCTCGACGTCGAGGTGGACGCCGCTGGTGTCGGACTGCTCGATCATCAGCACGCCGGCGGCGAACATCGTCGTGAAGATCACCCCCATCGCGGCGCCCGGCTCGATGCGGCCGACGCGGCGGACGAACTCGATCAGCACGACGGCGACGACGGCCGCTGCGGCGGCGCCGACCAGCATGGCGGTCGCCGCCACGGTGCCGGTGACGAGGAAGGCGGCGACGATGCCGGGCAGCACGACATGGCTGACGGCGTCGCCGATCAGGCTCTGGCGGCGCAGCACCAGGAAGTTGCCCGGCAGCGCGCAGGCGATGCAGGCGAGCATCCCGACGAGCAGCGGCACCAGGCTCAGCTGCAGGAATTCCGCACTCATGACGGCTGCCCTGCAGTGGCCGTAACGCGCGGCAGCGCGCGGTCGAGGGCGGCCACCGTCTCCGGCGGCAGCACCTCGGCGATCGGGTTGAGCTCGAGCGCCGGCGACACTGCCGCCGACTGCGGGTGCTCGCGCCGATAGAGCGACCACAGCGCCTCCTCGCGCTGGGCGGCGGCCGCCGCGGCGCGGCCCTGCAGCGTCGCGACGCCGTCGGCGCGGATGTGGCCGGCGCGCCGCAGCACCCGGAGCGTCAGGCCGTCATAGATCGGCTCGCCGCGAGCGAGCGACAGCAGCCCCTGCCGCTCGTGCACCTTGCGCGACAGCCGCATCCGCTCCAGCCCGCCGGCGACGACGCCACGGACCGGCGAGACGAGCAGCGAGACGACGAAGAGCGCAAAGGCGGCGAGCACGATGACGGCGCCGGTCGGCAGGTTTGCCGCGCTGGCGGAAAGCGAGGTGCCGACGAAGCCCGAGGCGGCGCCGAGGACGGCGGCGATCATCACCATGTGCGGCGCCCGGTCGGTCCAGAAGCGGGCGGCGACCGGCGGGATGATGGTGAGGGCGACGATCAGCACGAGGCCGGCGACCTTCAGCCCGATGACGGTGACGGCGAGCAGGATCGCCATCAGCAGGAGATCGGTGCGGCGGACGTTGACGCCGCGAACCGCGGCATATTCGGGGTCGAAGGCGACCAGCGTGAACGGCCGGCGCAGGATGAAGACGGCGAGCGCCACGGCGAAGGCGGCGACGGCGATCGTCTCGGCCTCCGAGCGCAGCATTCCGGCCGTCGAGCCGAGCAGGTAGCCGGCGATGCCGGCCTGGCGGCCGGTGTCGAGCGACTGGATGACGGTCAGGAGCACGATGCCGAAGCCGAAGAACACGGACAGCACGGCGCCGATGGCGGCGTCCTCGTGCAGCCGGGTGTTATGGGTGATCCAGTCGACCGCGAAGAGGCCCAGCGCCGCGCTGATCGCCGCGCCGGCGAGCAGTCCCGGCAGGATCCGTCCATCGCCGAAGACGAGCGCCATGACGATGAAGGCGGCGGCGAGGCCCGGCAGCGTCGCGTGGCCGACGGCGTCGGAGACGAGCGAGCGCTTGCGCAACAGCACGAAGGCGCCGACGGCGCCGGCGGCGGCGCCGAGGAAGCCGGCGCCGATCGACACCACGGCGGTGTTGTAGCCGGCCGACAGCATCAGCGCGGCGAGGAAGGTTTCCATGTCGCCCGCCTCAGGAGGCGGCGGCGGTGCGCCGGCCGGCAAGGGCCGCGGCGATGTCGTCGAGCTGCGCCGGCGCGAGCCGGCCGCCATAGGTGGCCTGCAGGTGCTCGGGCGTGAACGTCGTCGCCACCGGCCCGTCGGCGACGGCGCGGACGTTCATCAGGAGCACGTGGTCGAAATAGACCGGCACCGTCGCGAGGTCGTGGTGGACGGCAACGATCGTCTTGCCCTCCGCCTGCAGCGTCCGCAGTACCTCGATGATCGCCCGCTCGGTCGCAGCGTCCACCCCGGCGAACGGCTCGTCCATGACGTAGAGCTGGGCGTCCTGGGCGAGGGCGCGGGCGAGGAAGACGCGCTGCTGCTGGCCGCCGGAGAGCTGGCCGATCTGGCGCCCGGCGAACCCCGCCATGCCGACGCGCTCGAGGCAGGCCATCGCGGTCGCGCGGTGGCGGCGGCCGGCGAAGCGCAGGAGGCCGATGCGGCGGTAGAGGCCCATCACGACGACGTCGAGCACGGTCGCCGGGAAGTCCCAGTCGACGCTCGCCCGCTGCGGCACGTAGGCGATGCGGTCGCGCACCTTGCCAACCGGCTCGCCGAAGGCGGTGACGTCGCCCGACAGCCGCGGGACGATGCCGAGGGCTGCGCGGATCAGGGTCGACTTGCCGGCGCCGTTCGGGCCGACGATCGCCATCATCGAGCCGGCGGGCACCGTGACGTCGACGGAGAAGACGACGGGCTTGCCGCTGTAGGTGACGGTGAGGCCGGTGATCGACAGCGGACTGCCGGCATCGCCACGCTTCAGGGTGCGGCCGTCGATGGCGACCAACTCGGCGGGGTGCACGCGGGGCATCCTCAGTTGGTGGTGGCGAGGCGGCCGTCGAGGCCGCCCTGCGGCACCGTCGCGCCGAGAGCGCCGGCGATGGTGGTGACGTTGTGGTCGATCATGCCGAGATAGGTGCCTTCGTAGGTGCCGGGCGGGCCCATCGCGTCGGAATAGAGCTGGCCGCCGATCTTCACCGGCCAGCCCTGCGCCGCGGCACCCTCGATCAGCGCCTTGACGTTGCGGTCGGAGACGGAGGACTCCACGAAGATCGCGCCGATCTTCCGGTCGACCAGCACCGCGACCATGTCCTCGATATGCTTGAGGCCGGCTTCGCTCTCGGTCGACATGCCCTGCACGCCGAGCACCTCGAAGCCGTAGGCGCGGCCGAAGTAGCGGAAGGCGTCGTGGGCGGTGACGACGACGCGG
>CAMDHY010000153.1 GCA_945898215.1 Pseudoxanthobacter soli DSM 19599 | reverse complement strand
CATCGGCGAGTTGCCGGACGCCACCCAGCAGGCGCTGCTGCGGCAGTTGAAGCGGCGGGAGACCGACGGACGCGTGCGCCGGCCGATGCTCGTCAGCACCGCACAGCAGCCCGTCGCAACGCTGCAGGCGGTGGTGCGGCCGGACCTGTTCTTCCGCCTCGCCGGCGCCCACGTCGCGCTGCCGCCGCTGCGGCTGCGCCACGACCGCGCCGCGCTGATCGAAACGGTGCTGGCGGACTGCGCCGGCGCCCGGCGGATCGCCGATCGCCGCGACGTCGTCGCGACGCTCACGGCGGCACGCTGGGCGGGCAACCTGCACGAACTGCGATCGATCGTCAGCCTGGTGCTGGCGACCGGCGACGACGACGTCCTCGCACCGGCCTTCCGCGACCTCGTCGCCGCCCCCGACGAAGCCTTGCGCGGGCAGGCTGCCGGCAACTGCGGCGGCCGTCTCCCGTCCGGATCGGGCCCGATCGTCGAGCAGGGGATGGACGACCTTGAGCAGTTGCTGGTGGCGAACCACTGGTGCGTCTCGCGCGTCGCCCGGCTGCTCGCCGTCGACCGCTCCACCATCCATCGGCGGATGAACCGTTTCGGCCTCGTGCCGCCGCAGCGCCGCGCCTGACGGCGGGTCGCGGCCGTCGTGCCGGCGGAGACAGCGAGGCGGCCCACTCAGCCGGGGTCGCGACCGCGACGGCCCCAGTCGGGGTCGCCCACCCGCCGCAACAGCACCTCGAGTTCGGCGACCACCCCGTCATAGGGCCGCCGGTCGCCCGGCTGATGGAATCGCAGCGCATCGAGATAGGCCTCGGCGCGCAGGATGTCGCTGCGCAGCTCGACCACGGCGGCGTCGAGCCGGGTCGGCGGCCCCTCGGCATCGTCGTCGAGGCGCAGGCCCTGCACCCCACGCCAGCGGTCGAGGAGGCGGGCGAACACCGCGTCGACCTCGCCGCGGGCGACCCGCATCGGCGCACCGGTCTCGTCCACGGCCATGGCGAAGGGCGGGCCGTCGGGACCCCCGACGGCGGGGGCGGCGGGCGCCTCGAGCCCGTTCACCCCGCGCAGCACGAGCAGGCCCGTGACCGCGGTCGTCGCCACCAGCACGAGCGCCGCCCAGCCGGCGTCGACCAGGAGCGCCACGGCGGTTCCGCCGAGGCCGGCCGCGAGGATCGCCGTGCCGATCGTCCGCTGTCCCATCAGGGGCCTCCGGCGGAGAGCTTCGCGCGATCCGCGCCGCGCGGCAATGGAGTCGGTCGCGGCCGCTGGGCGGCGGCGAGGGTTCGCGACGACCCCGAGGGCAGCGTCAAACGCAGACGTCCACCCACGTCGCCCCGGTGATCTCCGCCATGCGCCGCGGCGCGATCCGGACGGCGGCGTTCACCGCCCCCGCCGCCGGCACGACGACGTCGAAGGCCTCGAGGGAGACGTCGCAATAGACCGGCAGCGGTGTCGCCAGCCCGAACGGGCAGACACCGCCGACGGGATGGCCGGTCGCCGCCAGCACCTCGTCCGGGCCGAGCATGCGCGGCTTGCCGCCGAAGGTGGCGCGCGCCTTCTTGTTGTCGAGCCGCGCCAGTCCGCCGGTGACGACGACGAGCGTCCGGTCTCCGACCCTGAGCGCCAGCGTCTTGGCGATCTCGGCCGGGGTGACGCCGAGCCCGGCAGCGGCGAGCGCCACCGTGGCTGTGCTCGCGTCGAGCTCAATCACCTGAAGGTCGGGCGCCGCTTCGGCGAGGTGGGCGCGGACGGAGGCGAGGGACATCGGTGCGGGGTCTCCGGCTTGATCGACACCGCCCACGATACACGGGGTCCGGGTGCACGCCAGGCCGCCGGCCGGCCCGGGGCGCGGCTCGGGAGCGAGGAGACCGTTGATGCGCCACCAGCGGACGGCCCCCTCGGCGGCGTGTCCGGCACCTCGCCGAGGGCCGGCGCTATTCCAGCTTGCGGATGAGGTCGAGGGTTTCTCGCCCCTCCTCGCCGGCCTCTCGAGGAACATCTCGAGGAAGACCGGCTGCAGGACGGCCCGCAGCGCCTCGATCTCCTCCGCCGATGCGACGTGGACGTCGACACCCCGGTCCCGCAGCACCGCCGGCGCGGCGGCGGCGGCCGCCATCGAGGCGTCCACCGACGCCTGCATGGCGTTCTCCCCGGCATGGCGGAACGCCTCCTTCAGATCGTCGTCGAGAAGGTCCCACCACTGCGGCGTGACGTAGGCGTTGGCGTAGACCGACACCAACGGCAGGACGATCATGTGGTCGTGGTACTCATAGAGGCGCAGCGTCGCAGCGAGGGCGGCGTCGGTCATGGCGGCATCGATGACGCCGACCCGCATCGCCTCGAAGAGCTGGCTCGAGTCCATGGGGATGGTCTTCGTCCCCAATGACTGCAGGGCTCGATCAAGGACCGGAATGCGGCCGCGCATTCGCAGGCCGGCGAAGTCTTCGGGTCGAATGATATGATGCCCCTTCGAGGTGATGACCGACTGGTTGGTCAGAAACAGCCAGGCGACCGACTGCACGCCCTTCTCACGCATCGCGTGTTCGAGAAGCTGCACCGCCTCCGAGTTTGCCCAGCGGCGCGGGATGTTCGGCGACGCCGTCAGGAATGGCGCGAGCGTCACGGTCATCAGTGGCAGCTTTCGCGACCACTGGTAGTTAAGGGAGAATGCGGATTCGATGTGGCTGTTGGCGACCGCGAGGATGTTGTCCTGCGGCCGGAAGAGCGCGGCCCCGCCCATCAGTTCGATCTCGATGCGGCCGTTGGTGAGCCGGTCGATTTCTGACGCCCATCGCTCGATCACGCCGGTCGCATAGTGCTGGGGCGGAAACTCGTGGCTACATCGAATGGTCTCGGCCGACGCGCCGACCGGCGCGAACAGGACTGCGGCGATCAACACCGCACGAAGTCTGTCCCACACCCCCGAGGTCTCCATCTGTCTTGCGCCGCCCCCGCGGCGCATGTGTCGATCGATGTGCAGCTGTTGCGGCCGGGCGCCGTGCGCCGCAGCTCTAGCGGCGCTCTATTGCAGCTTTGCAATGAGATCGAGGAGTTTCCGCCCGTCCTCGCCGGATTCTTCGAGGAACATCTCGAGGAAGGCGGGCTGAAGGGCCGCCCGCAGCACCTCGATCTCCTCTGCCGAAGCGATGTGGACATCGACACCGCGCTCGCGCAGGACCGCCGGCGCGGCGTTGGCCGCCGCCATCGAGGCGTTCACCGACCACCGCATGGCGTTCTCCCCCGCCTGGCGGAACGCGTCCTGCAGTTCGGGGCCGAGGAGGTCGTACCACTGCGGTGTGACGTAGGCGCTTACGTAGACCGACATCAGTGGCATGAGCACCATGTGGTCGTGCTGCTCGTAGAGGCGCCTCGCCACGGCGACGGCGACGTCGGTGATCACCACGTCGACGGCACCGTTCTGCGTCGACTCGTAGAGTTCGCTCGCGTTCATCGGCACTATCACCGCCCCCAGTCGCTGCAGCGTCTGGTCTAAGGCGGCGATGAGACCGCGCGTCCGCTTGCCCGCGAAATCCTCCGGGCGCAGGACGTGCTGGCCGTCGGACGTGATGACCGTCTGGTTGCTCTGGAACAGCCAGGCGACCGACTGAACGCCCTTCTCGTGCATTCGTTCTTCGAGGAGTTGCGCCGCTTCCGAGCCCCACCAGCGCCGCGGAATCTCCTGCGACCGCGTCATGAATGGCGCCAGCGTCGCATACATCAGCGGCAGCTTGCGCGCCCACTGGAAGTTCAGGGAGAACGCGCACTCGACGTCGCCCTTGGCGACGGCGAGGATGTTGTCCTCCGGCTTGTAGAGCCTGGCTTCGCCGACGAGCTCGATCTCGATGCGCCCCCTCGAGAGCCGCTCGACCTCCGCCGCCCACCGCTCGATCAGTCCGGTGATGTGATGCTGCGGCGGGAACTGGTGGCTGCACCGTATGGTCTCGGCCGCCGCGCCCAACGGCAGCACGAGTGTGGCGGCGACGAGCGCCACCGAGAGTCTGAACGACACCCCGCATCTCCTTCTGCGCCGCGTCCCCTGAGCGCGCCGCATTCGGTCGATCGCCGCGGCCCCCGAGAGAGGCTCGCGCGGTCCGTCCAATAGAAAGGACGTCGGCCACCCTTCGGCCGCCGCCGTTCCGTCAATCTCCTCCCTCTCGGATATCCACCCGCCCTCGCGGATGCACCCGACACGGCCCTTTAGTAGCCTCACCCTAACAAGCCTCTAGGAACGCGGCCCTACACGATCGCGGCAAAAGTTCCCGGTCAAATGCGTCGAAACCCGTCCGCAACGCCCGGCGATGAGCGAGAGGCCGCGCTCTCACCTCTGCGCGGACGGCATAGCGTGCCCGCTCGACCGATCGGGACGGGTGTCGCCAGGGCGGAACGCAGGCGGTCCCGGCCGGTGCCGCCGGGCGACGTCAGAAGTAGCCTTCGCGCTTCTGGCGCTCGAGCGAGCCGGCATCGCTGATGCGGCCGCGGCGCTCCGACGTCGAGGCGAAGAAGGTCTCCTCGGCGACCGCTGCGACATCGTCCGCCTCCGAGGCGACAGCGGCGGTGACGGGCCAGCAGCCGAGGGTGCGGAAACGCACCTTGCGCGTCACCACTGGTCCCTCGAACCAGCCGGCGACGCGGTCGGCATCCTCGACCGGAATGAAGCGGCCGTCGCACTCGACGACGCGGCGCTCGGCGGCGAAGTAGAGGGGCACGAGCTCGATGCCGCGGGCGAGGATATAGGCCCACAGGTCCTGTTCGGTCCAGTTCGAGATCGGGTAGGCGCGGATCGACTGGCCGGCGCCAAGGCGCCAGTTGTAGGCGCTCCAGAGCTCCGGGCGCTGGTTGCGCGGGTCCCAGCCGTGGCCGGCGCTGCGCACCGAGACGATGCGCTCCTTGGCGCGCGAGGCCTCCTCGTCGCGGCGCGCGCCGCCGAAGACGACGTCGTAGCCGCCGGCGTCGAGCGCCTGCTTCAGGGCGTCGGTGCGCATCGTGGTCGTGTAGACGTCGCCGTGGTCGACCGGGTTGAGACCGGCGCGGCGCCCTTCCTCGTTGGCGTGGACGCGGAGTTCGAAGCCATGGCGGCGCGCGAAGGCGTCGCGGAATGCCAGCACCTCGGCGAACTCCCAGGTGGAGTCGACGTGCAGCAGCGGCAGCGGCGGGCGCGAGGGATGGAAGGCGCGCAGCGCCAGATGGGCGAGCACAGTCGAGTCCTTGCCGCCGGAGAACAAGAGCACAGGGTTGCGCGCCTCGGCGACGCCGTCGCGCAGGATTGCGATCGCCTCGCTCTCCAGTCGGCGCAGGGACGGGCCGAGGCTCATGCCGCCACCCCGACCGGAGCGGCGGGTGAGCGGGTCGCCGGCGGCACGCCCTGCCACTGCAGCCCGCCGGCATAGCGGTGCGCGATGGCGCCTTCGGAGCCGATCGCGAACAGGTGCAGCCAGCCGTTGTCGACGAGCTGGCGCAGCCCTTCGTGGCTCTCGATCACCGCATTGATCGCCGCCACCGGCGCCTCCACCAGCACGGACAGGCGAAGCGGCTCGTGGACGAGGCCTTCGCCGTCGTGCACCGACTGCACCGGCAGCCCGGTGCGCAGGTCGCCGCCCGTACCCTCGAGCACGCCGAGGGTGCCGACGACGTTGTGCAGCACCTTGTTGCCGCTGCCGAAGACGCGGTTGTCGACCGACGAGGCATAGTACTGCAGGTTGATCCAGGAGGCGACGATCACCGGCGCCGTCAGGATCAGCTTCAGGGTGGCGAAGTCGCGGTCGTCCCGCCAGTCGTAGGTGTGCAGGAACACCCGGCCGTCGAGGTCGCGGCCGAGGGTTCGCTCGCGCGGCGCGGCGATGAAGGCGGCGCAGCGCGCCAGGCCCCACTCCGGCCGCACCTGGCTCCAGTCGCCGGAACGGGCGACGACGGCGGCATCGACCGCCCGCCCCGGCGCGATGCCGAGCAGCGCCGCCCGTTCCGCCCGCGCCCGCCGGCCGGCGAGCGCCAGCCAGCCGGCCAGGCGGGCGAGATCGGCGCGGTGGCCGTCCGCCGCCGCGTCCGCCTCGTAGAGCGCGACGGTGTCGGTGGTGGTGTCGTGCAGGCCGGCGACGAACAAGGTGTCGTCGGGTATGGCGATGCCGCGCCCCGCGAGGCCGGCCCGCACGGCGGGGTCGTTGAACAGCGCGGCGGCGACGCGCGCGCTGACCTCGCCGGACTGGCCGCCGCAGGCGCCGCAATCGAGACCGTGAGCATAGGGATTGTTGGCGGTCGTGGCACCGTGGCCGGCGAGCAGCACGAGGCGGGCGAAGCCGCCGGTCATCGACATCGCCCGCAGCACGCCCTCGGCGAGATCGACGAGGGCGGCGACGGCAAGCGGCGCCGCCTCCGCCGTCTGCAGGGCGAACGCCGTCTTCAGGGCCTTCGCTGCCCCCTTGGACTTCGCGGTACCGGCGGGAAGGCTGCGCGCCACCAGGCGCCCGGCATAGGTGAGACCGGCCGTCTCCACGAAGGTGAAGGCCGACACGGCGGCCGAGCGGAAGGCCTGCCAGGCGGCCCGCCACGCCTTCAGCCCCGCGAGGTGCTCGAGGTGGTGCCGCCGGCGCGGCGCGTCGGCCGCGGACGGCACGGCGGGCTCCTCGCAGACCAGCAGCGACGGGCGCAGCAGCACCGGGCAGCGGGCGCTCGCCGTGCTCTCGCCGAACGGCACCACCGCCGCAGGCAAGCCGAAGAACCCGGCAAAGCCGGCGGTCTGAACATCGGGCGTGGTGCTCTCGAGAGCCCGCCGGAACACCTCCGAGCGCACGTCGATGCAGAACACCGCCTGCACCGCCGGGCGGACGGGCGTGCGCGGGGCCGGCACCGGGGTGCCGAGCTGCGCGAAGAGCGCCCGCTGCCACGCCCGCTCGAGGGCGAGTTGGAGGATCGCATCGGTGGCCAAGGCGGCGGCGCCCGCGGCTGCGGCGGCACCGGCGGGCTCGAAGCCGGTCCGGGCCTCGGCCCACGCCGGGGCGAAACCCGGCGCGGTGGCGAACGCCTCGTGGACGGCGACGTCGAAGGTCGCCCGCACGGCGAGAAGCTCGACGAGGGTGCGGTCGCCGCCGCCGGCGAGTTCGGCCTGCCACAGCCGCCAGCGCGCGTGGCCGGCCCAGCCGCCCACCGTCATCAGCAGCCGGTGGAAGTAGTCGGCGAGCATCCGGTCGGAGAGCCCGAGCCGGGCCGCGGCGGCCGCGAGCACGTCCTCGGCGCGGTCCGGCAGGGCGGCGACGACGCGGCGGAAGCCAGCGAGGCCGGCGATTTCCGGCGTCAGATCGACCTTCGCGCTCGCCCGCCAGGCGGCGAGCAGGCCGTGCGCCCGCCAGGGCGCCGGCCAGGACGCCTGGCCGGCGTCGAAGGCGTCGGCGGCGAACGCCGACAGCCGCTCGGTGACGAAGCCTTCCCAATCCCGGCCGGTGATGGTGGCCGCCACGCCGGCGACGGTCGGCAGCGGCGCCTGCGCCGCCGCCTCGGGCCCTGTGGCCTTGAGCGCTGCGACGATCGCCTCCGCATCGGCGGGACCAGACCCGCCGCTGCCGGATGTCGCCAGCGCTGCGCGGATGTCCTCGAGCGTCAGCCGGCCGCTCGCCAGCGCCTGCCGGTAGAAGGCGCGCGGCATCGTCAGGCGGGCGCCGGCGACGCGGCCCATCAGCGCTGCCGCGTCCTCGAGCGGCCGCTCGGCGAGACCGAGGAAGGGATTGACGGCGACGAAGCTCTGCAGCGGGAACAGCGGCGCGATCCGCCGGCAGGCGCGCCCGGCGGCGACGGTGACGGTGGCGAGAGCGGGATCGGCGACCGGGGCGGCGCCGGCCGGGAGATGGCTGGTGTCGTGCTTCATGGTCGGGGCCCTCAGAGCGAGCGGGTGGGCGCGGGCAGAGCGCCGATGAGGCGATCGAACAGCGCGTTGGCGTAGAGGCCATTGGCGAGGTGGATGCGGCCGGCGGCGACGGCCGGATGGTCCGGCCGGGTGGTGGCGACGATCTGCAGGAGGCCGACGGCGATGAAGGAGACGATGGCGAGCCCCATCACCGCGATCGCCACGGCGTCCGGCGCCGGCGACGCGGGCAGCACCGCGGCGAACGTCGCGGCCGCCAGTGCATGCAGGGCGACGTAGGCGGCGGTCACCCCCACCGCGGCGGCGAAGACCGGCACGACGGCGGCCCGCGGCCCGGCGAAGCCGTCCGCGAGCAGCAGCGCGAGGCCCATCACCAGGATGGCGCCAAAGGTCGCGCCAGTCGCCGAGCCGGCCTCGCCGAGCCCGAAGAGCCAGCCGGATCCGGCGACGAGGACGAGTGCCGCGGCGAGCCCGGCCAACAGCAGCACCGGGCGTCCGCCAGCGACGGCACGGCGCGGCGGCGTCGCCTCGGCGGCGCTGCCGGACGACAGGAAGGCGTAGGCCTTGTAGAGGGCGTGGGCGAGGATGTGCAGGACGGCGAGCGCGAAGGCGCCGAGGCCGCACTGCAGCAGCATGAAGCCCATCTGCGACACCGTCGACCAGGCGAGCGAGACCTTGACGCTCGTTTGCGTCAGCATCACCGCGGCGCCGAACAGGGCGGTGAAGCCGCCGACCAGCGCCAGCGAGTGCATCGCCGGGGCCGACAGCAGCAGCACGTCGGCGAAGCGGATGGCGAGGAAACCGCCGGCGTTGATGATGCCGGCGTGCAGCAGCGCCGAGACGGGCGTCGGCGTCTCCATCACCTCGGTCAGCCAGCCGTGCGTCGGGAACTGGGCGGACTTCAGGAGCGCCGCGCCGACCACGAGGAAGGCGACCGCGGTGGTGACGGCGCCGCCCTCCGCCCCGCGCGCGGCGGCGGCGATCGTGGCGATGTCGCCGGTGCCGAAGCGCCAGACCATCAGGGCGGCCGCACCGATCAGCAGGACGTCGCCGAGGCGGGCGGTGATGAACTTCTTCTTCGCCGTGATCAGGCCGCGCGGCCGGTCGGGGTAGAACACCAGCAGCCGGTGCAGCGCGAGGCTCGTGGCGATCCACGCGACGACCAGCAGCACGAGGTTGCCCGCCGTCACCAGGAGCGACACCGCCGCGAGCGTCGCCGCAAGGCCGCCGAAGAAGCGGCCCTGGCCGTCGTCACCGTCGAGGTAGTTCTCGCTGAAGCGCAGCACGACCGC
>CAMDHY010000152.1 GCA_945898215.1 Pseudoxanthobacter soli DSM 19599 | reverse complement strand
CCACCGCCGCAACAACCCTCTGCCGAAGATCAAGAGAAAGAGCGTTCGCCATGCGAGCCGGCCTCCTTCGCCAGCCCGCACGGTGAATCAGAAATCACTCGCTACGGGAATCCCCAATCGATTCAATCCCGAGCGAAAGTGCTCTAGCCCGGCCGCGATCACCGCCTGCTCGACGCCGCGGGTCATGTCGTCCCACGACGAGATGATCATGGTGATGTCGGGATGGGCGAGCAGCGCATCCTGGATCTTGCGGAGCGCGATGCGGGGATCGAAGTCCGACGGCTCGTCGACGACGACCTCGACGTTCGGATACTTGGCGGCCGCCTTGTCGATGGCGCCTTCCCAGTAGCCGAACAGGTCGGAGCCGACGTAGCCGCCGACGGCGGCGACCTTGCAGGTGCCCACGCAGGACGAGAAGGCCTTGTCGAGCATGTTGTCGAAGTGCATCGGGCCCTGCATCGTCACCGTGGCGGCGAGGCCGGGCGTGTAGTCGGGGTCGCCGCACATGGCGATGTCGATCAACACCACCGGCTTGCCGTTCGGCTTGAGCAGACGGTTCCACAGGCCACAGCCGGGCTGCGCCGCGGCCGGGCCGAACAGGTAGCCGTCGAAGTCCTCGGCGACGGCGAGTTCGACCACCTTCGCCTGCTGGGCGGGGCTGAAGTTCGCGTCGAAGATCTTGAACTCGAAGCCATACTTGGCTGCCGCCGCCTTCAGCCCGTCGAGGCGGGCGAGGCAGTACGGGTTGTCGACGCACTCGGTCAGATAGCCGATGCGGTATTTCTTGGTCGGAACGACGCCCGACTTGTCGTAGTCGACGACCGCCGTGACGGCGGCCGAGGGTTCCGCTGCCGTGGCGTTGCCGACGCCAAGGCCGGCGAGGAGACCGGTGACGAGGACGCCGCCGAGAAATCCGCCGAGACGGCCGACGGCGATGCGGTGGAGGGCGTTCGGCATGATTTCAGGCCTCTTCGAGTTCAGGACGTCGATACGGAACGGTCGGCCCGGCAGCGACGAAGGGCAGGGGTAAAGCCGCCCGGAGAGGCGGCGCGGGGCGATTGCAAGTCGGCCGCTGAGACCTTCGGGCGCGCGGCACCGTCATCGGCGAGCTTCACAACCCGGCTGAAATGACGTTGCATGGCGAGTGATCTTCAACGCGACCCCATCAAGTCAGACGAGCAGCAGATAGCGCAATCTCCTTCGCCCGCACCGACAGCAGTGCTGCAGCGGTCAAAACAGTAAAAATCCCATGTATGTTCGGATCAAAGTGTCTCGTCGCAGTGCAAAATTGTCAATTCGCAAATCGTGAATTATGATCTCGGAAAATCAGAAATCACCATGACTATCAGATAGGCAGAAATGCAGGATTTGCATTATGAATTGGCTGAACCCGATCGGCCGCGTGACGGGCGCGCCCAATCCGAATGCGGAGCGTTTCGTCTCGGCCCTGACGCTGCGGCAGGTCCGCTACTTCATCGCCGTCGCCGAAACGGGCAGGGTGAGCGCTGCGGCCTCGATGGTCGGCATCTCCCCCTCGGCCGTCACCGAGGCGGTCGGCGAGCTCGAGACGCTGTCCGGCATGAAGCTGTTCCAGCGGCACTCCCGCGGCCTGACGTTGACCTACGAGGGCCACCGCTTGCTCTCCCACTGCCGCAACATCCTGTCGGCGGTGGAAGGCGCCAGCACCGCGCTGACGCAGCCGGACAGCGATGCGCACGGCACGGTGACGCTGGCGACGACGATCACCATCGCGAGCTACTTCCTGGCGCCGCTGCTCGTCCGCTTCCGGCGGATGTTTCCGAACATCGAGATCGCGGTGGTCGAGGCGAAGCGGCTCGACGTCGAGGCGGGCCTGGTGGCAGGAGACTTCGACCTCGCGCTGATGCTGGTCTCGAACCTGTCGAACCGTGCGGCGCTGCTCAGCCACACCCTCGTCCACTCCATGCGGCGGCTCTGGCTGCCGCCGAAACACCGGCTGCTGCGGCAGGACGTCGTCACCCTCGCCGACGTGGCGCAGGAGCCCTACGTGCAGCTTCTCATCGACGACGCGGAGGCCACCACCAGCGCCTACTGGGGGGCTCACCGCCTGAAGCCGAACATCACGTTCCGCACGGAATCGGTGGAGGCGGTGCGCAGCATGGTGGCCTCGCGCAGCGGCGTCACCATCCTGTCCGACATGATGTACCGGCCGTGGTCGCTGGAGGGCGACCGCATCGAGGTGCGCGAGGTCGCCGCCGACATCCCGACGATGAATACCGGTGTGGTCTGGCCGCGGGCGATGCCGCTGTCGGCCGGCGCCGGGACGTTCCTGCGGTTCTGCCAGTACGACTACGACACCGGTGGCCTCGACGCGCGCCGGCGGATGCCGGTCGGGTGATGCATGGCCCCTACGGGCAGTTCGATCGGCTGGCTTGCGCTGGCACGCCGCTTGCCGCCGTGGGGTCCAGACAGAGGAGCCCCGACATGTCGAGTGCGAAAGCAGCATCCCTGAGCCCGGCGGTGGACGACACCGCGGCGGCGGCCCGGCTGGGCGACGGCGCCTACGCCTGGGCGGTCGATCCCGTCCACGTCGACCTGTCGATGCCATCGGCGACGCCGCGGAAGGCGACGATCGCCGCCGAGCCGCAGGCGATCACGGTCGACCTCGCCCGCTCGGCGATCATCGTCGTCGACATGCAGAACGATTTCTGCGCTCCCGGTGGCTGGGTCGACTGGCTGGGGGCGGACCTGTCGCCCGAGCGGGCGCCGATCGGGCCGCTGCAGGCGCTGCTGCCGGTGCTGCGCAGCGCCAAGGTGCCGGTGATCTGGCTCAACTGGGGCAATCGCCCCGACCGCAAGAACCTGCCGCCGACGACGCTCTACGTGTTCAATCGCGATGGCCAGGGCATCGGCATCGGCGGCGAACTGCCCGGCAATGGCGCGAAGCTCCTCGAGAAGGACAGCTGGTCGGCCGCCGTCGTCGATGAGCTCGAGCAGCTGCCAGAAGACATCAAGGTCGACAAGTACCGGATCAGCGGCTTCTGGGACACGCCGCTCGACAGCATCCTGCGAAACCTCGACGTGAAGACGGTGTTCTTCGCCGGCGTCAACACGGACCAGTGCGTGCTGCACTCGCTGACCGACGCGCACTTCCTCGGTTACAACTGCGTCCTCCTGGAGGACTGTTGCGGAACCACATCTCCTGATTTCTGCCGGGAGGCGACGATCTGGAACGTCAAGTTCTGCTTCGGCTTCGTCACCGGATCGGAGGCTGTCATCTCTGCCCTCGAGGGAGGCGTGCTGGCGCGGAGCTGACAAGCGCCCCGGGCCGGGGCGATCGCGTGGCAGGCTTTCTCGCTGCAGCCCTGCATCGTTGTGTCGGAGACGGCCGGGGAGCGCCTTGATCGCCGCGGCCCGACGCGGCGGCGGCGGGCAGTAGCCGTACGCGGCGCTGAAGGCAGGCTATCCCGCCAGCAGCGGGAAGGTCACGCCGATCGCCCAGGCGAAGGCGACTGCGCTGGCGATGCCGGCCACGAGCGGGTGCCCCGTCGACCTGTAGACCCAGGTGCTGAACAGCCCGTAGACGAGGAAGAACAGCACGATGACGGGGACGATGATGATCAGGAAGAACAGCCTCTCGAAATCCAGCGCGACAGCGATCGCAAGCGAGATCAGGAAGGCGAGCTTGGCCGTGGCATAGGCACCACGGGCGGCCCTCTCGCCACGGGTCAGCCATTCGTCGCTGAGGAAGAAGAGGAGGGTGCCTGCCAGCATGGCGAGGACCAGAGTGACGCGGCCCGGACCGGGAACGAACGACGTTACGAACTGGTCGATCGGCCAGACCAGCGCGACGAAGCCGAAGGCGACGACCGCCGCGGCCGCCACGACGAACGCCGCGGGCGAAGTCACCGGCGCCGGTGCGCGGGCGCCGTCCGCCCCGCGCCGGAGCCACACGAGACAGGCGGCCGTGATCGCTCCGTACAAGGCGAAATGGGCGGCGAGATAGTCGCCGACCAGCACCGGCAGGAAGTGCGTCGGCAGGACGCGCAGCAACAGCGGCGTGGCGATCATCGGCACCAGCAGGGCCGGCCACATCCGGCGCCATCCGAGCCCGGCGCCGACCGCCGGCACCGCGACGTGCGGCAACAGCGCCGACAGCGGCCAGGCGAGCGCCACGACGCCGGCGACGAGGAGCAGGATCCACGGCCCGCGGCTGTCGAGCACCAGTCCTGTCGGCCGGGCGACGCCGAACGTCTGGTCGAGCCAGCCGACCGCCTCGCGCAGGCTCGCCTGGCTGTAGAGCACGCTCGCGTGCTCGACGTGCGGGCTGAAGGCGGCCCGCCGCCCGGTTCCCTGCGCGACGTCACCATAGGTGACGCCGGCCTCCGGCTGCGAGGGAGCGGCGGCGAGCCCGACGGCCCGCAGCGCCTCCTGCTTCAGCATCCCCTCCCAGTCGCCGACGACGACGAGCAGGTTGGCCGGCGTCGTCGCGGTGACGACGGGCGAGAACATCGAGACGGCAATGGTCGCGGCGACGTCGGGCGAGGACTGGGCGAAGCGCACGACGATGTCGGACGCCATCGAATGGCCGAGCACGGCCAAGCGGCCGTCGCTGAGCCCGCGGGCGACCGCGGCGACGCGGGCCGTCTCGGCCACCAGGGCGCGCGTGGCGCCCCGTTCCTCGGTGATGCTGCCGGCGAGCGGCTCGGGATTGCGGCCATGCCCGAGAAAATCGAACGTCACGGCGACGTAGCCGTTGCGCGCGAAGGTCAGGGCGAACGAGCGCATCAGTTGCTGCGACCCGGCAAAGCCGTGAGCGATGACGACGACCGGCCCAAGCGCCTCGGCGGCGGGGCGGAAGACCGTCGCCGGCGTGCCGTCGACGTCGATCGTCGTCACCGTCACGCCGGCCCCGGCGGCGTCGAGCCGCCACAGCGCCGAGGCGATGGCGATCACCGCCGCGAGCGCCACCAGCGCCCGCAACAGGATCGGCGGCGATCGTCCGGTCACGCTGGGCCGGAGCCTTCGGCGGAACGCTCGCCGGCCGGCCGCGTCGGCAGTTCGCTGTCGGTCGGTCGCAGGCCGTAGGGCTCCACCAGTGCCCAGACATGGGCGGGCACCATGTTGCGGAGCCGCCGGGGCAGCGCGCGCCGGAGGTGGAGCACCGTCTCCACCGCCTTCATCTCCACCCGCGCGCGGGCGAACTCGAGGCCGCGCGGGCCGATCCGCGGCATCAGCCAGCCGACCAACGGGCGCAGCCAGTCGGGCATGGCGCGCAGCGGCAGGCCGCCGGCGGCGCGCTCGACGTTCGCCAGGAAGCCCTTCACCGCGCCCTGTCGCTTTCCGGCGCTGCCGGGCTCGGCGGTGCGGACCTCGTCGCCGAGCAGGCCAAGCAACTCTTCGCCGCGCTCGTTGCGCACCAGCAGCCACTGTTCCCCCTGGCCGGCCATGTATCCGATGGTGATGTCGGCGAGCGCGTTCGTGTAGTCGACGCACGTGCGGCACGTCAGCGGGAAGAAGTCGGAAGGGAGCTTCGATATCGGCAGCTGCAGGAACGGAATTTCCTTCACGCGGCCGTCCGAGAAGCGCAGCTCGACGTGGTAGTCGGCGCGGACCTCGAGGTAGGTGATGGTGTCGGGATCGTCCGACAGCAGCGCCAGGAAGTCGTGGAACCGCTCCGTCGTGGTGTTGTCGGAGCACGGGGTGCCGATGACGTAGAGGCGGTCGAGCCCGAGTTCGTCCTGCAAGGCGCGCAACGCGTAGACCTGGCAGGGGATGCCGACGATCGCCAGCCGGCGGAAGCCGAGCGCGCGCGCCGGCTCGACGAGAGCGAGCAGCGGGGCGTAGCCCATCCGCATGCCGCGGCAACCCGCCATGCCTTCCGGCCGGGTGACGAGGACGGGCACCGGCCGCCAGCGGTCCTCCGGATCCGGAGCCATGGTGAGAACCGCGTCGACTGCCCCGGTCTCGAGCAGACGTTCGGCGATCCGCGTCGCGATCCCCGTCCACTGGGCATCGGCGAGCGGCCGCACGAGCGAGGCGCGCAGCATCCGCCGGAAGGGTCCGAAGAAGACTTCGTCGGGCCGCGCCGGGTCGCGCGCCCGCCCGTGCACCTTCGCCTCGAGCCCGGCATAGTCCGGCTTGATGAACTGGCAGGCGCGGCCGCAGCGGTCCGGCTCGGCGGTCCGCGAGACGCCGCAGTCGGTGCACAGCGACCTGTAGGGGGCCTCGCCGAACGGGGGCGCAAGGTGAAGGAGCGGGGTCGCAACGGGACGGGTATCGACTGATGATGGCACGTGCGTTGCTCGGCCGATGCTCATTCAAGCGCCGCAGCGGTCGGCGGGCGAGGGCCGGCCGGGCCGGTCCCGGCGACAGCACGACGCCAGACTGTCATATCGTCTGGACACTTCCAAGTGGGTGGAGGGCTGGTTGGAGCTGAGGGTCCACACGTTGGGGATCGTCGGAGCGTGACGGCTAGCGCGGATCGCGAGCTCGCAGCGCCGGGTCACACAGCAGAGCCGAAAGACGCTATGGTCTGATCCGGACTTCGATCAGCGCGTGACGGCGCCTTTCGTCGATGTGCGCGACGGCGGTGGCCAGGGCGCCGGGCAGGGCGCCACCGTCCGTGACGGTCGTGACCCGCGCACGACTCGCCTCGGCGATGCGGGTGAAGACCGGCGTCGGCGCGAGGGATGTCAGCAGCATCGTGTTCGATCGGGCGGCATAGTTGATGTGCCGGCCGAGCAGAAGCCGACCTTCGAGCAGCTGGTCGACGTGTCGATCGGCGAAGACGCCCTGAAGAAGGTCGGCGGTCCGATCGAGATCGGCAAGTGCAAGCTGTGACGCGACTGTCCTCTCTCCGCGAGACGCCCGAAACTCTGAGCTGCGGGGCGTCTCGTCGGAGGAGAGTGAGACGTCACGTCCGGCGGCCGCTCCGCGCGCGCGACCCGGGTGCCGGCCCAGTCCGAGGCGGCGGTGGCCGTCGTGGGCCGGGGCTCGGCGGCACGGTCGTCGAGCTGTCGGCGGATCGCCCGCGGCAGGCTGGTGCCACCAACGCGACTTCGATCTGAAATGAGCGGTGACCGCGCAGCCGTCTGCGCTCGATTTTCGGAGGCTGCGCGGAGGCCTGGAGGACATCTAAGCCTCCGATCCGTCACTCTCCCCAGCCGGCGACACCGTGTCCGCCAAAGATCATGCGGCGAATGAATGGTTTAGCCAGAGACGAACTGAACCCCGGCGCTGGCGTGCTTACGGCATCGAGCCGCTGCATCTGTTCGTCCGTCATGCGGATGTCGGTAGCAGCGATATTGCTTTCCAGCTGCGACACTTTGGTCGCACCGATCAATGTCGAGGCGACGCCGGGGCGGGCCAGCGTCCAGGCCAGAGCCACCTGCGCGGCCGCACGATCAAGCTCGGCTGCAACCGCCATCAGCACGTCGAGAACGTCCCAATTCCGATCGACGAACTTGCTGTTGCCGAAAGGGTTTTCACCGCTCAGTCGGCCGGTACCGCCCGTCTTGTCGCGCTCATACTTGCCGGTCAGGAAACCGCCCGCGAGCGGGCTCCACGGCATGACGCCCATCGCGCTTTCTCGAGCAGCGGGGAAGTGCTCGCCTTCCACGTCGCGCGCGACCAGAGAGTATTCGAGCTGCATCGCGATAGGGCCGGGAACGCGGCGTTCGGTGGCGATTGTCGCTGCCTTCATCGCCAGCCAGGCTGGCATGTCCGACAGACCATAATAGCGGATTTTGCCTGCGCGCACGAGATCGCCGAGTGTCTGGACGATCTCCTCGACCGGCGTCACTCCATCCCAGATGTGCATCCAGTAGAGATCGACATAGTCGGTGCCAAGTCGCTTCAACGAGGCATTGAGCGCACGGTGGATGTTCTTCGCCCCCGCACCGCCTGCATTTGGGTTGCCCGCTCTGGCTTGCGCGGCGGCCAGCGGGCTCGCCGAGCCATTGAACGCGAACTTGGTAGCGAGCACGATCTCGTCTCGGGCACCGCTCTCGGCAATGAACCGCCCGACCAGTGTCTCGCTCTCGCCGCCCGAATAGATGTCGGCGGTATCGACAAAATTGCCGCCCGCAGCGCGATAGGTATCGAAGATCGCGCGAGACGTGGCTTCATCGGCCCCCCACTCGCCCGGGCCGAACGTCATCGTTCCCAACGCGAGCGGACTGACGACCAGGCCGGAACGGCCAAGCGTGCGGAAGTCGGTGAGGGGCATGGGGCTACTTTTCTAGCGTTCGATACAAAAGCTATGCTACCCTTGTCGCGGCAAGTCAATGTTTTTATAGAGATCACTATGGAATCCCTGAAACCACCTGTTCGGCCGCGCCGCAAGACCGGCAGACCGTTGTCGTTCGATCGCGACGCCGCACTCGAAAAAGCGATGCTGATCTTCTGGCGGTATGGCTACGAGACAACCTCGATCGTCGATCTCACAAACGCGATGGGTGTAACGGCACCCAGTTTGTACAATGCATTCGGCGACAAGAAGCGGCTGTTTCTTGAAGCGGTTCGCCGCTACGCCGGGGACCCCGAGGCCATGGCATGCGAGATCAAGGGCGCGCCAAGCGCGTACGATGCCGCGAGCAGGATGCTGACCAATGCTGCGGCTGCATATACGGGAGATACGACGCCCAAAGGATGCCTGCTCGCCAGCGCAACCGCCAGTGGTTCTGCAGCGTCGTGCGATGTCCAAGACGCAGTCGCCGACATCCGCAACTCGATAGCTGCGTGCCTTGAGGCCCGGATCGAGCGCGATGTGGCGAACAGTGTACTTCCACCCGCCACGGACGCCTGCGCGCTGGCCGGGCTCGTCATGGCCGTCGCGCAGGGAATGTCGGTCCTAGCGCGCGATGGAGCGTCGCGTGCTTCCTTACTCGCGATAGTGGGTGCTGCCCTTGTCGCGTGGCCCCGTACCTGAGATCGCACAACGTCCGTCTACCATCTGCACCACAGCTTGCAACTGGTGAGGTTCGAAGCGTTGATGCCTGCAATTGGCGGGGTGTGCGCAGCTGTGTCGAAGGCTATCGCGCCATAGCGTGCGATCGGCGGGAAATGGCGGAGACGGAGGGATTCGAACCCTCGAGACGGGTTTACCCCGTCTAACGGTTTAGCAAACCGCCGCCTTCAGCCTCTCGGCCACGTCTCC
>CAMDHY010000151.1 GCA_945898215.1 Pseudoxanthobacter soli DSM 19599 | reverse complement strand
CTGGCTCACGGGGGCCATCCCGGGTGGTCGCCGGCGTCCATCCGGCGACGCGTCGTTTGAGCGCGGCGGGTCGCGCGCCGCGACAGTCTCGGCCAGCGGCCGGCCCGCGTCGAGGCCGGCCCCCGCACGAGTCACGACCGGCCCTGGCGCCGACCGCACGGCGCCGTCGTCCGACCGCTCGAGTATCGCGGCCGATCCCGGCCGCGACGTCCGGACCTAGTCGTCGCGGTAGACGCGCTCGCGCCGCTCGTGGCGCTCCTGCGCCTCGATCGACAGGGTCGCGATCGGCCGCGCGTCCAGCCGCTTCAAGGAGATCGGGTCACCCGTCTCCTCGCAGTAGCCGTAGCTGCCGTCTTCCAGCCGCTTCAGCGCCGCGTCGATCTTGGAGATCAGCTTGCGCTGGCGGTCTCGTGCCCGAAGTTCGATCGCACGGTCTGTCTCAGACGATGCACGATCTGCAAGATCGGGGTGGTTCTGGCTCTCTTCCTGCAAATGGTTGAGCGTTTCACGGCTCTCCCGAAGGATCTCATCTTTCCATGCGAGCAGCTTCTTGCGGAAATACTCCCGTTGGCGCTCGTTCATGAAAGCTTCATGGTCGGAAGGACGGTAGTCCTCGTCGATGTCAACCGCCATGGTGCTCCTCGACTCCGCCTCGTGGCGCCGCCCTTATAGCGATGCGCCCCGGCCGGGACAACGGCCTCGCGCACGACGACTGTGGGGACGACGGTCGGGAGCGGCACGGCTTGAAGCGGCGCGGAAAACCGCGCTAAGAGCCGCGGGCGGCCGTTGCCCGCCCGTCCGCGGCGCCGCACCGCCGCACCCGTGAGGTCGACCGCCATGCGTTTCACCGGCTCGCGCGCCTATGTCGCCACCGACGATCTCAGGGTCGCCGTCAACGCCGCGATCACGCTCGAGCGGCCGCTTCTGGTGAAGGGCGAGCCCGGCACCGGCAAGACGGTGCTCGCCCGCGAGGTGGCGGCCGCCCTCGGGGCGCCGCTGATCGAGTGGCACGTCAAGTCGACCACCCGCGCCCAGCAGGGCCTCTACGAATACGACGCGGTGGCGCGCCTGCGCGACGGCCAGCTCGGCGACCCGCGCGTCTCCGACATCGCGAACTACATCCGCAAGGGCAAGCTGTGGGAGGCGTTTGAGGCGCCGGTGCGCCCGGTGCTCCTCATCGACGAGATCGACAAGGCCGACATCGAGTTCCCGAACGACCTCCTGCAGGAACTCGACCGCATGGAGTTCCACGTCTACGAGACCGGCGCGACGGTGCGGGCTGCGGTCCGGCCGGTGGTCTTCATCACCTCCAACAACGAGAAGGAACTGCCGGACGCCTTCCTGCGCCGCTGCTTCTTCCACTACATCCGCTTCCCCGATCCGGAGACGATGCAGGCGATCGTCGACGTCCACTTCCCCGGCCTGAAGAAGCGGCTCCTGTCGGAGGCGCTCGCCGTCTTCTACGATCTGCGCGAGGTGCCGGGCCTGAAGAAGAAGCCGTCGACCTCGGAGTTCCTCGACTGGCTGCGCCTGCTCGTCGCCGACGACGTCTCGCCGGAGACGCTGCGGGCGCGCGATCCGCGCAAGCTCATCCCGCCGCTCGCCGGCGCGCTGATCAAGAACGAGCAGGACGTGCACGTGCTCGAGCGCCTCGCCTTCATCGCCGGCCGCGACGGGGGGCGCTCCGACCGCTGAGCGCGGCGGGCGCACCCTCGATGCCACCCGGCCCCCCGATGCCACGCGACATCGTCTTCCTGCACGTCCCGAAGACCGGCGGCAGCGCCGTCCGCACCGCCCTCGTCGGCGGCTGCCGCGACCGGCGCGTGCTGTTCGACTACGGCACCGACGAGAAGCAGACGACGCCGGCGCTGCGCGACGCCCTCTCCGCCGACGGCCGGCCCGGTCAGGGCGCGAGCCTGCGCCGCCATTTCGGCGACCGCCGCGGCTTGCTTCTGATCGGCCACTTCCAGGCCGACAAGTACTGGGACGCCTTCCACCCGGACTCGTTCGTCACCTTCCTGCGCGATCCGATCGACCGGCTGATCTCCGAGTACAACCACTATGCCGAGCGCTACGGCGCCGAGCTCGAGCTCGAGGCGTTCATCGCGACGACGCGCTTCAGCCGCCACGTCTCCAACCTCTTCCGCGGCGTCGACCCGGCCGAGTTCGGCTTCGTCGGCTTCACCGACACCTTCGAGGAGGACCTGCGGGCGCTGTCGGAAAGGCTCGGCCGCCCGCTCGCCGCGGTGCGCGAGAACGAGGGCACCTACGCGCCCGGCCTGCGCGAGAAGGCGGGCGATCCGGAGTTCCGCAGGCAGGTCCGCCGCTTCGTCGCCGTCGACCACGCGATCTACCGGCGCCTGCGCAACCGCTACGACAAGCTGCGTGCGCGACGGCTCGCCGGCCTCGCCGAGACGGCGGGCTACCGCGGGCGGGTGCGGCTCGCGCCCGGCGGCCGTCTCGTCGGCTACGCCGTGCACCGCGACGTCGAGGCGATCCTCGATCTCGAGGTCCACGCCGGTGGCCGCCTCCTTGCCCGCGTCAGTGCCGACCGCTTCCGGCCGTGGCTGAAGGCGAGCGGGCGCTGCCGGTCGGGCGTCGCCGGCTTCGAGGTGCCGGTGCGCCGGCTCCTGCTCGCCGCCGGGCGCCCCTTCCTGCCGGCCACCGCCTCGGTGCGCATCGCCGGCACCGACATCGAGCTGCCCGGCTCACC
Source organism: Pseudoxanthobacter soli DSM 19599 (assembly GCA_945898215.1). Taxonomy (GTDB): domain Bacteria; phylum Pseudomonadota; class Alphaproteobacteria; order Rhizobiales; family Segnochrobactraceae; genus CAMDHY01. The sequence goes on along the minus strand of CAMDHY010000151.1, from coordinate 6,586 downwards.
TGTGCGGCTGCGATGACGGCGTTGCCCGGCAGCGCCGGCGCGGCGGACTGGACAGCGCGGGCGCCGGCTGCGACCGTGCGTCCGAGCGGGCGATTCCGGCCGACATTCGCTTTTGGGGGAGAGCGCGCATGCCGCGGCTGATGCTTCTGCGCCACGCCAAGTCGTCGTGGGACGCAGCCGGGCTGGAGGATTTCGACCGGCCGCTCAACGCCCGCGGCCGTCACGCCGCGCCGTTGATGGGCCGTCACATGGCAGCCCACGCTTTGCTGCCGGACCGCATCGTCTGCTCGACCGCCCGCCGCACGCGCGAAACCTTGTCCGGCCTCTTGTCGCATTTCGACCGCGACCTCGACATCCGCCTGACGCGCGATCTCTACGAAAGCGGCCGCGGCGACTATCTCGACGTCATCCGCGCCTATGGCGCCACCGCCCGCCAGCTCCTCGTCATCGGCCACAATCCGGCGATGCAGGAGGTCGCGGTCGATCTCGTCGGGGCTGGCAATCCGGTGATGATCGAGGCGATCGCCGCCGACTATCCGACGGCGGCGCTGGCCGTCATCGACTTTCCCGAGAAGAAGTGGTCGGAGATCGCACCGCGCGGCGGGCGCATCGTGGCGTTCTTCCGCCCGCGCGAACTCGAGGTGGTGGACGCCGACGGCGGCGTCGACGAGTGAGGCCGGCGGCGCTCAGATGTGGTCGCGGTAGGCCTCGAGGTCGGCCCGGTAGATCTTCGCAAGCCGCGCCCGCGCCTCCTCCGTGAGGAGCGTCTCGGTCGAGGGCCAGAAGGCGCGGCCCCGCGCCGCGGCCGCCGACATCTTCTGCTCGTAGGCCGGCTCGTTCGACGCGGCGACCATCGGCTTGCGCGGCGCCTCGGTGCGGTGAAGCCAGTCGAGGGCGGAGAAGTCAGTCGGCGCCAGGCCCATCTCGCGCTCCAGCCGGTTCAGCTCGGTGAACAGGTCCTGGCCGGTGATGTTGATGACGTCGGTCGCCGGGAAGCGCCGCTCGATCGGCTGCATCTGCTGGCGATGGTGGGTGTTGGTGGTGGCGATGTCCTCGCTCTCGAGATAGTCGAGGAACTCGCGGAACGAGAACTTCGCCTTCGGCGCGAGCTCGCGCCCGAGAAACGCCGAGAGCCCCTCGTCGGCGTAGCCGGTGCCGACGGCATGGCGGAACGACGAAACCGCGCGGTCGTAGGGGTCGCGGATGACGCGGATGCGCCGCATGTCATCGAAGCCCGCGGCGAGCGCGCGGTGGAAGGCCTCGGAGCGGTTGTAGACCTCGAGCCGGTAGCGGTGCGGCCAGGAGCTGTGGCGGCGTGCTTCCTCGGCGAAGCCGGAGACATGCAGGAACCAGATCAGCGTCGTCGTGCAGGCCGACTTCGGCGACCAGTAGACGACAAAGCGTCCCGCGGGGTCGATCAGCGGCTTCGGGCCGCCGTTGCGCAGCTTGCGCGACTGCGCCGCCGCGGTCGGCCGCACCGCGTCCGTGAGCCACTCGACCAGCCCCCGCCGTTCATTTCGCACCGGGGACCCGCTGCCCATCGTTCGCCTCGCCGCCACTCTCGACCGCGCCGCCGGCACCGGCAGCGCGATGCGCGCCGTTCCGGCTGACAGCCGCATCGCCCCGTGCTACCGCCCCTTCGCCTCCGCCGCAATATGGAGCCGCGATGCCCCTGCCCGCCCCCGGCGACGTCGCCGCCATCGCCGAGGCACTCCGCCGCGGCGAGCGCGCCGTGCTGGCGCGTGCCATTACGCTGGTCGAATCGCGCAAGGCCGAGCACCGCCGCACTGCCCGCGCGCTCCTGCAGGCGGTGCTGCCGGCGACGGGCGGCGCCGTCCGGCTGGGGCTCACCGGCCCGCCCGGCGTCGGCAAGTCGACGACGCTCGATGCCCTCGGCACGATGCTCACCGCCCGCGGCCACCGCGTCGCCGTGCTCGCCATCGATCCGTCGTCCTCGCGCACCGGCGGCTCGATCCTCGGCGACAAGACGCGCATGGCGCGGCTGTCGGTGGACCGCGCCGCCTATGTGCGTCCCTCTCCCTCCGGCGGCAGCCTCGGCGGCGTCGCGGCGCGCACCCGCGAGGCGATGCTGCTCTGCGAGGCGGCCGGCTTCGACGTCGTCATCGTCGAGACGGTCGGCACCGGCCAGTCCGAGACGGCGGTGGCGGAGATGGTCGACACCTTCGCCGTGCTGCTTCTGCCGGGCGCCGGCGACGAGTTGCAGGGAATCAAGAAGGGCGTCGTCGAGATCGCCGACGTGCTCGCCGTCAACAAGGCCGACGGCGACAACCGCGCCCGCGCACAGCTCGCCGCCGCCGAACTGCGCGCCGCCCTGCAGATACTCGGCCGCCACGATCCCGTCTGGACGCCCGCCGTCGTCACCGTCTCGGGCCTCACCGGCGAGGGCCTCGAAGACTTCTGGAACCAGGTGCTGCTGCACCGCGAGCGGATGAGGGCCTCCGGCCGCCTCGCCGAGACGCGGGCGCGCCAGCAGGTCGCCTGGATGTGGGCGATGATCCGCGAGCGCTTCGAGGCTGGCCTGCGCGACAACCCGGCGCTGTCGGAGCGTCTGCCCGAGCTCGAGGCCGACGTCCGCGAGGGCCGGCTGGCAGCCAGCGTCGCCGCCGACGAGGTGGCGGAGCGCCTGGGCCTGGGCGAGGTTTGACAACCTTTTGCCGTGGGGGCGCGGTAGGAGCCGTTATGGCCGAGAAACGGACACCGCTCGGACGAGCGATCGAAGAGGCGTTCCACGAACTCGCGGCGGGGCTGCGCGGCGAGACGGTCCTGGAGCAATACGAGTTATTGCCCCAGGCACCCGCCGCGGCTCTAGGCCCCGGCAAAATCTCTGAGCCGCCGCTCCATCCGGGAAAAACGGATAAAGCCTAACCCCTCACCGCCACCAGGCCTTCGGCGTGAACCGGCCCGCGGCCTTCTCCACCGCGCCGGCGAGCGAGAACAGCGTGGTCTCGTCGAAGGGGCGGCCGATCAACTGCAGGCCGAGCGGCAGGCCGTCGCCCGACAGGCCGGCCGGCACCGAGATGCCCGGCAGGCCGGCCATGTTCACCGTCACGGTGAAGACGTCCTGCAGGTACATCTCGACCGGCGAGGCGTTCGCCTTCGAGCCGACCGGGAAGGCCGGCGAGGGCGTCGTCGGCGTCAGCACCGCGTCGACGACGCCGTCGAAGACCTGCTCGAAGTCGCGCTTGATCAGGGTGCGCACCTTCTGGGCGCGCGAGTAGTAGGCGTCGTAGTAGCCGGCCGACAGCACGTAGGTGCCGATCAGGATGCGGCGGCGGACCTCGGCACCGAAGCCGGCGGCGCGGGTCTTCTCGTAGAGCCCGACGATGTCGTCGGCGCCGACGCGCAGGCCGTAGCGGACGCCGTCATAGCGGGCGAGGTTCGAGGAGGCCTCGGCCGGGGCGACGATGTAGTAGGCCGGCAGCGCCGTGCGGGTGTGCGGCAGCGAGATGTCGACGAGCTCGCAGCCGGCATCGACCAGCCACGCCTTGCCGCGCTCCCACAGGGCCTCGACCTCGGCCGGCATGCCCTCGACGCGGTATTCCCGGGGGATGCCGATGCGCAGGCCCCTGACGCTCGCGCCGACGGCGGCGGCGTAGTCCGGCACCGGGGCGTCGACGCAGGTGGAATCCTTCGGGTCGAAGCCAGCCATGGTGCCAAGCATCACCGCCGCGTCGCGGACGTCGCGGGCGATCGGGCCGGCCTGGTCGAGCGAGGAGGCGAAGGCAACGATGCCCCAGCGCGAGCAGCGCCCGTAGGTCGGCTTGATGCCGACGGTGCCGGTCAGTGCCGCCGGCTGGCGGATCGAGCCGCCGGTGTCGGTGGCGGTGGCGGCGGCGCAGAGCCCGGCGGCGACCGCGGCGGCCGAGCCACCCGACGAGCCGCCCGGCACCAGCGGCGTCTCGTCGTCGGCGCGGCGCCACGGGTTGATCACCGGGCCGAAGGCCGAGGTCTCGTTCGACGAGCCCATGGCGAACTCGTCGCAGTTGAGCTTGCCGAGCAGCACCGCGCCGGCCCTCCAGAGGTTCGCCGTCACCGTCGATTCGTAGGGCGGCACGAACGAGCCGAGGATGCGCGAGCACGCGGTGGTGCGCACGCCGTCGGTGCAGAACAGGTCCTTGACGCCGATCGGGATGCCCTCGAGCGGCCCCGCCTCGCCGCGGGAAAGCCGCACGTCGGCCTCCGCCGCCTGGGCGCGGGCGTGCTCGGGCGTCTCCAGCACATAGGCGTTGAGGCCGCGGGCGGCCTCCATCTCCGACAGGTAGGCCTCGGCCAGTTCGCGGGCGGTGAACTCGCGGCGGAGCAGGCCGGCGTGGGCGTCGGCGATCGACAGGTCGGTGAGTTCGGTCATCGGGGCGCCCTCACTCGACCACTTTGGGAACGAGGAAGTAGCCGTCCTCGCTCGCCGGCGCGTTCGCCAGCACCGCCTTGGCGTTTTCGCCGTCGGTCACGACGTCGGGCCGCAGGCGCAGCTGCATCGCCACCACCGAGGTCATCGGCTCGACGCCCTCGACGTCGATGGCGGAAAGCTCCTCGACGAAGCCGAGGATGGCGTTGAGCTCGCCCGTGAGCCGGTTCGCCTCCTCCTGCGTGACCGCGATGCGGGCGAGGTGGGCGACCTTGGTGACGGTGGCGGCATCGACCGACATGGGCGAAGGGTCTCCGGGCGATCTCGGGCGCGGCGGCGCGGCGGGCGCCCGGCTATAGCACCCGCCGCGCGCCGATCACAACGCGCCGATGACGCCGCGCCGATCAGGCACCGTGGCCGTTGTTTTCCCGCCCCGCCAGCGGATCGAAGGGGACTCCGCGCTCCGGCACGACGACGAGGGCGCGGGAGTTCATCGACATCTCGTTGACGAAGGCCTCGGCGTCCGGGGCGATGATCGGGAACGAGCCGTAGTGGCAGGGGATCACCGCCTTGAACGAGAAGAAGCGCTGGCAGGCGTAGGCGGCGGTGTGGGCGCCCATGGTGAAGCGGTCGCCGATCGGCACGATGCCGATGTCGGGGCGGTGCAGGTCGTCGATCAGCTTCATGTCGCTGAACACGTCGGTGTCGCCCATGTGGAGGAGCGTCGGCTCGCCGTGCGCCTTCAGCACTACGCCGAGCGGGTTGCCGAGATAGATCGAGCGGCCCTCGCGCACCGTTCCCGACGAATGCAGGGCGGGGGTGAAGGTGGTGGTGAAGGACCCGCACGGCACGGTACCGCCGGTGTTGCCGGGGTTGAACTTCTCCACTCCCTGGCTCGCCAGCCACATGCAGATCTCGAAGTTGGCGACGAGCTCGGCGCCGGTCGCCTGCAGGATCGCCAGCGAATCGCCGACGTGGTCGTCGTGGCCATGTGTCAGCACGACGTGGGTGCACCCCTCCGAGGCCGCCTCCACCGAGCCCTCGAAGGCCGGGTTGCCGGTCAGGAACGGATCGATCAGCACCACCGCATCGGCGATCTCGACGCGGAAGGCGGAATGGCCGAACCAGGTGATCTTCATGGGCAATCTCCTCGTGGAGCGAGCCTCCGGCAGGGGTGCGGCCGGAAGCAGCCGGCCACGGCGGAGGCGCGGGACGCATCGGCGTGACTTAGAGCCGGTTCATTGCAAGTCGATGGTGGCCGATGGCATCGGCCGACAGGGGTCTTTGCGGGGGAAGGCCGAGCGTATCGCCGCCCGCGAAGCGGCGGCAGTATAGGCAGACGGCGCCAAGCCTCAACCTGGACGCCTCAACAGGAGCCCCTCAACCGTTGCGCCTCGCCGCCGGTTCGCCGCCGTGTTAGGCACCGCCGATGGCCGATGATCCGACGCTTTCCCTCACCGACCTGCTCAGCCGTCTCGCACCGGGCGCGCGCTTGTTCGGCATCGATCTCGGCACCAAGACGATCGGCCTCGCGCTGTCCGACGTCGGCCGCCGCATCGCCTCGCCGCTCGAGACGATCAAGCGGACGAAGTTCGGCAAGGACGCCGAGACGATGCTGGCGCTCGCAACCCGCCACGGCGTCGGCGGCCTCGTCATCGGGCTTCCCCTCAACATGGACGGAAGCGAGGGGCCGCGCGTGCAGTCGACGCGCGCCTTCGTGCGCAACCTCACCCCTCTCACGCCCCTGCCGATGGTCTACTGGGACGAGCGGCTGTCGACCGCCGCCGTCACCCGCACGCTGATCGAGGCCGACCGCTCGCGGGCGCGCCGCGCCGAGCTCGTCGACAAGCTCGCCGCCACCTACATCCTGCAGGGCGCCCTCGACCGGCTGACGATGATGGCGCGCGAGATCGAGACGCTGCGCGCCGCCACGCCCGCCCCGTGAGCCTTTCGGCGGCGACGGCGGCCGTGGTGGCGGCACTCGCCGTCGATGCCGTCCTCGGCGATCCGCCGGCGCTCTGGCGGCGCCTGCCGCACCCGGTGGTGCTGTTCGGCCGCCTGATCGCCACCCTCGACCGCCGCCTAAACGATCCCCACCACAGCGAGAGCGGCCGCAAGCTTCGCGGCGTCGTGGCGCTTATCGTCCTCGTCGCCGTGGCGATCGGCGTCGGCCTCGCCATCGAGGCGGCGCTGCGGCTGCTGCCGGCGCCGCTCGGCTTC
>CAMDHY010000150.1 GCA_945898215.1 Pseudoxanthobacter soli DSM 19599 | reverse complement strand
AGACGTGGCAGCGCCTGCGGGCGCTCAGCGCCGAGCACGCGCGCCGCGAGGGCGACTACCAGGCCGACGAGCGGGCGCTCGCCGACGAGGCCCGCAAGATCCGCGCCGCCTACGGCGCCGGCGCCACCCTTTCCATCGAGGCGGCAGGCGGGTAGGGACGGGCGGCAGCCGGATGCGGAGCGGCGTGGCGGCCACCCGGTCGCGACACCCGTCCAAGGCGCGGCCGGCGACATCGAAGTGTCGCCGCCGCATGCCACCGCTGACGACCCGCTTTCCGCCAGCGCCGCTCCGATCCGGTCTGGCATGGCGCTTGCGAGACGGGATGCGATGAACCGAGCTTTCGAGGACACCGTGCGCAAGTCTGCCGTCGATATCGCCGCCGTCGAGAGCGATCCCGACCAGCCGCTGAAGGACGATGTCCGGCTGCTCGGACAGATCCTCGGCGACACCATCCGCGAGCAGGAGGGCGAGGCGACCTTCGAGCTGATCGAGGCGATCCGGCGGCTGTCGGTGTCCGACCAGCGCAAGGCCGACCTCGCTGCCCGCCGCGAGCTCGACCGCCTGCTGACGCGGCTGTCGCCCTCCGAGACGGTCTCGGTGATCCGCTCGTTCAGCTACTTCTCCCACCTCGCCAACCTCGCCGAGGACTGCCACCACCTGCAGCGGCGCAATCGCGAGGATGCGCTCGACGAGGCGAGCGAGGGAAGCCTCGCCAACTCCTTCGCTCGCCTGAAGGAGGCCGGCATCGGGGCGGACAAGGTGGCGCGCGCGCTGTCGCGCAGCTTCGTCTCGCCGGTGCTGACGGCGCACCCGACCGAGGTGCAGCGCAAGAGCACCCTCGATGCGGAACGTGCCATCGGCGAGCTCCTGGCGGCGCGGCGCTCCTTGCGCGGCGCGCGGGCGCGAGGGGGCAACGACGCGCTCCTGAAGGCGCGCATCGTGCAGCTCTGGCAGACGCGGCTCCTGCGCTACACGCGGCTCACCGTGCGCGACGAGATCGAGAACGCGCTCGGCTACTACCGCACCACCTTCCTGAAGCAGATCCCGCGGGTCTACGAGGACATCGAGAGCCATGTCGGCCGGCCGGTGGCGCCGTTCCTGCGGATGGGCAACTGGATCGGCGGCGACCGCGACGGCAACCCCAACGTCACCGCCGAGACACTGACGATGGCGCTCCGCCGCCACGCCGAGATCGTGCTCCGGCACTATCTCGTCGAGGTGCACGAGCTCGGGGCCGAGCTGTCGATGTCGCGCCGGCTGGTGGACTGCACCGCGGACCTGGTGGCGCTCGCCGACCGTGGCGGCGACGACAACGGCCACCGCGAGGACGAGCCCTACCGCCGGGCGCTGACGGGCATCTATGCCCGCCTCGCCGGCACGCTCCGGGCGCTCACCGGCACCGAGGCGCTGCGCCACGCCGTGGCGCCGGCGGCACCCTATGGCGGGCCGGATCAGTTCCTCGCCGACCTCGGCGTGATCAAGGAATCGCTCGAGCGCCATCATGGCGGGCCGATGGTGGGAGTGCGGCTCGCGCCGCTCATCCGCGCCGTCGAGGTGTTCGGCTTCCACCTCGCCACCACCGACATCCGCCAGAGCTCCGACAAGCACGAGGCGGTGATCGCCGAACTCCTGTCGGTCGCCCGCCTCGAGCCGTACTATTCGGCGCTTGTCGAGGACGACAAGCGGGCACTGTTGCTGCGGCTCCTGCAGGACCCGCGGCCGCTGCGCGTGCGCGGCGCCGAGTATTCGGAGCTCGCGGTCGGCGAGCTCGCGATCTTCGAGGCGGCGCGGACGCTGCGCCGGGAGTTCGGCCGCGAGGCGATCCGCCACTACATCATCAGCCACACCGAGAGCGTCAGCGACCTCCTCGAGGTGCTGCTGCTGCAGAAGGAGTGCGGGCTGATGGCGCGCACGCTGGCGCCGGCCGACGCCTCGCTCGCGACCGTCGACCTGATCGTGGTGCCGCTGTTCGAGACGATCGACGACCTGCGTGCCGCCGAGCCGATCATGCGGGCGTTCTACGACCTGCCGGGCGTGGAGACGCTCATCCGCAATTCCGGCGCCGAGCAGGACATCATGCTCGGCTACTCCGACAGCAACAAGGACGGCGGCTACTTCACCTCGAACTGGGAGCTCTATCGCGGCTCGACGGCGCTCGCCCGCCTGTTCGACGGCAAGCCTGGCCTGACGCTCCGGCTCTTCCATGGCCGCGGCGGCGCCGTCGGGCGCGGCGGCGGGCCGAGCTACCAGGCGATCCTGGCGCAGCCGCCGGGCACCGTGAAGGGTCAGATCCGCCTGACCGAGCAGGGCGAGGTGATCAACGCCAAGTACGCCAATCCGGAGATCGGCCGCCGCCACCTCGAGACGCTGACGGCGGCGACGCTGGAGGCGACGCTTCTCGCCCCCGCCGACACTGCCCCGGCGGAGTTCCTGGAGGCTGCGGCGGCACTGTCGGCGCTGTCGATGCGGGCCTATCGCGGCCTCGTCTACGAGACCGAGGGCTTCACCGACTATTTTTTCGCGGCGACGCCGATCGCCGAGATCGCCGAACTCAACATCGGCTCCCGCCCCGCCTCGCGGAAGGCGAACCGCCGCATCGAGGACCTGCGCGCCATCCCGTGGAGCTTCTCGTGGGGTCAGAGCCGGGTGGCGCTGCCGGGCTGGTACGGCTTCGGCTCGGCGGTGGAAGGGTTCCTCGCCGAGGACGCGGCGGAGCGCATGCTGCTCCTGAAGCGGATGGGAGCCTCTTGGCCGTTCTTCCAGGCGCTGCTTTCGAACATGGATATGGTGCTGGCGAAGGCCGACCTCGGCGTCGCCCGCCGCTATGCCGACCTCGTCGCCGACAAGGCGCTGGCCGAGCGCATCTTCGCGGCGATCGAGGCGGAGTTCGACCGCACCGTGAAGGCGCTCGACGCCATCACCGGCACCACCGAGCGGCTCGCCGACAACCCGACGCTCGCCCGCTCGATTGCCCACCGCTCCGCCTACATCGCGCCGCTCAACCATTTGCAGGTGGAACTGTTGCAGCGCTGGCGGGCGGGCCAGGTCGACGAGAAGGCGCAGCGCGGCATCCTGATCTCGATCAACGGCATCGCCGCGGGGCTTCGGAACACCGGCTGATGGTCGTCCCGGCCGGCGTCGGACGCGGATCATTTGGAACAGCTTGCAGTTTTGCGGCGAGACGCTATCTAAGCGACCCGGCCGACCGTGACCCGAGACAGGTTTCGGCCCGGTCCGCAAGAGGCCGGACAGGCCCGGGCTTCAATCGCCGGCGGCGTGCGGGGGCGGAGCGGGAGATCGAGGCGCGACGGGGCGGTGACGCCTCGGCGCATTTAATGTTTGGCGATCCTGCGTCGCCGCGACCTGTTCATCCGGCTCGTCCCACCTCTGGGACGCCCCGCATGGCTTAGACTGGCGCGGCACCCTACCTATCGGTCGGGAACATGGCGCGAAGCTGGTGCGGCCGGGTCAGAGCGGCCGCCGACGGGACCGGTCGCCCCGGACCGGTGTGACGCATCGAAACGACGAAGACGACCTGGAGCAGAACATGGCAGCCAAGGCGACCGAGACCGAGGAAGCCCCGGAGCCCGCAGCCGAGACGTCTGACGGGCCGCTGCTCGATCTTTCGGACGCCGCCGTCAAGCGGATGATCAAGGCCGCCAAGAAGCGCGGCTACGTGACCTATGACGAGCTGAACGAGGTGCTCCCCTCCGAGGAGGTCACCTCCGAGCAGATCGAGGACACGATGGCGATGCTCAACGACATGGGCATCAACGTCATCGACGCCGAGGAGGCCGAGGAGGCCGAGGCGGCGGACGCCGGTGGCGCCGAGGAGGAGGGCGGCGAGCTCGTCGAGGCGCAGCCGACCGCGGTGGCGCGCACGACGACGACCCGCGAGCCGTCCGAGCGCACCGACGATCCGGTGCGCATGTACCTGCGCGAGATGGGCTCGGTCGAGCTTCTGTCGCGCGAGGGCGAGATCGCCATCGCCAAGCGCATCGAGGCCGGCCGCGAGGCGATGATCGCCGGTCTTTGCGAGAGCCCGCTGACCTTCCAGGCGATCATCATCTGGCGCGACGAGCTGATCGAAGGGAAGATCCTGCTCCGCGACATTATCGACCTCGAGGCCTCCTACGCCGACCCGGACGTCGAGGCGAAGGCCGAGGGCGAGGTCGAGGGCGAGGAGGGCGAGACGCCGGCTCCGACGCCGGAAGACAGCGACGACGGCGAGGACGACTACGAATCGAACGTCTCGCTCGCCGCGATGGAGACGGAGCTGAAGCCGAAGGTGCTCGCCACCTTCGACGTCATCGCCGAAAACTACAAGAAGCTGCGCCGCCTGCAGGACCAGAACGTCGAGCAGCGGCTGCAGAGCAAGGTCCTGTCGCCAAGCCAGGAGCGGCGCTTCAAGAAGTTCCGCGACGACATCGTCGCCGAGCTGAAGGAGCTTTCTCTCAACCAGCACCGCATCGACGCGCTGGTGGAGCAGCTCTACGACATCAATCGTCGGCTGATGGGCCACGAGGGCCGGCTGCTGCGGCTGGCCGAATCCTACGGCGTGTCGCGCGACAGCTTTCTACGCGAGTACCAGGGCTCGGAGCTCGATCCCAACTGGACGCGGCGGGTGGCGAACCTGTCGGCCCGCGGCTGGCGCGAATTCGTCTCGCGCGAGAGCAACCGCATCCGCGAACTGCGCCAGGAGATCCAGAACCAGGCGACCGAGACGGGCCTCGAGATCATCGAATTCCGCCGCATCGTCCACATGGTGCAGAAGGGCGAGCGCGAGGCCCGGCAGGCGAAGAAGGAGATGGTGGAGGCGAACCTCCGGCTCGTCATCTCCATCGCCAAGAAATACACCAACCGCGGCCTGCAGTTCTTGGATCTCATCCAGGAGGGCAACATCGGCCTGATGAAGGCGGTGGACAAGTTCGAGTACCGCCGCGGCTACAAGTTCTCGACCTACGCGACGTGGTGGATCCGGCAGGCGATCACCCGCTCGATCGCCGACCAGGCCCGCACCATCCGCATCCCGGTGCACATGATCGAGACGATCAACAAGATCGTCCGAACCTCGCGCCAGATGCTGCACGAGATCGGTCGCGAGCCGACGCCGGAGGAACTGGCCGAGAAGCTCGCGATGCCGCTCGAGAAGGTGCGCAAGGTCCTGAAGATCGCCAAGGAGCCGATCAGTCTCGAGACGCCGATCGGCGACGAGGAGGATTCGCACCTCGGCGACTTCATCGAGGACAAGAACGCCATCCTGCCGATCGACGCGGCGATCCAGAGCAATCTGCGCGAGACGACGACGCGGGTGCTCGCCTCGCTCACCCCGCGCGAGGAGCGCGTGCTGCGCATGCGCTTCGGCATCGGCATGAACACCGACCATACGCTGGAGGAAGTCGGCCAGCAGTTCTCGGTGACGCGCGAGCGCATCCGCCAGATCGAGGCGAAGGCACTGCGCAAGCTCAAGCACCCGAGCCGCTCGCGCAAGCTGCGCAGCTTCCTCGACAACTGAGCGTCCGCCCGCGAGGGGCGGGCGGCGCCACAGCGCCAGCGGAGCGACGATGTCATTCCTGAAATCCCTGTTCGGGCTCGGCGGCAAGAGCGAGAGCGCCGGCGACCCGGGGGCCGCCAAGGCCGTCAAGGAGATCGAGCACAAGGGCTTCACCGTGCGGGCCGCGCCCTTCCAGGAGGGCGGCCAGTACCAGACGGCGGGCGCCATCGTGAAGGTGATCGACGGGGTGGAGCGCGAGCACCGCTTCATTCGTGCGGACCGCTTCGGCTCGATCGACGCCGCCGCCGACGTGGCGCTCGCCAAGGGCCGCCAGATCATCGACGAGCAGGGCGAGAAGATCTTCACCCGCGAAGGGTGAGGGGGGAGCCGGCTCTCGACTGGCCGTGTCCGCGCTATGGGTGCGCGGCCTCCCGACTTCGGGCTTCCTGCGCTATACTGAGTGGATGAACGTCGTCGCCGGCATCCTTGAAACCGTCGTAGCGACGCCCGTCAGCCGGGCGGCGGACGGGCTTGCGCGTCGCGCCTTCACGGTCGCCGACCTCGAGAAGATGGTAGAGGTCGGGCTGGTCGACCCCGACGAGCGGCTCGAACTGATCGGCGGGGAGATCGTGCCGATGTCGCCGAAGGGGAACCGGCACGAGGCGATCAAGGGCGGGATCAACATCGCCTGGGGCCGGGCTTGCCCCGACGACTTCATGTTCATGCCCGAAACGGGAGTGACCCTCTCGACGACGACTTACCTCGAACCCGACTTCATCGTCTTCTCGCGTGAGCGCCCTCTGGCAGAAATTCGCGGGCCGGATGTGTTGCTCGCGGTCGAGGTTGCCGATTCGTCGCTCGACTATGATCTCGGCCGAAAGCCGCTGATCTATGCCGAGCATGGCGTGCGCGAGCTGTGGGTGGTCAACGCTGCGGCTCGGACGGTGCGCGTCCACATCAAACCCGGCCCCGGCGGTTACGCCTTCGTGCGCGAATACGGCGCGTCGGACCGTCTGGAGCCGACGGCGGCACCGATTGCACTCGCCTTCGCACTGGACGACCTCAGGGCCGTGTGAGGGCTTCGCGGCTTGCGCCGGCGCCAGCCCTCTGGCATCGCCACGGCGATGTCCAGTGAGCCAACCCCCGCCCGCCCCATCACCGTCTATGTCGATGCCGACGCCTGTCCGGTGAAGGCGGAGATCTACCGCGTCGCCGAGCGCCACCGGCTGCCGGTCACCGTGGTGGCGAACCAGCCGATCGCGGTGCCGCGGGAGGACTGGATCACCCGTGTCCACGTCGGCGGCGGCCCGGACGTGGCCGACGACTGGATCGCCGAGCGGGCGGGGAAGGGCGACGTCGTCGTCACCGCCGACGTGCCGCTCGCCGACCGCTGCGTCAAGGCGGGCGCCTCGGTGATCTCGCCGACCGGACGCGCCTTCACCGAGGCCTCGATCGGCATGGCGCTCGCCACCCGCAACCTGCTGGACGACCTGCGCTCGGCCGGCGAGGTGACCGGCGGGCCGAAGCCGTTCTCCCCGCGCGACCGCTCCGCCTTCCTCTCCGCCCTGGAGCTGGCTATCGTGCGGCTGAAGCGGGCGGGCTACGGACGGTGAGGGCGTGACGCGAGCCGGCACCAGGGGAGTTGGCGGCCTTTTCTTCGCGGCGACCGTGCTCGCCGGCGGGACAGCGGTGGCCGCCGAAACCGTGCGCATCGCCGCGCCGTCGGTCGGCGGCGCGGCGGAGATCGCGGTGACGCTGGCGGGACCCGCCGGGGCGCCGGTCGTCGTGCTCGTCTCGGGGCTCGGGCGGGGGCGCGCGGACTGGGCGGCGGTGGCGCCTCAGCTCACGCCGTGCAGCCGCGTCGTGCGCTACGACCGGCCCGGGATCGGCGACAGCCGACCGGCACCGACGGCGCCCGTCATGGCGGAGGCCGCCGCCGGCGACCTTGCCGCCCTGCTGCCGGCGCTGGGGCTTCCGCCACCGTTCGTGCTGGTTGGCCATTCGCTCGGGGCGCTGTACGTCGAGGCGTTCGCGCGGGCCTACCCGGCGGAGACGGCCGGTGTCGTGCTGGTCGACGGTACGAGCCCGCTGGAGCCGCCGGGCGTGTTCGTCTCGACCGTGCCGCCGGCGCCGGGCACGGCCGAGGCGGCGGAGGCGGCCGGCGTCGCGCCGAGCCAGGCGGCGATGCTCTCCGGGCCACCGTTGCCGGACGTGCCGCTCGTCGTGGTGGCGGCGACCGATCACGCCGACACGGCCGAGCGCGAGGCGCTGTGGCTCGACGTGCAGCGGCGGACGGCGGCGCTGTCGCCGCAGGGGCGGCTGGTGGTCGCGGAGGGAAGCGGCCATTTTGTCCAGCAGGACCGTCCGCAGATTGTTGTCGACGCGTTGCTCGACGTGCTCGCCGCCGCCGGCGCCGATGTGGCGGCGTGCCGCTGACGCCGGGCGGCGCCGCCGAGCCGTCAGCGGATCGTCTTGATCAGGCCCGCGTCGGGGAAGCAGGTGGCGGGCAGGCCGTTCTTCGCCTGCCAGGCGCCGATCGCCGTCCTCGTCTTGAAGCCGACGAGGCCGTCGGCGCCGCCGACGTCGTAGCCGAGCTTTTCGAGCCGCTGCTGCATCGCCCTGACGTCGCCGCGGCTGAAGCCGGCCTTGGTGCCCCAGGCGCCGCGGATGCGGCCGTCGGCGGCGAGCCGGTCGGCGAGGTGGCCGACGAACAGGGCGTAGAGGTCGGACTCGTTGTAGGTCTTCAGGACGTAGAAGTTCTGCGAGACGAGAAAGGCCGGGCCGAGGCGGCCGGCCGGCATCATCAGGAAGCGGGTGTCGCCGGCCTTGCCGGGCGGGGCCGCGCCGTCGATCCGCGTCACGCCGGCCTTCGTCCAGTCCGCCAGCGGATGGCCCTGCTCGGGGCCTTCGAGCGCGCAGGTGACGGCGGCCGGCACCACCGCCTCGACGCCCCACGCGTCGCCCGCCTTCCAGCCGTGCGCCTTCAGGTAGTTGGCGATCGAGGCGAGCGTGTCAGGCACGGAGCGCCAGATGTCGCGGCGGCCGTCGCCGTCGAAGTCGACGGCATAGGCGAGGTACTTCGAGGGCAGGAACTGCGGCTGGCCGAGCGCGCCGGCGACCGAGCTCTTCATCTCGGACAGCGGGATGTGGTCGCCCTCGAGGATCTCGAGGGCCGCGACGAGTTCCGGCAGGAACATGTCGCGGCGCGTCGCCATGAAGCCCTTGGTGGCGAGCGTCTGGATGGCGTTCTTCGGGATCGCGGCGCGGCCATAGGCCGATTCCCGGCCCCAGATGGCGACGACGATCTCCTTCGGCACGCCGTAGCGCGCCTCGATCGCGGCGAGCGTCTTGCCCCACTCGCGCACCAGCGCCCGGCCGCCCTTCACGAGCGGGGCGATCTTATCCTCGGAGAGATAGCGGCCGGGGCTCTGGAACTCCGCCTGCCACTGCACCTGCGGCGGCTTCGGCGTCGTGCCGGGGGGGACGAGGTCGGGCAGCGTCCAGTCGAGGGTGACGCCGGCGAAGGCCGCCTGGAAGGTCGCCTGCGACACGCCTTTCTTCTGGGCGAGCGGCCACACCGTCGTCTGCAGCCAGTCGCGGAACGCCGTCTCGGCGGCCGCCTTCGACTGGGCGAGGGCGGGCGCCGCGAGGGCCGAGAGTGCGACGGCGAGGAGGAGGAGGACGGCGGTGCGGAGGGCGGCGAGCATGGCGATCCGGGCGGTTGGCGGGGCCGCCAGTGTCGCGGTTGGGGTGGGGGAGGGCAAGGGTGGGGGGGCCGGGAGGGCGGCGGAAGCAGCGGGGCGTTCGTCCCTCCCCTGCCAGGGCAGGGCTATCGCATTTGGGCGAGGGCGTTGAGGAGGTAGTCGTCCTCCCAGGCGCAGCGCTTGAAGCGACGGCGGGTCGGGGTCTTCGGGTCGTC
>CAMDHY010000149.1 GCA_945898215.1 Pseudoxanthobacter soli DSM 19599 | reverse complement strand
GATACCCCGAATCATACCCCCAGTGAGGCTGGATGCAACTGGACGGCGCCGCTCGCTATCGGACCAAGCGGGGCGCAAACTCCAGTAAATCTGGGAGTTTCTGGGCCTTGCCGGACGTTGGTGGAGGGGTAAATGGTGCCCAGGGGCGGCATCGAACCACCGACACGCGGATTTTCAATCCGCTGCTCTACCAACTGAGCTACCTGGGCGCTCGGGGCGCGCCGGTGGGCGGCTCGCCGTGCGAGGGCGTGGCGCTTATAGGCACTCCGGTGGCCGGTGTCCAGACCGTCTCGCCGGTCGCGACGCGCCCCCTCAGCATCCGAGCATCTGCGCCGCTCCCGGCGCCCTCCGTGCCGCCGCCTCCCCCTTTCGGCGCCAACCAAGCCTGCCACCGTGCTCACCACCACCCCTGCGCCACCACCCCTGCGCCGCCACCCCTGCGCCGCCATCCGCGCGCCGCCATCCCTTCTCCACCGCCCCTGCGCCACCGCCCCTGCGCCGCCACGCCTTTGCCGCCACGCCTTCGCCACCGGACTGGCGGCGATGCCGTCGTCGCCAAGGTCCGCGCGGCATGCGGTGATCGCGGCGCGTCAGGCGGGCGGGCCGGCGGCGAAGGCGGCGTCGTCGATCGGCGGCAACAGCGAGCGCTTCAGGACGGCGTGGACGCCCTTGTTGCCGTCGACGATCTGGGTGATGCGCAGGTCGCCGGCGAGGCTCATCAGAGCGTAGGCGTCCGCCGGGTCGAGGCCGGCGGCATCACCGAGGGCGTCGATCATGTCCTCGAGCGCCTGCGTCGCCGCGTCGTCGAGGTCCGGGTCGAAGGCCATGGTGATGAAGGTGTCGGGCGTGGTGGCGCGCGGGCGGGCGAGCTGCCGCTGCTTGTGCAGCACGAGGGTGAAGGTGCCGGTGAGCGCCGTCTCGAGCGCGGTCAGGTTGACCTCGCCGTCGCCCTGGCAGCCGTGGCCGTCGCCGGCGGAGAACAGCGCGCCGGCGACGAACACCGGCAGGAACAGCCGGGTGCCGGCGACGAGGTCGCGGTTGTCGATGTTGCCGCCGAATTCGCGCGGCTCCACCGAGGAGACCCGGCCCCAGGCCGGCGGCGGCGCCACCGCCATCACGCCGAAGAAGGGGGCGAGCGGCAGCACGGTGCCCCACGGGCAGAGCGCGGTGCGGGCGGCCCGGTCGATCGGGATGTGCAGGATGCGCCAGTTCGGGAAGCGCCCGGGCAGCGCGCCCTTCAGCGGCTTGTGGAAGTTGAAGCCCCAGCCCTGGGCGAAGTCGACCGCCTCGATGCGCACCTCGAGCACGTCGCCGGGCTCGGCGCCCTCGACGGCCACCGGCCCGGTCAGGGTGTGCGGGCCGAGTTCGGGCTTCAGAGCGGCGAGGATCGCCCGGTGGGCCGGCAGCAGCGGGAAGCGCGTCTCGTCCGCCGGCAGGTCGGCCGGCCCGCCGGACACGGCGGTGAGCACGATCGTCTCGCCGGAACGGACGTGCGCCACCGGCCGCAGGGTGGCGTCGAGATAGCCCCAGTGCACGGTTTCGGGCGTCGGGTCGAGCGTCAGCGCCACGGCGGCCTCCTCCTCCCGCGTCGTCCGGGGTATCGCGCGGCGCGGACGCGCGCCGTCAGGATGACACGATCGCCGTCGTCGTGCCCGTCTGACGTGCGCCTGCGCGGCGTAGAGGTGCTGCGGCAAGGGCACGAAGGTGCGACCGTGGCGGCGGCCGCCGGCCTCCATGGCGTGCACCATCGCCTCGACCATCGAGGCCTGCGCCGACAGGTGGCCGAGCTTGGCGCGCACCGGCGGCATGTCGACGGTGCCGTTGGTCTCGGCGATGCGGTGGCCGAGGCCCGCGAGGAAGCGCATCTTCACCATCAGCCGCACCTGCGACTGGTAGTTCTGGAAGACGTGCGTCGGCGTGTCGTGCCACTGCCCACGCCACGTCGGTGTCGCGATAGACGAACACCCGGTCCCACGGCACCTTGACGTCATCGAGATGCACGACTGCGTCGTTCTCGTCGTAGCGGGCGCTCAGCGGGTAGTCGAACTCCTCGCGCACCTCCGCCTCGTAGGACTTGCGGGACAGGAGCCTCAGTCCGCGCGTGGCCATCGGCACGGCGAAGGAGACGGCATAGTCCTCCTCGCCGCGCGACAGCGGCTGGTTGTTCGCCGCGAACAGCTCGTCCGACATGATCGCCGAGGTTCCGAGCATCTTGGCGCCGCGGATGGTGATGCCGGTGTTGTCCTCGTCGACCACGGAGGCGACGAGGTGACGGCTCTGCTGCTGGCCAGCGGACTTCGAGCGGTCGGCCTGCGGGTTCTGGATGACGTAGCGGACGAACAGGTCGCGCTCGCGGGCGTGGTGGTAGAAGTCGCTGTCTGCGGCGGCGCGGGCGGCGCCGTGCCGCTCGAACACCTCGATGCCGATCATCATGCCGCCGAGCGTCGAGGCGAGGTGGTCGGGCGAGCGGCCGAGCATGCCGAAGTTCTCGCCGGACCAGGCCTCGAGCGCCCGCCACCCATAACACCTCCCATCCCGCACCCATCCGGCGCCGGGGCTCGCCGAGCCAAGGGGACCGGAGAACGCGGATGTCCAGTTCTTGGCCAGACAGGTGAGAACTGTCGCCAAACTCCAGCTCTGGCAAGGGGCTCGTGACGATCGCGGCGATCCTCCGCCATCGTGCGCCGGGCGAGTATGGCGTGCTAGCGTGCCGCCGCGGGCGGGACCAGTCCGTGCGCCACCGCCGACGGAGACCGACCGCACCGTGCCCGCCTCGATCAAAGGTGTCTTCTTGCCACGGGCGCCGCGTCGCCACCGCATCGCGGCCGTCGTCCTGGTGGCCGTCGCCGTGCTACTGCCGCTGCTCGCCGGTGCCGCCCGTGCCGGCGATTTCATCCGCGCCGAGGGCACGCGCCTCGTCCGGCCGGACGGCACGACCTTCGCCATCAAGGGCATCAGCCTCGGCAACTGGCTGATGCAGGAAGGCTACATGTTCCGCTTCGAGCGGGCGAAGTCGCCGCGCCAGATCGAGGCGCTGGTCGAGCGACTGGTCGGCCCCGAGGAGGCCGAGCGCTTCTGGACCGCCTTCCGCGACCGCTACGTCACCAAGGCCGACGTCGACTTCATCGCCGCCGCCGGCTTCACGACGATCCGCGTGCCGCTGCACTACAAGCTGTTCGTCGATGCCGCCGACCCGGCGCGCTTCGACGGTCCCGGCTGGGCGCTCCTCGACCGGCTGATCGGGTGGTGCCGCGCGGCGGGCCTCAAGGTCATCATCGACCTGCATGCCGCGCCCGGCGGCCAGACCGGCGTCAACCACGACGACGGGCCGGGCTATCCGGTGATGTTCTACGTGCCGGCGCACATGCGGCAGACGGTGGCGCTCTGGACGGAGATCGCCCGGCGCTACCGCGACGAGCCGGCGGTGCTCGGCTACGACCTGTTGAACGAGCCGATCTCGCCCTACCACGACACCGGCTACCTCAACCCGCGGCTGGAGCCCTTCTACCGCGAGCTCGTCGAGGCGATCCGCACCGTGGACCCCGACCACCTGATCATCCTGGCGGGCGCGCAGTGGAGCAGCAGCTTTGAGATGCTCGGCCCGCCCTTCGACGACAATCTGGCGTACACGTACCACGCATTCTGGGCGAGCACGGAGCGCGACGGCGTCCAGAAGTACGTGAACTTCATGACCGTCCACGACGTGCCGGTGTTCGTCGGCGAGACCGGTGAACTGACAGACGAGTGGAACGAGCGCTTCCGCACGCTCAACGAGCGCTTCGGCATCGGCTGGAGCTTCTGGCCCTACAAGTACATGGACTCGGGCTCCACCGTGATCTCGGTGCCGCGGCCAGCGGGATGGGAGGCGATCGTCGCCGCCTCGGCGCTGCCGCCGTCGGCGTGGACCGACGCGGCGCTGCCGTCACCCGAGGTCGCCCGCGCCGCCCTCGGCGCCTACCTCGAGGCGATCCTGCTCGAGAACGGCCGGATCAATGCCGGCTACCTGCGCTCGCTCGGGCTCGCCGTCCCAACGCTGCCGGACCCATCATCGGACCCGGCACCCGGGTCGCAAGAGATGATCCCCGTCGGCTCGGGCGCCCCCACCGCGTACCCCTGACGGCGGCGGCGCCCCGCCCGGGTCGAGGCGGTGCGATCCCGACCAGCGCAAGGATTACCCGGCCCGCCGCCCGGTGGAGAGCGGCGGGCCGGCAGAGGCCGGGGGCTATTCGCCAGGGGGGACAGGCGAAGCCTTGTCGGACTCCGGGTTCGCCGGGCCCGGATCCGTCATCGGCGAAGAGAACCTCGGATCCCGGTCACCGGCGAAAGGCGGGAAGGGGCGCGGCGGCCTGAGCCGCGCGACGAAGGCTGCGAGGCGCTCCGTCTGCCGGGCATCGAGCACCGGGCGCAGCGTCTCGATCGCGTCCTGCAGCGCCTCGGCGCGGCGGCCGCGATCGGCGATCTCGCCGGCGAGCCATTCGACGCGGGCGAACGGATCGGCAGCGCCGGCCTCCGGCGCGCCCTCGCGGGGCGGCAGGGGCGACGCCGCGGGCGGCACGATCGACCTCACCGGCGCCGAGTTCGATCTCCTGTGCGTGCTGCTCGACCGTCCCGGCCCCGAGCTGTCGCGCGACCAGTTGCTCGATCTGACGCAGGGTCGCGACGCCGACCCGCTCGACCGCTCGATCGACGTGCTGGTCAGCCGGCTGCGCCGCAAGCTCGGCGACGCGCCGCCCTTCCACCTGGTCAAGTCCGTGCGCAACGGCGGCTACCAGTTCGCCGCCCGGGTCGAGGCGGAGGGGGACGGGCCATGACGACGCTGCGCGTCCGCGTGGCGGTGCTCCACATCGTCGCCGTCGTCGCCGTCGTCGCGCGAACGACCCGTTGAACCCGTGAAGTCGGCCATCATGGCCGCCGCGATCAGCGCGGCATCTCCGCCGGTGATCTCGAACAGGCCGAACCGGAACCGGTATCCCCAGTTCGTGCCATCACCGGTGAAAGCAAGTCGGCCGAGCAGCGGTCTGATCGGTGCCTCGTGCGCGGCGTACCAGTGCACGTCGCGCCGCCACGCCTTGAACCCCGCCGCCATCTCGACCTGATAGGGCATCCCATCAACGACCGTGCCGATGGCGGTGAATGCCTGTAGCCGGTCCTTTCCGCCGAAGCGCGACACGGGCGAATAGTAGATGACCTGATCGCCAGGCATTATTCGGCGAAGGGGGGCCGCCTTTCCGTGGCAGACCTGCATGATGCCGAGCGATCGGCCGAGCGAAACATGCTCGGCCGACGCGACTGCGATCCAGTGGCGCATCGCGTCGCTCACATCTCTTCCGCGACCGCATAAACGCGCAGCCGGTGTCCATCGGGATCGAGCGCGACGAAACTGCGCCCGAAGTCGAGATCGGTCGGCGGAAACGCGATCGTTGCACCCTTGGTCTGCCAATCCAAATGCGTGCTGTCGATCTGTGCCGCGCTGTCCACCTTGAAGCCGATCTCGCTGCCGCCCCCTCCGGCGATCGGAGCCGGCTGTACGCCGTCCTTGCCCCACAGCCCTAGCGCCAGTCCCGAGGGCAGGATGAAAAGCGCAAACGTCGGGCTGACCTCAACCGGCTCGATCCCGAGCAGCTCGGTGTAGAAGCCCGCGCTCACCGATGCGTCGGCGACATAGAAGAAAAGGGTATTGATGTCGGTCATGAGGATGCTCCGATCCGGTAGTGGACGGAGATGACCCTATGCCGGCCTGCTGTCAGTTTCCGGCAGCAGCATGGAGGGCTAATCCAGTCTTTTGTTGATACCCTCCGCCTCGCGCCATTCCTTCAGGAGCGCCTGACGCCGTTTGGGATATCGTGACTCGATCGGTGTCGCCGAGACGATCCGGTCGGCACGGAAATGCCGGAAGCCCTGGCGCAGTTCGCACCATCCCAGCAGCACGCGCACGGAATCGAAAAAGGCGAGCGCAAACGGCCAGACGATACGCTCCGATGCCGCGCCGGCACCGTCGCGATAGTGGAGCGACAGCTTGCGTTCGGTACGGATCGCCTTTCGCAACAGCGCCGGATCGACCCCATCCGCCGGGATCGCCGCGCCGGGACCGATCAGCAATGCCGAGGCGTCGAGCTCGTCGCGAAGATCGGTCGGCAACACCGCTGCGATCCGTGTCAGCGCGCTCCGCGCCGCATTGCGCAACGGATCGTCCGCACGATCGGCGACCCAGCGCGAACCGAGTACCAGCGCCTCGATCTCCTCCGGCGTGAACATCAGGGGTGGCAGCAGGAAGCCGGGCTTCAGGACATAGCCGACGCCGGGTGCCCCTTCGATCGCGGCTCCCAATGCCTGTAAACTGGCGATGTCCCGGTAAAGCGTCCGGATGCTGACGCCAATTTCCTCGGCGAGCACCTTCCCGCTGACAGGGCGGCGGTGTCCGCGCAATGCGTGCAGCAGATCAAAGAGGCGTTCGGAGCGCGACATGCTACACGCATATAGCCTCGCTTACCTGCCAGAAAGTGGCAGCAATTGTACCAAAGCAACGCGCGCCGCTTAGCGTACGTTTTCGAGCATCCTCTCACCGGTCCCCTCGTCGGCCTCGCCACGGCCGCAGCGGTCGCCGTCATCGGGCCGCCGGTCCGCGACGCCCCGTTCCGGGCGATGGCGGCACAGGTGCGGGTGATGCACGCGCTGGCCGCCGAACGAGCGGGGCTCGTCACGTCAGCGGACGCGGTGGCGGTCACGTCGCGGCCGACAGGTGACCTCGTCGAGCCGCTCACGTCGGCACTGCGGCGCACGCTGGCGGAGGGCGGCACGCCCATCGCCGCTGAAATTCGCCGCAACCCTGACCCGCCGTCCCTCACGCTCGCCGTCCCCGTTGGAACCGCCGACTACGTCGTCGTGCCGCTGGACGACCGTCCACCGCCGGCCGGCGGTTGGCCGATTCTTGTCGGCTGGATGGGGGTGATCGTCGTCGGTGTCGCCGGCGTGGCGCTGGTCGGCGCGCGGTGGCTGACGCGGCCCCTCGCGATCCTGGAAGACGCTGTCGCCGGCGTCGGCGCCGACGGCGCGCTGGCGGTTGCTGCCGGAAACCGGCCCGGCGGAGGTGCGCGCCACGGCGGCGGCGCTCAACCGCCTGTCGGGTCGGCTGCAGGCGGCGGCGGCGAGCCGCATGCGCCTCGTCGCCGCCGCCGGCCACGACCTGCGGACGCCGATCACCCGCCTGCGCCTGCGCGCCGAGTTCCTGCCCGACGTCGAGCGCCCGTCCTGGCTCGCCGACCTCGACGAGCTCGAGCGCATCGCCGACAGCGCCATCTAACTCGTGCGCGAGGGGGCCGGCGGCGGCGGCGAGCCGATCCGCCTCGACGCGCTCGCCGCCGAGGTGGTCGCCGAACTCGCCGGCCTCGGCCTGGTTGTCGTGATGTCCGCGCGGGATCCCGTCGCGGTGTCCGCCCATCCGCGCGCCCTGAAGCGGGCGCTGCGCAACCTCATCGCCAATGCCGCCACCCACGGCGGCGGCGCGTGCGGCGCCGTCGTCGCCGACACCTCCGCGGCAGCCCCGACGGCGTTGCTGCGCATCGATGACAACGGACCCGGCATTCCGCCGGAGCAGCTGGCGCGCGCGTTCGAGCCGTTCTTCCGCGTCGATCCGGCCCGCCGCCGCTCGGCGCCGGGCGCCGGCCTCGGGCGCGCTATCGCCCGCGAGATCGTCACCCGCGCCGGCGGCGAGATCCGGCTCACCAACCGGCCGGAGGGCGGCCTGCGCCAGGAGGTGATGCTGCCGCTCGCGTGAAGCGTGCAGGCTTCGCCGCGGCCACCGTTTCCGCTATCATCGTCGCCATGAATGCCCCGCTGACGACCGCCGCCGACGGACTGCCGCGCCGCGCCTTCACCGTGAAGGACGTCGAGCGGATGGTCGAGGTCGGCCTGATCGCCGAGGACGAGCGCCTCGAGCTGATCGGCGGGGAGATCGTGCCGATGTCGCCGAAGGGCAACCACCACGAGGTTTTGAAGGTCGCGCTGCTTGATCGCTGGTACCGGCTTCGGCCCGATGATCTGATGCTCGCGCCCGAGACGACCTTCCGCCTCGCGAATGACACCTACCTCGAGCCTGACGTCGTCGTGTACCGCCGCGCCGACGGATTGAGGCGCCTTGACGGCGGCACGGCACTCCTCTGCGTCGAGATCGCCGATACGAGCCTCGGCTACGACCTTCACCGCAAGCCCGCGATCTATGCGTCCTTCGGCGTCGCCGAGCTGTGGGTGATCGACGCCGTCCGCCGCGTCACCCACGTGCACCGGCGGCCGGAGGCCGGCACCTACGGCTCCGTCACCCTTCACGCGGGCAACGAGACACTGGTGCCATTGCTCGCGCCGGCGCTGATGCTGCGGCTCGACGACCTCGATCTCGGCGAACTCGACTCGAGCGATCTCGACGGGCCGGACTGACGCATCGGCGGGCGTTGACGTTCGCCCGCCGCCCCACCATCTCCGAGTTCGTCCCGCCCTGTCGCGTGACCCCTCCACCATGATCTCAAGATGGGCCACGCCCGGTGGCCAGGACAGCTCACAGGCGATGCCGATGAAGGTCGACGCCCCCTCCGTCATCGCCTGGCTGATCGGCGAAGGCCGCAGCCTCGCCTTCTCGGCGTTGATCGACGGCTTCGGCTGGCGCCTCTCCGCCGCGGGTCTGCCGGTCGACCGCTTCTCCGTCTCGGTGCGCGTGCTGTCGGCGAGCGTGCTCGCCGTCACCGCCGTCTGGCGGCCGCACATGCCGCTCGAGTTCCGCACCTTCGACTATGTCGATCGCGACGCCGGCTTCTACGATCGCAGTCCCTTCAAGGTCGTCTACGAGACCGGCCGGGCGCTGCACATCGACCTCGCCACCACGCCGGACGACCGCTTCGGCATCGTGCCGGAGCTGAAGAAGGAGGGCTACGCGCACTACCACGCCCTGCCGATGAACTTCGCCGACGGTGTCAAGAACGCCGCCACCCTGTCCACCAAGTCCGCCGAGGGCTTCTCCGCCGATCAGCTCGCCTTCGTGGCCGCGGTGATGCCGGCGCTGGCGGCGGTGATCGAGATCCGCACCTACCACCGCGTCCTGCGCGAGCTCCTCGCCACCTATGTCGGCCGCGGCCCGGCCGAGGCGATCATCGGCGGCACGGTCTTCCGCGGCGACGTCAAAACGATGCGGGCGGCGCTGCTGTTCGCCGACCTGCGCGGCTTCACGTCGCTGTCGACGCGGCTGCCGCCGGAGGCGACCGCCGAGCTCCTCAACCGTTACTACGACGTGCTGGTGCCGGCGGTGACGGAGCGCGGCGGCGACGTCCTGAAGTTCATCGGCGACGGCATGTTGGCGGTGTTCGAGCACACCGACGACGGCGCCGACGCCGCGGCCCGCGCGCTGGCCGCTGCCGAGGCCGCCCTCATCAACGGCGCCGAGCTCACGGCCGGCGGCGAGCCGGTGCGCTTCGGCGTGGCGCTCCATCACGGCGAGGCGGTCTACGGCAACGTCGGCGCCCTCGACCGGCTCGACTTCACCGTCGTCGGGCGCGACGTCAACGAGGTGGCGCGCATCTCCTCGCTGTGCGGCCAGCTCGGCAAGCCGATGCTCGCCTCG
>CAMDHY010000148.1 GCA_945898215.1 Pseudoxanthobacter soli DSM 19599 | reverse complement strand
CTCTTTTGCGGGCGGCACCGCCCGCCGGCCGGCCGGCCCCATTCCGAGACGCTGACAGATGGCCAAGCGCGACTATTACGACGTGCTGGGGGTGGCGCGTGACGCCGACGAGGCCGCCCTGAAGAGCGCCTATCGCAAGCTCGCCATGCAGTTCCACCCGGACCGCAATCCGGGCGACGGCGACGCGGAGGCACGCTTCAAGGAGGTCAGCGAGGCCTATGAAGCCCTGAAGGACCCGCAGAAGCGTGCCGCCTACGACCGCTTCGGCCACGCCGCCTTCGAGGGCGGGGCGGGCGGCGGCCCGGGCTTCGGCAACGACTTCGCCTCGGCGATGTCGGACATCTTCGACGAGTTCTTCGGCATGGGCGGTGGTGGCCGGCGCCCCGGCGGCGGCGGGGGCCGCGGCGGCCGCGAGCGCGGCGCCGACCTGCGCTACAATCTCGAGATCGAGCTCGAGGAGGCCTTCGCCGGCAAGACCGTCGAGGTCCGCATTCCCTCCTCGATCGCCTGCGAGCCCTGCGGCGGCACCGGCGCGAAGTCGGGCTCCAAGCCAGTCCCCTGCCGCACCTGCAGCGGCACCGGCCGCGTCCGCGCCCAGCAGGGCTTCTTCACCCTCGAGCGCACCTGCCCGACCTGCCAGGGCCGCGGCGAGACGATCGCCGACCCGTGCACCGCCTGCGACGGCGCCGGCCGGGTGACGAAGGAGCGGACGCTGTCGGTCAACATTCCGGCCGGCATCGAGGACGGCACCCGCATCCGTCTCGCCGGCGAGGGCGAGGCCGGCTCGCGCGGTGGCCCGGCGGGCGACCTCTACATCTTCGTGTCGATCAAGCCGCACGAGTTCTTCCAGCGCGACAGCGCCGACATCTACTGCCGCGTACCGATCTCGATGACGACGGCGGCGCTCGGCGGCGAGTTCGAGGTGCCGACGATCGATTCCGGCCGCACCCGCGTGCGGGTGCCGGAAGGCACCCAGACCGGGCGCCAGTTCCGCATGCGCGGCAAGGGCATGCCTGTCCTGCGCAGCGCCCAGCGCGGCGACATGTACATCCAGGTGGCGGTCGAGACGCCGCGCAATCTCACTCGCCGGCAGCGCGAGCTGCTGGAGGAGTTCCAGCGCGACCAGTCAACCGACACCCATCCGGACGCCCAGGGATTCTTTGCGCGTGTAAAGGATTTCTTCGACGGACTGAGTGGTTAATGACACCTCGATCGGTCACACCCGACGGTGAACCGAAACCGTCAACCTTTCGTTACGCATCCGTCATCGATCGTGCAGTAGTGTGCGATCCAGTCTGGCGATGCGTCTTTCCTCCATCGGACGGCAGATCGAAATGAAAAGCAGTGCTCGTCGTTTGTCCTCTTTCGTCGGTGACGAAGCGAGGTTCTTCCGTGCCTGGATGGAGAAGCCGTTGACGATGGGGTCCGTGACCCCGTCGAGCCCCTTCCTCACCCGCGCCATGGCCGCCCAGGTCGATATCGACCGGCCCGGCAAGATCGTCGAGCTTGGCCCGGGCACCGGCGTCATCACCGATGCGCTGGTGGCGCGCGGCGTGCCGCAGGATCGTCTGGTGCTCATCGAGTACAACAGCGAGTTCTGCGCGCTGCTGCGCAAGCGCTTCCCCGGTGCGACGGTCATCGAGGGCGACGCCTACAATATCGATCGCACGCTCGGCCACCCCGCAGAGGGGACACTGGCGACGGTCGTCTCCGGCTTGCCGCTGTTAATTCAGCCGATGGAGACGCGCTGCGGCCTGCGCGACGCCGCGTTCCGTTTGCTCGCCCCGGGCGCGCCCCTGGTGCAGTTCTCCTACGCGCTGGTATCGCCGGTGCCCGTCGAGGGCGCTGACATGAAGATCTGGACGAGCCCGTGGGTGCTGCGCAACGTGCCGCCGGCCCGCGTCTGGGTCTATCGCACGGAGCCGGTCCCGGCCTGAGGCTCCGCGGGGCCGCTCGCCTCCAAGCGGTCGCTCGCATTCCACACGGCCGCTTGCATCCGAGCGGCCGTTTGCATCCGGCGCGCCACCGCTTACATATCGGCGGTCGCACTCCCGGATGCTCCCCGACATGACTGACTTCCTCGGTTCGGGCGCCGCCCCGAACATGTCCTCCCGATTCCCGAACTGGCACGGCACGACCATCGTCACCGTTCGCAAGAACGGCCGCGTCGTCATCGCCGGCGATGGCCAGGTCTCCCTCGGCCAGACCGTCATCAAGGCGAGCGCACGGAAGGTGCGCCCGCTCGGCAAGGGCGACGTCATTGCCGGCTTCGCCGGCGCCACTGCCGATGCCTTCACGCTGCTCGAGCGCCTCGAGACCAAGCTCGAGCAGTATCCCGGCCAGCTGGTGCGCGCCGCCGTCGAACTCGCCAAGGACTGGCGCACCGACCGCTACCTGCGCCAGCTCGAGGCGATGATGATCGTCGCCGACCGCTCCTCGAGCCTCGTCCTTACCGGCACCGGTGACGTGCTCGAGCCGGAGGGCGGCGTCATGGGCATCGGCTCCGGCGGCATGTACGCCCTCGCCGCCGCCAAGGCGCTCGCCGACACCGACCTCGACGCCGAACAGATCGCCCGCCGGGCGATGGCGATCGCCGCGGAGATTTGCGTCTACACCAACGGCAACGTCATCGTGGAGAGCCTTCGTGCCGACGCCTGACGACTGGTCGGCGGCGGTCGCCGCCGGCCTCGTCGACCGCGCCGGCGCCGAGCGCCTCGCCGCCTTCTTCGCCGCCCGCGAGCGCGCCGAGTTCGCCGGCGACGCAGAGGCTGTTCGGTTCGTGCGCGGCTTCCACGACGTCTTCCTGGCGATCGGCGTCGCGATCCTCGTCTTCGGCGTCGGCTTCGCGGCGATGCTCGCCGCCGGCATCCCGGTCGGGACGATCGTGCCGGCCGTCGCGGCGTGGGGCCTCGCCGAGGTCTTCGCCCGCCGGCGCCGCCTCGTGCTGCCGTCGATCGTGCTCGCGGCCGCCTTCACGGCGGCCGTGGGCCTGACGGTCGCGACCCTCTACGCCCTCGGCCTCGACCTTGCCACCGCCGGCTCGTCCGACCTGCCGGCGGATTGGTCGGAGGGCGGCATCGGCATCGCCGGGGCGGCCGGCAGCATCGCCGGGGCGCTCGCCTTCTTCGCTCGCTTCCGCCTGCCGTTCGCCCTCGGCGCGGCGGCATTGTCGGCGGTGGTGCTGGTGCTGGTCGCGCTCGTGTGGTGGGGCGCTGGCGACAATGTCTTCTCGCTCGCCACGCTCGCAACCGGCCTCGCCGTGTTCGCGGCCGCGATGGCCTTCGACCTCCAGGATCCGGGCCGCAGCGGCCTCGGCTCCGACAACGCCTTCTGGCTCCACCTCGTGGCGGCGCCGGTGATCGTCTACGCCGCGATCGGCCTGTTCGGCATCGAGAGCCGCTTCGACCTCGGGCTCGAGGACGCCCTCGTCGTCGTCGGCATCGTCGTAGTGCTCGGCCTCGTCGCGCTCGCCGTCGATCGGCGGGCCCTGCTCGTCGCCGGCCTCGGCTATCTGGGCTTTGCCATCGGACGCCTGATCGCCGCCACGGAGCTGACGAGCGAGACGATCGTCGCCGCCACCCTCGTCGTGCTCGGCATCCTGATGGTGGCGCTCGGCAGCGGCTGGCAGCCGGCGCGGCGGGGCGTCCTGCGCCTCTTGCCGGCGGGGCTCAGGGCGCGGCTGCCGCCGGTGCACCCGGCATGACCGCCGGCGCCGTCGCCTACGGCTTCTCGCGCGTCACCCGCGACGACTTCCCGATCCTGATGCGGTGGATGGGGGAGCCGCACGTGGCACGCTGGTGGGGCGACGTCTACTGTGAGCTGGCGGCGCTGTCCCACGCCCTCGACGAGCCGGGGTTCGATGCCTATCTGGTGCACGTCGAGGGGCGGCCGTTCGCCTATCTGCAGGTGACCGACCCGTTTGCCGACGAGGACAACCCCTATCGCGACCAGCCGCGCGGCTCGCGTGGTCTCGACCTCTACATCGGCGAGGCGTCGATGACCGGTCGCGGCCACGGTCCGGGGCTGTTGTCGGCGATGGCCGAGCGACTGTTCGCCTGCGGCCATCCGCGGCTCCTGATCGACCCCGATCCGGCCAACCGCAATGCCATCCGTGCCTATGAGAAGGCCGGCTTCCGCCATCACAGCGTCCGTCGCGTGGTGGTGAACGCCGGCGATGTCGCGGTGGTCCTGATGACCCGCGACTGCAACGAAAGCAGATGAGATGACCGATTTCTCTCCCCGCGAGATCGTTTCCGAGCTCGATCGCTACATCGTCGGCCAGCAGGCGGCGAAGCGGTCGGTCGCCATCGCGCTGCGCAACCGCTGGCGTCGCCAGCAGCTCCAGGGGCAGATGCGCGAAGAGGTGCTGCCCAAGAACATCCTGATGATCGGCCCGACCGGCGTCGGCAAGACGGAGATCTCCCGCCGCCTCGCCAAGCTCGCCGGCGCGCCCTTCCTCAAGGTCGAGGCGACGAAGTTCACCGAGGTCGGCTATGTCGGCCGCGACGTCGACCAGATCGTCCGCGACCTCGTCGAGGTCGGCATCGGACTGGTGCGCGAGAAGAAGCGCAAGGACGTGCAGGCGAAGGCGCACCTGCAGGCGGAGGAGCGCGTGCTCGACGCCCTCGTCGGCAAGGCGGCGAGCCCGTCGACCCGCGACGCCTTCCGCAAGCGCCTGCACGACGGCCAGCTCGACGACAAGGAGATCGAGATCGAGGTGACGCAGGCGGCGCAGATGCCGAGCTTCGACATGCCGGGCATGCCGGGCGGCAGCATCGGCGTGATGAACCTCTCCGACATGCTCGGCAAGGCCTTCGGCGGCGCCAAGAAGGCGCGCCGCGTCAGCGTGAAGGAGTCCTACGAGATCCTCGTCGCCGAGGAGAGCGACAAGCTCCTCGACCAGGACGCGGTGGTGGCGGAGGCGATCCGCTCGGTCGAGGACGACGGCATCGTCTTCCTCGACGAGATCGACAAGATCTGCGCCCGCGAGGGTCGCTATGGCGGCGACGTCAGCCGCGAGGGCGTGCAGCGCGACCTCTTACCGCTGATCGAGGGCACGACGGTGACGACCAAGTACGGGCCGGTGAAGACCGACCACGTGCTGTTCATCGCCTCCGGCGCCTTCCATGTGGCGAAGCCCTCGGACCTGCTGCCCGAGCTGCAGGGCCGCCTGCCGATCCGCGTCGAGCTGAAGCCGCTCGACAAGGCCGACTTCGTCCGCATCCTCAACGAGACCGAGGCGAGCCTGATCAAGCAGTCGGTGGCGCTGATGGGGACCGAGGGCGTCACCCTCGCCTTCACCGCCGACGCCGTCGACGCCATCGCCGAGATCGCGGTGGAGATCAACGCCACCGTCGAGAACATCGGCGCGCGGCGCCTGCAGACGGTGATCGAGCGGGTGCTGGACGAGCTCTCCTTCACCGCCCCCGACCGCGCCGGCGAGACGGTGACGATCGACGCCGCCCTCGTCAACGAGACGGTGCGCGAGCTCGCCAAGAACGCCGACTTGAGCCGCTTCATCCTCTGAGGCAGGTCCGAGTCGAAGTTGCGCGCGCGAGCGAAGGTTCGTTGCGCCTCTGGCGTAGAGTGAGCGCACGCGCGCCGCGCGCGGGGGAGGACGCCGTCCATGAGATCTCGATTCGCCGTCGCGCCGTTCACGCTGGCGCTGCTCGCCGCCGCCTCGGCCGTCCCGGCCGCCGCCGCCACCTGCAAGCCGGAGTCGGTCGCCGGCCTGTGGGTCGGCCACGCCACCGTCGAGGTCGACCTTTACTGCCTGATCGACGTCAAGAAGTCGGGCGTCGTCGCGCAGTCGAGCTGCTTCAATCCGAAGACGCTGAAGCCGGAGGCCACCCTTGACGGCAAGGTGACGCTCGAGACGGACTGCACCGTCAAGGCGACGTTCCAGTTCAAGAGCGGGAAGGTGACGGACCCGGCGAAGTTCCGCGGCAGGATGACGGCGGACGGCCAGAAGATGACGGGCGACTTCGTCATCTTCGGCGCGCAGGAAGCCTACCGCTTCATCCGACAGCTCGACTGAGCGGCACGCACGCCAATCGCCGGGCGGCGACGCCCGGCGATTGGCGTGCAGGATGACGTTGCGGAATGACCGCGGGCCGCCGCGAGCGTCGGCGGCCGCGGCGCTCGCCCGGGCCTACGGCTCCAGCTCGGCGTCCCAGTAGAGGAAGTCCATCCAGCTGTCGTGCAGGTAGTTGGGCGGGAACAGCCGGCCGTTGTTGTGCAGGTCCTGCACCGTCGGCCGGTAGGGGTGCTGGCGCGGAAACATGCCGACTTCGTCGCAGCGCTTGCTGCCCTTGCGCAGGTTGCAGGGCGAGCAGGCGGCGAGCACGTTCTCCCACTCCGTCTGCCCGCCCTTCGAGCGCGGCAGCAGGTGGTCGAAGGTGAGGTCGTCCGAGGTGCCGCAGTACTGGCACTCGAAGCGGTCGCGCAGGAAGACGTTGAACCGCGTGAACGCCGGGTTGCGCGCCGGACGGATGTAGGTCTTCAGCGAGACGACGCTCGGCAGCCGCATCTCGAAGGAGGGGCTGCGCACCGTGAAGTCGTATTCCGAGACGATGTTCACGCGATCCATGAACACCGCCTTGATGGCGTCCTGCCACGACCACAAGGACAAGGGGTAGTAGCTGAGCGGCCGGTAGTCGGCGTTCAGGACAAGGGTCGGATGCGCGTCGGGAGAGACGTGGATGGTCAAGACACCACTCCAGCCGTCCGGAAAGTCCCGCACCCACCGTCCGGACGAACGATTCTCGAATGCCGCGGATACTGTATAGCCTCCGTGTCAGCCGTGTGAAGTCGATGCAGCGACACACCGGCCGGCAGAATTCGTCGCAGCGGCCGGTGTTTGCGGTCAGCGCGGCAGGGCGCGGCGCAGCACGCTCGCGGCAATCGTAAGGCCTGATTCGTCGATGCCGTGCGACAGCCCCGCCGCGATGTGCCACTCGACCGGGATCTCGGCCGCCGCCAGCGCCTCGCACGCCATCGGCAGGTATTCGACCGGCAGCACGTCGTCCTGGTCGCCGTGCACCAGCACCACCGGCGGCGACGGCCGCGGCACCGCGGCGAGCTGGTCGGGGCGGGCGAGCAGGCCGGAAAAGCCGACGATCGCGGCGATCGCCGGCCGGCGGGAAAGCCCGACATCGAGCGCCATCATCGTGCCCTGGCTGAACCCGACGAGCGCCAGCGCCGAGGCCGGCAACCGCATCCGCCCGAGCTCCTGGCTGAGGAACGCGTCGAGCGCCGGGGCGGCGCGGGCGACGCCGCGCGGCACCTCGGCCGGATCGCGCATCGTCAGCGGGAACCACTGCCGACCGCCCGGGCTCATCGCGCACGGCTCCGGCGCGTGCGGGGCGACGAAGGCGATGTCGGGCAGGTCGCGCGCGAAGTGGCGGCCAAGCTCGATCAGGTCGTGGCCGTCGGCGCCGTAGCCGTGGACGAACACCACGAGCCCTTTCGCCGGGCGGCCGGAGGCGGGGGCGAGGCGGGGTCCGTCGAGCACGGCGGGCGGTCTCCTTCGGTGGTCGGAGCGGCGGGGAGGGCGGTCAGAGCGGCGCGCCCTCGCGACCCTCGCGGCGCGCCCGATAGTAGCCCCACCAGAGCCGGGCGGCCACCGACCGCCACGGCGCCCACGGCGCGGCGATGGCATCGAGCGCCTTCGGCTTGGGTCGCGCCGGCAGCGCCAGCCCGTCGGCCACCGCGATCTGCAGCGCGAGGTCGCCC
The DNA here is from genome assembly GCA_945898215.1 of Pseudoxanthobacter soli DSM 19599. Classification (GTDB taxonomy): domain Bacteria; phylum Pseudomonadota; class Alphaproteobacteria; order Rhizobiales; family Segnochrobactraceae; genus CAMDHY01. The sequence continues at coordinate 1,932 of CAMDHY010000148.1, read as the reverse complement.
GTCGGAAAGACGTCCGGGTGGCCGGCGCAGAACAGCAGATAGAGGTCGACCGTCCACGGCCCGACGCCCGGCAGCACCGTCAGAGCGGCGTGCGCCTCCGCCGCCGGCAGGCCGGCCAGATGGTCGAGGTCGAGGCGGCCCTCGGCGACCGCCAGCGCCGCCGCCCGCATCGTCCGGACTTTCGCCGCCGACAGGCCGCACGCCCTGAGCGCCGCATCGTCGAGCGCCGCGAACCCCTCCGCCGCGTGGCCGCCGGCGGCGACCAGGCGGGCGAAGATCGCCGCCGCGCTCGCCGTCGACAGCTGCTGGCCCATGACGATGCGGGCGAGCCCCTCGAACCCCGGCTTGCCGCGCCTGAGCGGCAGCGGTCCGGCGATCGTCGCGATCGGGCCGAGGCGCGGGTCGGCCGCCACGAGGGCAGCGACGCCGGCTGTGACGTCCGCGTCGGTCTCGATGGTGCGCAGCTGTCCCTCGGCCATCACCGCCTCGATTGCCCCGTTGCCCGGCCTCAAGCCACGCTTCGCCTTGTGCCGCAACCCGGTTCCTGATTGACAATGCGGCCATGTCAGGAATCGCCACCATCACCGTCGGCCGCGACGAAGCCGGAATGCGGCTCGACCGCTGGTTCAAGTCGCACTATCCCGACCTCGCCTTCGGCCGGCTGCAGAAGCTGGTGCGCACGGGCCAGGTGCGGGTCGACGGCGGCCGGGTCAAGACCTCGACGCGGCTCGAGCCGGGGCAGATGGTGCGCGTGCCGCCGCTGACGCCGCCGCCCGGCGTTGATGCCGAGCGCGACGATGAGGACGATGACGACGACGGCCGGCAGGGCGACCCGCGAGACGATGGGCAGGACGAAGGGCAAGACGACCGCCATGACGACCGCACCCAGCCGGACGCGGAGGCGGCCGTCCTCGCTGGTCTGACGGGCTCGAAGCTGGCCCGGGCGCGCGCCAAGGCGAAGGCGCTCGCTGCAGCCGGGGAGGGGGCCGCCAAGCCTGCCGGCAAGGCCGCCTCGGTCAAGGCCGCCACCGGCAAGGCCGTCGTCACCAAATACGGCACCGGCCGCATCGGCGACGCCGAGGCGCTGCGGGCGATGCTGCTCTACGAGGACCGCGACGTCTACGTCTTCAACAAGCCGTTCGGCCTCGCGGTTCAGGGCGGCTCCGGCCTGACGCGCCACATCGACGGCATGCTGGAATCCCTCCTCGATTCCAAGGGCCAGAAGCCGCGGCTCGTCCACCGGCTCGACCGCGACACCACCGGCGTGCTGGTGGTGGCACGCACGCGGCTCGCCGCGACGCACCTCACCGCGGCTTTCCGCGCCCGCTCCACCCGCAAGGTCTACTGGGCGCTGGTGAAGGGCGTGCCGAAGCCGAACCAGGGCCGCATCTCGACCTTCCTCGCCAAGGGCACCGGCGCGGAGGGCGAGCGCATGCGCATCGCCCGCCACGGCGAGGACGACGCGGTCCACGCCGTCACCTACTACGCCGTCGTCGACCAGGCCGGGCAGCAGATGTCGTGGCTGTCGCTCCGGCCGGTGACGGGGCGCACCCACCAGCTGCGCGCCCACACCGCCCACATCGGCCACCCGATCGTCGGCGACCCCAAGTACTTCGAGGTGGAGAACTGGGAACTGCCCGGCGGCATCCAGAACCGCCTGCACCTGCACGCCCGCCGCATCACGCTGCCGCACCCCTCCGGCACCGGCAAGCTCGACGTCTCGGCGCCGTTGCCCGACCACATGAAGCAGTCCTGGAACCTGCTCGGCTTCGACGCCACCCAGTACGACCCGATCGAGGAGGCGCCGGACGAATGAGGGGCGCTGCTCTCGTCGCGCGATACGGGAGCGTCGGCACCCGCGGCGCCCCCCCTCCCTACCCTCCCCCGCGAGGGGGGAGGGTTCGCGCAGAGTTTTGGGTAAGGCGACTGCCA
>CAMDHY010000147.1 GCA_945898215.1 Pseudoxanthobacter soli DSM 19599 | reverse complement strand
GTCCGTCTCGCCATAGTGGATCTTGCGCGCCTCCTCGGGGAAGCGCGGTCCGACGTTCTCGGCGTTCTCCTCGACGTGGCGGCGCATCTGCCGGAGCATCTCGGCGAGCGCGGCCGCGCGCGGATCGGGAAGCGTCACCGGCACCGGCGGCGAAGGGACGGGCGCGGCAGCAGTGGCGGGCTCGGGCACCGCCGGGGCGGCGGCGATCGTCGCGGCGATCTCGGCGCGCTTGCGCGAGGTCGAGACGGCCGGCGCCATCAGCGCCCGTGTCACCGCGTTCGAGCCGCAGACGGGACAGGCCAACAGCTCCGCCGCCTGCTGGCGCTCGAAGTCGTCGGAGGAGCGGAACCAGGCCTCGAAACAGTGCCCCTCGCCGCACTCGAGCGCGTAGCGGATCAAGAGGCCGCCCTCCGGCCGGCGGCATCGACGGGCGGCAGGTCCGGCACGGCGAACAGCCGGTCGTTCCTGAGGGCCGGGATACGGCCGCGCGCCTCGGCCACTTTGGCGGGGTCGAGGTCGGCGAAGATGACGCCCGGCTCGGTACCGGCCTCGGCGACGACGACGCCCCACGGATCGACGATGAGGCTGTGGCCATAGGTCTCGCGGCCGTCCTCGTGGGTGCCACCCTGGGCGGCCGCGACCACATAAGCGCCGCACTCGATGGCGCGGGCGCGCATCAGCACGTGCCAGTGCGCCTCGCCCGTCTGGCGGGTGAAGGCGGCGGGTACGGCGAGCAGCCCGGCGCCGGCCTTGGCGAGCGCCCGGAAGAGCTGCGGAAAGCGCAGGTCGTAGCAGATCGCGAGGCCGAGCCGGAGATCGTCCGGCGCGCCCGGCAGGTCCACGGCCACCGCCTGCTCACCGGGCCGGTAGGTGTTCGATTCCCGCCAGCTCTCGCCATTGGCGAGGTCGACGTCGAACATGTGGATCTTGTCGTACTTGGCGATCACCGCACCGTCCGGACCGATGACGAAGGCACGGTTGGCGACGCCGTCGGGGGTGTGGATGGCGAGCGAGCCGATGTGGACGACGATGCCGAACTCGGCCGCGACCTGGCTGAGGCGGGTGAGCGTCGGGTCCTCGGCCTCGGAGGCGATCTTGGCGAGCACGGCGGCGCGGTCGCGGTCGAGGAGGTTCGTCATCTCCGGGGTGACGACATAGCGCGCGCCACCTTTCGCCGCCTCGCGGATGAGCGCCTCGGCGGCCGCGATGTTGTCGGCGACGGTGCGGCCCGAGCGCATCTGCGCGCAGGCGACGCGGAAGGTCTCGGACGCCATGGCTGTCTCCTTCAGGACGGCGGTCCCGGTCAGGCCGCGAGCAGCGGGTCGAGCTTGCCGGCGCCGTCGAGGGCATAGAGATCGTCGCAGCCGCCGACGTGGGTGCCACCGACGAAGATCTGCGGGAACGTCGCCCGGCCTGAGCGCTGGATCATCTCGGCGCGCAGATCCGGACGCCCGGTCGCGTCGAACTCATCGAACGCCGCGCCCTTCTTTTCGAGCAGGCTCTTCGCCGCGGTGCAGTAGCCGCAGCCCTGACGCGTGTAGATGACGACCTTCGCCATGATGCCCTCGCAACGTCGCGGCGTCGCGGAAAGTTCAGATCCGTCTAAGTAGGTGAGGGGACTGGGGTCTGACAAGGTGGGGGCGTCCCCCGGCCAACGCGGCGGCATCAGATCCCCTCCCCCTGCACCACCCGGGCGAAGACCAGCACGTCCACCCGCGCCGCGCCGGCGCGCTTCAGGGCCTTGGTCGCCGCCGCCACCGTGGCGCCGGAGGTGAGCACGTCGTCGACCAGCACGAGGCGGCGGCCCTCGACGGCGGGCCGCCGCCCGGCCGGAACGCGAAAGGCGCCGCGGACATTGTCGGCGCGCTCGCCCTTGTCGAGGCCGACCTGGTGCGGCGTCGGCCGCACCCGCTCGAGCGCGAACGGGTCGACCGCGACGCCAGCGCTGCGGCCGACGACGTCGGCGATCGCCGCCGCCTGGTTGAAGCGCCGCGTCCACAGGCGCCGCGGGTGCAGCGGCACCGGCACGAGCGCGTCGGCGTCGGACAGCAGATCGCGGCCGGCGCGCGCGGCCATCGTGCCCATCAGCGCGGCGACCTCGCCACGGTCGCGGTACTTCAGCGCGTGCACGAGATCGCCGGCGACGTCGCCATAGCGCACGGCTGCACGGGCGCGGTCGTAGGGCGGCGGGTCGGCGATGGCGGCGGCCGAGAGCGCCCCCTCGCCGAGGTCGAAGGAGAACGGCGTGCCGAGGCGCTCGCAGAACGGCCGCTCGATCGGCGCGAGCCCGCCCCAGCACGTCACGCAGAGCGCATGGTCGTCGGCGACGGGGCGGCGGCAAGCGAGGCAGACCGGCGGCAGGGCGGTGTCGAGGACGGCGCGGCCGAGGCGCAGTGTCGCCCGGCCCGCGGCGGAAAGGCGCGCGCGCAAGGCCACCGGCCGCCGCACGGCCGGCTCCGCCGCCGTCCCCTCGGGCGTCCATTCGCTCATGGGTGGCATCCTAGCGCGGCGCCGGCCCTGCCGCGAGCGGTCGGGAGCGCCCGCTACTGGTCGAAGACGATGCGAAGGCGCCGGCGGCCGCCGTGGTCCTGCACCTCGGAACAGTCGGCGCGGTCCAGCACCAGCCGCCGCTGCACGGCGGTCATGTAGGCGTCGACGTCCTCGACGTCGTCGAGGCTCGCGGGCGGCTTCGGCGGCGGCATTTTCTCGAGGCTGACGCCGGCCGGCAGCATCGCCGTCAGCGCCGCCATCGCATCGGTCGCCTCCACCGTCAGGTCGAGGCCCTGCCCGCCGCCCTCGCGGCGCACGAGGTCGGCGACCTCTTCGGCCGCCAGCACCATCATGCCGGCGACGTCGCGCGCCATGCCGAGGCCGGCGGTGGCGCCGCGGACGAACTCGGCCATCTCCGGCAGTTCCGCGGCGGTGAAGGCGCGGGCGCGCTTGTGGCGCTGGCCGAGGCCGAGCACCAGCGTCAGCACCACGGCGCAGACGATCGCCACCGTCAGGCTGGAGCGCGTCAGCGCCGCGAGCGCCGGCGGCAGGCCGGCGAAGAAGCCGGGATAGGCGTCGTGCGCCATCACCAGGAGCAGCGACAGGCCGACGACGAGGATGCGGCGGTTGTCGAGGGCGCGCGAGGCGATGACGAACAGGCCGTTCATAACGATGAAGGCGCCCGAGAACAGGAGCACCGCCCCGGAGATCTCCTGCGGCACCATCAGGGCGACGGCGCGCACCGGCGGCAGCAGGCTCATGGCGATCAGGATCAGGCCGGCGAGGATGCCGACGGCGCGCGACAGCACGCCCGCCGCCACCGACAGCCCGACGCTGCCGGAGAACGTGTTGGTGCCGAGCGAGCCGAGGATCGCCGAGGTGAGCGTCGAGACGCCGTCCGAGAGGATGCCGCGGGCGATTTGGCGGTAATCTGGCCGCCGCCAGCCGGGGGTGGCGGCGCGCTGGGCCGTCGTCACGTCGCCGGCGGTGCGCAGCGCGCAGGCGAGGCCGGCGATGACGAAGCCCGGTAGGAGCGCGAGGTCGAAGGTGGGCACGGGGAAGAACGGCATCGGCACGGCGATCAGGCCGGTCTCGTGCCAGTCGGGCAGGCGCGTGAGGTCGAACTCGCCGAAGAACGGCGCGGCGATCAGGCCGACGACGAGGCCGACGAGGGCCGCGAGCGTCTTCAGCGAGCCGGGCAGGTAGACGGCGGCGAAGATCATCACGACGACCGTCAGGGCGCCCAAGCCGGGAGCGGCGGCGCGGTCGATCGCCGCCCCGTGGGGGTCGAGCGAGAAGATCAGCCGGAAGCCGACCATGCCGAGCAGGATGCCGATGGTGACGATGACGACGCCGGCGAGTTCCACCGAGACGAAGTGGCGGATGCGCCGGAGGATGAGCCCGAAGCCGATCTCGACCACGGCTGCGATCCTCAGCATGCCCGCCATCAGCGGCAGGCCGCCCTTCTCCACCGCGAGCAGGATCGGCGGCATGTAGGCGGCGGTGAAGGTCGACGGCACCAAGAGCCGCGAGCCGAGCGGGCCGAGGCCGCGGCACTGCAGCAGCGTGCCGATGCCGAGGACCAGGAAGGCGAGGCCGATGAAGCGCTCGCCGTCGACGCTGCCGGCCGGCAGGGCGTTGAGCACGATCACCGGGAAGGCGATGTTGATGGCGGTGAGCACGCCGACGTGCTGGGCGGCGCTGCCGACCAGCAGGCCGAGCGGCGGCCGCTCGGCGGGCCCGTAGATCGTCCGGGTGCCGTTGATCATCGCCGGCACACGATCCCGACGCCCGCCCCGGCGTCCGTCGAGGGGGCCATCCACGCGTCTGCCCGGTCTGCCCGCATCACGGCGCCGCCTCCCCCGCCGGTCGTCGCGCCGGCCCGTGGCGCGAACGTGCCCCGGCGCGGGGCCGGTGTAAACGGGGCCGGCGCGGCCGCCGCACCGCCAGAGCTGGGGCGCCGGGCCGCGACGTCCAGGGCCGGCTGTCCGCCATCGACGGTGCCGCATTTCGGTGCTAGCGGATCGGCGATGCCGACCGCCGCTCCCTTCGACCGCGCCCTCCTCGCCGCCCGCCGGCGGCGCGCCCTCGCCCGCCATCCGGACGGCGGCGGCTTCCTGCGCGACGCCGTCGCGGACGACCTCGCCGAGCGGCTGACGGCCGTGAAGCGCGAGTTCCCGGTGGCGCTCGACATCGGCAGCGGCGGCCGGCTCGCCGCCGTGCTGCGGGGGCGGGGCAGCACCACCGTGGTGCGCGCCGACGCGCTCGCCGCCGAGCCTGCCGGGGGCGGCCCGGACGTCGTCCTCGACGAGGAGGCGCTGCCGTTTGCGGCCGCGAGCTTCGACCTCGTGGTGGCGACGCTGACGCTGCAGGCGGTGAACGACCTGCCAGGCGCGCTCATCCAGATCCGCCGCGTGCTGAAGCCCGACGGGCTGTTGCTTGCGGCTCTCCTCAGTGGCGACACGCTGACCGAACTGCGCACGGCGCTGATCGCCGCGGAGGCCGAGCTCACCGGCGGGGCGGCGGCACGCGTCGCCCCCTTCGCCGGCCTGCAGGACCTCGCCGCGCTGCTGCAGCGGGCGGGCTTCGCCCTGCCGGTGGCCGACGTCGACCGCCTCACCGTCCGCTACGACAGCCTGTTCTCGCTCGTCCGCGACCTCGCCGAGGCCGGCGCGACGAGCCCGCTCGCCGACCGCCCGCGCACGCCGCTGCGGCGCGCCGTGCTGCTCAGGGCGGCCGAGATCTATGCCGAGCGCTTCGCCGACCCCGACGGCCGCGTGCGGGCGACGCTCGACGTCGTCTCCCTCTCCGGCTGGGCCCCCCACGAGAGCCAGCCGAAGCCGCTGAAGCCCGGCTCGGCGACCCACCGCCTGGCGGACGTGCTGAAGGGCGAGGGGTAGTTTTCTCGCGTCGCGCTCGTCCGGGTCGGCCTCGTCCCGGCCTGCCTCGTCCCTGTCTGCCTCGTCCCTGTCTGCCTCGTCCCCCGGGGCGACGCCGCAAGGCAAGCAGACGCTGTCGCGATCGACACGCCAATATCCCCCGCGAATTGACACCCGTCCTCCGCCCGGCGATGACGGTCACATCCTGATGAAGGCGACCCGCATGTCCCGCGCCTACCTGCCCTCACCGCTCACGATGATCGCCACGCTGGTGGCCTTTGCCGCCGCGCTCGGCGTCGCCGCAGCGGCGCGGTATGGGCTCGTCGAGAACACGCCGCTCGGCCACGCCTGCGAGGCGGGGGCGACGTCGCTCGCCTGCACGGTGCGCTATGCCGTCAACGAGGGCTTCCGCACGCTGGTGCCGGGCCTCGTCGCGGTCGCCCTCGGGCTCTGGTGCCTATGGCGGCCGGGGCCGCTGCCGCTGGTGCTGACGGCGCTCGCCGCCGGGCTCGGGCTGATGCTGTTCAACGCCTGGCCGTCGGCGCTGGCGCTGACGCTCGCGCTCCTCACGCTCGCACGCCCCGCCAGGGCCTGAGGGCGAGGGCGAACAGCACGCCTTCCAAGGCGAACAGCAGCGCCTGCCAGTTCTCGACGCCCTCGCGGATCGCGACGCCGACGGCGACCGCGGCGATCAGCGGCGCCAGCACGCGCTCCGGCCGCGTCAGCGCGACACCCGCCGGCACCGCCAGGAAGGCCGCGACGGGAACCGCGAAGGCGGCGATCGGGAAATCGCGGTAGCGCGGATCGAGCAGCATCGCCAATAGCCCGGCCGACAGCAGCAGGACGGTCGCGAGCAGCATCCAGCCGAGCATCGCCGCGAGCAGGCCGGAGGGTCCGGACCGGTCGCCGCCGAGGACGACGGAAAGCCGCGGCCAGCGCAGGTCGCGGGAGAGCGCCAGCGGCACCGCCACCATCAGCACCAGCGTCAGGGCGAGGGTGGCGAAGGCGAAAGCCCAGTCCCAGCCGTCGAGGCTGACGAGCGGCATCTCCACCAGCCACCACGGCAGGGCAACGCCGGCGACAACGGCGACGAAGCCGAGCCTGAGCGGCTCGGTCGACAGGGCCCGCCGGCCCATCACCAGCATCCCCGTGGCGGCCAGCACGCCGAGAAGCCCCTGCCAGAGCCAGAACGGCCGGTCGAGCAGCGGCTCGCCCCACGCGAATTTCAGCCCGAGGGCATCGTCGAAGATGCCCCAGTGGCCGCCGACGGTGCCCTCGAGCTGGCGCTTCCAAGGCTGGTCCTTCGCCTCGATGAGGTTGTAGTCCCAGCCGTTTTCCTTCGAGAGCGCGATGATGTCGGAGAGGTAGCGCGCCTGGTTCGACGGCGACGGCAACGCGTCCTCGCGCATGCGCCCGGCACTGGGCCAGCCGGTCTCGCCGATGACGATCTCGCGGCCGGGAAACAGCGTGCCGACATGGCGGCGGATGTCGGCGACGTGCGCCTTGGCGTCGTCGACGCCGACCGGGTCGTCCTCCCAGTAGGGCAGGATGTGGACGGTGACGAAGTCGATGCCGTCAGCGAGCGGCACGTTGCGCTCCCAGAACTCCCAGACGTCGGCATAGGTGACCGGCACGCCGGCGTTGGCGCGCACCTCGGCGATCGCCGCGGCGAGCTCCTCGACCGGCAGATCGCGGCGCAGCAGCACCTCGTTGCCGACGACGATCGCCCGGATGACGTCGGGGTATTCCTTGCCGAGCTCGATCGCTTTGCTGATCTCGGCGGCGTTGTCGGCGCGGTTGCGGCCGAGCCAGATGCCCATCAGAAGCTTCAGCCCGTGCTTGCGCGCCATCTCCGGCGCCTTGTCGAGGCCCTGGCCGACCGAATAGGTGCGCAGGCACCCGGTCGAGACGGCGAGTGCTTCGAACTGCCGGTCGATCTGGTCCGGCGGAATGACGAGCCCCGCCTGGAACGGCGACTGCGTGCCTTCATAAGGGGCGTAGGAGAGGCAGGCGATCTTCTCGCCGGCCGTCAGCGGCGGCGGCGGGAGTGCGGCAGGGCGGCCGAGTGCCCACCAGGCGAGCGCCACCAGCAGCGGCACGGCGATCACGACGGCGAGGCCTGCGAGGCGGGTGCTGCCCGAACGGGAAGGCGCGGTGAGCGACGTCGTCATGGCCGAGTGGAGCCCCCTCGCGACGGCCGTCGGACGCGCGGTCGGGGCGCCCGCCTCTTCCGTTCCGGCCCACCTTCGGCCATATAGACCGCAGGGCGAGCGTGCAACCGATCGACCGCGGCACCGGCCGCGTCGCGGCGTCGCCCGCCCCGACAGTCCCGACACCCCGGACAGGCCGGAACCAGCGATGGGCGACCGCCTCCCCGTCTTCAAGATGAACGGCATCGGCAACCGCATCGCGGTGGTCGACCTGCGCGCGCACCTTCGCGCCGGCGGGGCGCCGCTCTCGGAGGCGGAGGCGCGCACCCTTGCCGGGCCGTCGCACGGGCTCGGCTTCGACCAGCTGATGGCGCTGCACCCCGGCCACGGCGGCGCCGACGTCGTCATCGCCATCCACAATTCCGACGGCACGCCCGCCGGCGCCTGCGGCAACGGCATGCGCTGCGTCGCCGACGTGCTGTTCGCCGAGACCGACGCCGACCGGCTGGTGGCCGAGACGACCGCCGGCGCGCTCGCCATGACCCGCGGGCCCCGGCCGCTCACCTACACGATCGACATGGGTCCCGCCCGCTTCGGCTGGGCCGACGTGCCGCTCGCCCACGCCGTCGCCGACACGGGGAGGGTGAACGTGGCGCTCGGCGGCGACGACGCGGCCGAGCTCGGCCTGGCCGCCTGCGCCAGCATGGGCAACCCGCACGCGGTGTTCTGGGTGGCCGACCCGCAGGCGATCGACCTCGCCCGGCTCGGCCCGATGATCGAGACGCACCCGCTGTTTCCCGACCGCGTCAACGTCTCGTTCGTGCGCGTCGACGGGCCGGACGCGGTGACGGCGCGTGTCTGGGAGCGCGGCGCCGGGGCGACGCTCGCCTGCGGCTCGGCCGCCTGCGCCATCGCCGCGCTCGCTGCCCGCAGCGGCCGCACTGGACCGACCGTGCGGGTGACGCTGCCCGGCGGCAACCTCGACATCGAGGTCAGGGCCCGCGACGGCCACATCCTGATGACCGGCCTCGTCGAGACCGAGGCCGTCGGCACCATCGACCGCGAGACGCTGGCCGTCGACCTCGGCCGGGCGGCGGCCTGATGGGCGTCTCCGTCCTCACCTTCGGCTGCCGGCTCAACACGGCAGAGTCCGAAGTCATCCGGCGCGAGGCGGAGGCGGCCGGCATCGGTGAGGCGATCGTCGTCAACACCTGCGCCGTCACCGGCGAGGCGGTGCGCCAGGCCCGCCAGGCGATCCGCCGCGCCCGCCGGGAAAACCCCGACGCCCGCATCGTCGTCACCGGCTGCGCCGCCCAGATCGAGCCCGCCACCTTCGCCGGCATGGACGAGGTCGACCTCGTGCTCGGCAATGCCGAAAAGCTGTCGGGCGCCGCGTGGCGCAAGGTGGCCGGACCGGACTTCGGCCTCGGTGGGACCGAGAAGGTGATAGTCGACGACATCATGAGCGTGCGCGAGACCGCCGCCCACCTGATCGACGGGCTGGACGGGCGGACCCGCGCTTTCGTGCAGGTGCAGAACGGCTGCGACCACCGCTGCACCTTCTGCATCATCCCGTTCGGCCGCGGCCCGTCCCGCTCGGTGCCGATGGGCGCCGTCGTCGAGGAGGTTCGCCGCATCGCTGAGGCCGGCACGGCGGAGGTGGTGCTGACCGGCGTCGACCTCACCGCCTATGGATCGGACCTGCCGGGCACGCCGCGGCTCGGCGATCTCGTGGCCAGGATCCTCAAGCTCGTGCCGGAGCTGCCGCGGCTGCGGATCTCCTCGATCGATTCCGTCGAGGCCGACCCGGCGCTCTTGCGTGCCATCGCCGACGAGGAGCGGCTGATGCCGCACCTGCACCTGTCGCTGCAGGCTGGTGACGACCTCGTGTTGAAGCGCATGAAGCGCCGTCACCTCACCGCCGACGCGGTGCGCTTCTGCGAGGAAGCGCGGCGACTGCGCCCCGACATGGTGTTCGGCGCCGACCTGATCGCCGGCTTCCCGACGGAAACCGAAGCGATGTTCGCCAACACGCTCGCCCACGTCGACGACTGCGGGCTGACCTTCCTGCACGTCTTTCCGTTCTCCACCCGCCCGGGCGTGCCGGCCTCCCGCATGCCGCAGGTGCCGGGCGACGTGGCCCGCGAGCGGGCCCGCCTGCTGCGCGAGCGCGGCGCGGCGCGGCTCGCCGCCCACCTCGCCGGCGAGGTCGGCCACCGCCGGCAGGTGCTGGTGGAGACCGACGACGTCGGCCGGACGGAACACTTCGCGCCCACCCTCATTCCC
>CAMDHY010000146.1 GCA_945898215.1 Pseudoxanthobacter soli DSM 19599 | reverse complement strand
CGCCACGCCGGAGGTCTCGTTAGATGGCGTTGGGCCTCAGATGGCGTTCTTGCCCATCTGGTCGGCGATGTAGTCGGCCTGGCGGGTGGCGAGCGCCACGATCGTCAGGGTCGGGTTCTCGGCGCCGCCGGTGGTGAACTGGCTGCCGTCGGAGACGAACAGGTTGGCGATGTCGTGGGACTGGCCCCACTTGTTGACGACGCCGTCGCGCGGCTTCTCGCTCATCCGGTTGGTGCCGAGATTGTGCGTCGACGGATAGGGCGGCGTCGGGAAGGTGCGCGTCGCGCCGACCGCCTCGTAGACGGAGCGGCCGGCCTGGTAGGCGTGGGCGCGCATGGCGATGTCGTTCGGGTGGTCGTCGAAGTTCACGTTCGGCACCGGCTGGCCGAACTTGTCCTTCTCGGTCGGGTGCAGGGTGATGGCGTTGGTCTCCTGCGGCATGTCCTCGCCGACGATCCACATCCCGGCCATGCGCGAGTAGCCGTCGAGCGCCGAGGTGAAGTCGCGGCCCCAGGCGCCGGGATCGAGGAAGGCGGCCATGAACGGCAAGCCGAGCGACAAGGTCTCCATCTCGTAGCCGCCGACGAAGCCGCGGCTCGGGTCGTTCCGCACCTCGTCGGAGATGATGCCGGCCATCGTCGTGCCGCGGTACATGTGCACCGGCTTCTCGAACACGCCGTAGACCGAGCCGGTGAGGTGACGCATGTAGTTGCGCCCGACCTGGCCGGAGGAGTTGGCGAGCCCTTCGGGGAACATCGACGAGGCGGAGTTGAGGAGCAGCCGCGGGCTCTCGATCGAGTTGCCGGCGACGCAGACGACACGGGCCTTCTGGCGCTGCTCGACGCCGTTCGCGTCGGCATAGACGACGCCGGTGACCTTGCCGGAGGCGTCGTGCTCGATCTTGAGCACCTGGCTCTGCGGCCGGACCTCGAGGTTGCCGGTCGCCTCGCCCTTCGGGATCTCGGCGATCAGCGTCGACCACTTCGCCCCCGACTTGCAGCCCTGGAAGCAGAAGCCGATCTGCTGGCAGGCGCCGCGGTCATCGCGCTCGGCGGAGTTGATCGCCATGCGGCCGGTGGAGAAGTCCTTGTAGCCGACCTTCTCGGCACCCTTCGCCAGCACCTTGTAGTTGTTGTTGCCGGGCAGGCCGGCGATGCCGTTGGTGCGCGTCACGCCCATGCGGTCCTCGGCGCGGGCGTAGTAGGGGTCGAGCTCCTCGCGGGTGATCGGCCAGTCGAGCAGGTTGGCGCCGGGCACGTTGCCGTAGGTGGTGAGCGCCTTGAACTCGTGCGGCTGCAGGCGCAGCGACGCGCCGGCCCAGTGGATGGTGGAGCCGCCGACCGCCTTGACGATCCACGCCGGCAGGCCGGGGAAGTCCTTCGCCACCCGCCAGCTGCCCGAGGTGGTGCGCGGGTCGAGCCAGGAGATGTCGGCGAAGCTCTGCCACTCGTTGTTGACGAATTCGTCCATCTCGACGCGCTTGCCGGCCTCGAGGATGACGGTCTTGATGCCCTTGCGGGCGAGGTCGGTGCCGAGTGTGCCGCCGCCGGCACCGGAGCCGACGATGACGACGACGCTGTCGTCGTCCTGCGAGAATGGGGCTGCCATGGGGCTTCCTCCAGAGGATTTCTGGTTCGTTGCGTGAGACGGGGAGGGGACGGACGCGCCGGCGTCAGAGCCAGGCGATGTCGTCGAAGCCGCGGTCGATGTAGCCGCCCTTGCCGGCGGATTCGCCCTCGTAGCCGAAGATCGGCCACACCTCCTCGTTGTTGTAGAGGCCGGTGACGAGGCTGCCGCGGACCTTCTGGAAGAACGTCCCGTCCTCGATCTCGCGCAGAAGCGCGACGCGGTCGGCCTCCCAGCCGACGTCGACATAGGCGACGCCCTGGCGGGCGTTCGCCAGCGTGTCGAGGGCGACGACGCCGTCCTCGACCATCGCCTTGAAGGCGGCGTCGCTCGCCGCCTGGGTGTCGAACGACTTCATCGCGATCGCATAGAATCGGTCCGGCACCTGGTCGTGCGGGTAGACGTCGCGCGCCATCTTGACGAGGGTCTGCATCGTCTCCGGCTTCAGGGCCGCACCCTCCACCGCCCAGCCCTCGCCAGGATGGACGAGCACGCCGGAGCTCACCACCAGCGCCGCGGCGCCGAACGACTTCAAGAGATCACGCCGCGACAGTCGCGGCCGTGTCTGCGTCTCCATCTGGTCTTCCTCCTCGGTTTCCTCGAACATCTTGTTTTTGTTTCTCCCTGGCCGAGTTTTCTCGGCTCAGGTGTAGCGGCCGCGCCGCTGCAGGACTTCGATCTTGTAGCCGTCGGGATCGTCGACGAAGAAGAACTTGGCGAGCGGCTTGCCCTCGAAGCCCATCTCCTTCACCGGCTTCGGCGACAGGCCGGCGCTCTCGAAGCGGGCGTGCTCGGCGTCGAGATCGTCGACGACGAAGGCGATGTGGCCGTAGCCGTCGCCAAGCTGGTAGGGCTCGGTGCGGTCCTTGTTGACGGTGAGCTCGACCTCGAAGTCCGCATCGGGGCTGCGCAGGTAGATCAGCACGAAGCCGCCGAAGTCGAAGCGGTCGGCGACCTTCAGCCCGAACGCCTTATCGTAGAAATCGACCGAGCGGGCCTCTTCCAGCACCCGGATCATCGAATGGATCGCCTTCGCCATCGGCGGCGGACTCCTCTGCTACTGGGACGACAAAACAGGCCCGGCGGTGCCGGGCGGATGCGCTCGGAGACCGGCGGTGGGCAACAGGCGCGCAGTGGCGCGTCGGCAGGCCGTGGCCGACCGGTCGGTGCCCGAAGTCCTCATCCGCAGCCGCATCCTGGTCCCCGTTCCGGCATCGTTCGAAAACGGTAGCCGAGCGGGGCGGCGGGCGGGTGGTAGCTCGCTACTACAGGGCCGACGACGATGCCAGCAGATCTTTGCTCAGACGGAACGGACGGCGCCGCCGCGCGCGCTCCACTACTCGGCGGCGACGAGCGCCGGGATGCGGCGGGGCGGGCCGCCCGCGGCCGGGCGGGCCGGTTCGGCCGCGCCGGCACAGGCGGGGCGCTCCCGCAGTTCGGTCGCGTAGACGAGGCAGGTGCAGCGGAGCAGCGAGGCGAAGTTCGAGACCTCGCCGTGCAACTCCAGCACCTCGTCGTGCAGGGTCGAGGCGAAGCGGGCGACGCTCATGCCCTGGCTCGCGGCGATCTCCTCCAGCATCGCCCAGAAGGCGGCTTCGAGGCGGATCGAGGTGGAGTGGCCGTTGAGGCGGATCGAGCGCGTCTGGCCCTCGTAGGAGGCCGGCTCCTGACCGGCGAAGATGCGGCACACGGGGTTCCCCTCCCTCGGCGTCCGTTTTTCGGATTGTTCCAATTCCACGCCCGGCGGCGGCATTTGTAAAGCCGCAGCGCAGCACGACGACGGATGGCCGGATCAGTGTCGTTGCGGCACCCCGTGCGCCTCGTGGCGCGCCTGCGACGGTTGGTGGCGCCGAGGGCTCCACACGGCCATTGCCCGGCGGCCGCCGATGGTTATATTGCGCCGCAAAACAGGCAGCGGACCCGGCGCATCCACGGGCCCGCCTTTTGGTGTTTTTCATGGACATTCGCAACATCGCCATCATCGCCCACGTCGACCACGGCAAGACCACGCTGGTCGACAAGCTCTTGCAGCAGTCGGGCACCTTCCGCGACAACCAGCGCGTCGCGGAGCGCGCGATGGACTCGAACGATCTCGAGCGCGAGCGCGGCATCACCATTCTCGCCAAGGTGACCTCGGTCGCCTGGAAGGGTGCGCGCATCAACATCGTCGACACGCCGGGCCATGCCGACTTCGGCGGCGAGGTGGAGCGCATCCTCAACATGGTGGACGGCGCCATCATCCTGGTCGACGCGGCCGAAGGGCCGATGCCGCAGACGAAGTTCGTGCTGTCGAAGGCCCTCAAGGTGGGCCTCCGGCCGATCGTCGCCATCAACAAGGTCGACAAGCCGGACAGCCGTCCGGACGAGGTGCTGAACGAGATCTTCGACCTGTTCTCGGCGCTGGATGCGAGCGCGGAGCAGCTCGACTTTCCGATCCTCTACGGCTCGGCCAAGAACGGCTGGATGGCGGAATCGCCGGAAGGGCCGCAGGTCGACATCGGCCCGCTGCTCGACCTCGTGCTGAAGCATGTGCCGGCACCGACGGTGGTCGACGGGCCGTTTCGCCTGCTCGCCACGACGATCGAAGCGAACCCGTTCCTCGGCCGCATCCTCACCGGCCGCGTGCTGTCCGGCACGGCCAAGCCGAACATGGCGATCAAGGCGCTGTCGCGCGACAGCAAGCAGATCGAGACCGGCCGCATCACCCAGGTGCTGGGCTTCCGCGGCCTCGAGCGGGTGCCGGTGGACGAGGCGCAGGCCGGCGACATCGTGGCGATCGCCGGCATGACGACGGCGACCGTGGCCGACACGCTGTGCGACCCCGTGGTGACGCAGGCGCTGCCGGCGCAGCCGATCGATCCGCCGACGCTGTCGATGACCTTCCGCATCAATGACGGCCCGCTCGCCGGCACGGAAGGCGACAAGGTGCAGAGCCGGGTGATCAAGGACCGGCTGTTCCGCGAGGCGGAGGGCAACGTCGCGCTCAAGGTGACGGAAGGGGCGGACCGCGATTCGTGCGAGGTCGCCGGTCGCGGCGAACTGCAGCTCGCCATCCTGATCGAGACGATGCGCCGCGAGGGCTTCGAGCTCACCGTCGGCCGCCCGCGCGTCGTCTTCGAGAAGGCCGAGGACGGCACCGTGCTTGAGCCGATCGAGGAGGTCATCATCGACGTCGACGAGGAGCACGCCGGCGCGGTGGTGTCGAAGCTCTCCGAGCGGCGCGCCGACATGACCGAGATGCGCCCCTCGGGCGGCGGCCGCATGCGCCTCGTCTTCCACGCGCCGACGCGCGGCCTGATCGGCTACCAGTCGGAGCTCCTGTCCGACACCCGCGGCACGGCGATCATGAACCGCCTGTTCCACGGCTACGCGCCCCACAAGGGCGAGATCCCCGGCCGCACCAACGGCGTGCTGATCTCCAATGGCGGCGGTGTCGCCGTCGCCTTCGCCCTGTGGAACCTCGAGGACCGCGGGCCGATGATGATCGAGCCGGGCTGGAAGGTCTACGAGGGCATGATCGTCGGCGAGCACACGCGGCCGAACGACCTCGAAGTCAACGTCATGAAGGGCAAGCAGCTCTCCAACGTCCGCTCGGCCGGGAAGGACGAGGCGGTGCGGCTGACGCCGCCGATCCGCATGACGCTGGAAAAGGCGCTCGCCTACATCCAGGACGACGAACTCGTCGAGGTGACGCCGGACTCGATCCGCCTGCGCAAGGCGCTGCTCGACCCGAACGAGCGCAAGCGCGCCGACCGCCGCAAGGAAACCGACGCGGCCTGAGCGGGCGACCGAGGCGGCCCGCTTGGCCGCTCCGACGAGACGAACGTGGGCGGCCCTGGTGGCCGCCCTTTTCGTTTCTCAGGTCTTCCGGCGGCGCACCATCGTCCCCACCAGGGCCGTGACGAGGCGGCGCGGTAGCAGCCGCGGCACGAGCGAGGCGGCGGCGGTGGTCGTCTCGGCGAAGGCGATGCGGCGGCCGGCGAGCATCGCCGCATAGCCGGCCGCGGCGACGGTGCGGGCATCGTGGCCGCCGGGGATGGTGCGACCGTCTTCGACATAGCCGGCGGCGCTGTGGAACTCGGTGGCGGTGAGGCCGGGGCAGAAGGCGGTGACGGTGACGCCGGTGCCGGCGAGTTCCTTCGACAGCGCCTCCGAGAACGACAGCAGGAACGCCTTCGAGGCGGCGTAGACGGCCATGCCGGGGCCGGGCGCGAAGGCGACGATCGAGGCGACGTTGAGGACGCGGCCGCGGCCGCGCGCCCGCATCGCCGGCAGGAAGGCGCGGCTGAGCGCCACCGGCACCTCGGCATTGAGCCGCACCATCGCCTCGTCGAGGCCGGCCGGGCGCCCGTCGAAGGCGCCGCCGCCGCCGAAGCCGGCGTTGTTGACGAGAAGGTCGACGGTGACGCCGTGTGATTCGAGGGTTCCGGCGAGGTCGTCGACGGCGTCGGGGGCGGTGAGGTCGAGCGGGACGGCCAGCACCCGGACGCCGTGGGCGGCTTCGAGCTCGGCGGCGAGTTCCGCGAGGCGGTCGGCGCGGCGGGCGACGAGCACGAGATCGCCGCCATGGGCGGCGTGGAGGCGGGCGATCTCGCGGCCGATGCCGCTCGAGACGCCGGTGACGAGGGCTGTGCCGATGTCGCGGCTGTGCATTTCGGTCTCCGTTGACGAGCCTCTTTACCCGTTGCCGCGACGCACCGTAATCTTCCCCCATGAAGACGAGTTCCCTCGCGATCCGACGTGCGGCGCCCGACGATGCGGGCGCGGTCGCCGACGTGCACGACTCCGCCTGGCGCACCGCCTATCGCGGCATCCTGCCCGGCACCGAACTCGAGCGGATGATCGCCCGGCGCGGGCCGAACTGGTGGGAGCGGGCGATCCGCCGGCGCGTGCCGGTGATGCTGCTCGAACACGGCCGTGAGGTGGCGGGCTACGTCACCTACGGCCAGAGCCGGGCGCGGGCGCTGCCCTTCCGCGGCGAGATCTACGAGATCTATCTCCGGCCGGAGTACCAAGGGCTCGGCTTCGGGCGGGCGCTGTTCGCCTCGGCCAAGCAGGAACTCGCGGCGCAAGGCCGGCGCAGCGTCGTCGTCTGGGCGCTCGCAGACAACGAGCCGGCGGTGCGCTTCTACACCTCGCTCGGCGGTCGTGCCGTCGGCCGCTCGATGGACCGCATAGGCGAGAGCATCCTGCCGAAGCTCGCCTTCGGGTGGGCGCCCGCGCGGGGCTGAGTGCGGCGGCCCGCCACCCGCCGCGTGCGACATCTCCGCGGCGACCCGGACGGCAATTGCCCCGCGGCGGAACGTGCGCTAGACGCGCACGGCCATTGTGCGGCGCACGCGGCCCCCAGGCGCCGTGCCGCCGCCAGACCCCGACACCGACTTCAGGCGAGGAACTTTGATGCGTATCGACGCCGTTGCCACCGGCAACAACCCGCCCAAGGACATCAACGTCATCGTCGAGGTGCCCGTCGGCGGCGAGCCGATCAAGTACGAGATGGACAAGGAGGCCGGCGCGCTGGTCGTCGATCGCTTTCTCTACACGCCGATGCGCTATCCCGGGAACTACGGCTTCGTCCCGCACACCTTGTCGGACGACGGCGATCCGATCGACGTGGTGGTGGCGAGCACCCGGGCGATCATCCCCGGCGCGATCATCAACTGCCGGCCGATCGGCGTGCTGATCATGGAAGACGAGAAGGGCGGCGACGAGAAGGTCATCGCCGTGCCCTCCAACCACCTGACGCTGCGCTACGAGCAGATCCGCTCCTACGAGGACATGCCGGAGATCACCATCAAGCAGATCGAGCACTTCTTCGAGCACTACAAGGATCTCGAGCCCGGCAAGTGGGTGAAGATCGTCCGCTGGGCGGGCGTCGACATCGCCGAGCAGATGATCGTCGAGGCGATCGAGCGGGCGAAGAGGGCGAAGTAGCGCGGCGGACGGCGGGCGGCTCAGTCGCCCGCCTCGATCGCCTCCATGTCGTCGTCGGACAGGCCGAAGTGGTGGCCGATCTCGTGGACGAGGACGTGAGTGACGATGGCGCCGAGCGTCTCCTCGTGCTCGGCCCAGTAGTCGAGGATGGGGCGGCGGTAGAGCCAGATGTGGTTCGGCATCCGCCCCGTCGGCAGGACGGCGGCATCGTGCGCCATGCCGACGCCGACGAACAGGCCGAGCAGGTCGAACTCGCTCTCGACCCCGACCGCCTCGAGCGCCTCGGCGTCTGGGAACTCGTCGACGCGGAAGGTGATGTCGCCGGCGAGCCGCCGGAAATCCTCCGGCAGGGCGGCGAAGGCCTCGGCGGCGAGCGCCGCGAAATCGTCGAGGCCCGGCGCCAGGCGATCGCTCCAGGCGAAGGCGGTGCCCGGCACGCGCGGCACGCGGAGGCTCATCGCGCCACTCCCCGCCGACGCAGGCCGGCGACGGCGCCGGCGAGCGTGAGGACGACGAGGGCCGCCGAGGCGACGGCGTTCCAGCCGGCGAAGGACAGCCCGAACATCCGCCACGACGCCTCCGTGCAGCTGACGAGGCGGGTCGACTGGATCTGCGACAGGAGGTTGCCGGCGCTGGTGGTGGTGGCGACGCCGCCGCCGCAATCGGTCGGGCCCGGCCAGAACGCCCACTCGGCACCGGCCTGGTAGACGCCCAGAGCGAAGCCGTAGGCGAAGACGCCGGCGGCGAGCACCAAGGCGACGCGCAGCACGCTCAGGCGGGTGCCGAGGCTGTGGGCGATCAGCCCGGCGGCGATCAGCGGCAGGCCGACATAGTAGGGCACGCGCTGCTCGAGGCAGAGCGCGCACGGCGCGTAGCCGCCGATCAGCTGGAAGCCCCAGGCGGTGGCGATGGTGACGACGCCGAAGGCAAGCGCGAGCGCCCCCGCCAGCACCGGCACGGCGCGGCCGGAAGAGGCACCGTGGGCGCTCTCGCCGGCGAGAATGGTCGACATCGGTGTCCTCCGCGGGCCCGAAGGCCTCAGAACAGGTAGCGCGCGGCCACGAGGCCGCCGATCAGCACCAGGGCGACCACCGTGGTGACGAGCTTCAGCCGCCTCTCGATGAAGGCGCGGATCGGCTCGCCGTAGCGGCGCAAGAGCGCCGCCTCCAGGAAGAACCGCGCCCCCCGCGTGACGATCGACAGCGCCACGAACGTCAGGAAGTCGTAGCCGGCGAATCCGGACGTGATCGTGACCACCTTGTAGGGGATCGGCGTCAGGCCCTTGATGAGGATGATCCAGGCGCCCCACTCGGCATAGGCCTGGCGGAACGCCTCGACCTCGCCGCCGTAGCCGTAGAGCTCGATCAGCCAGGTGCCAACGGAATCGTAGAGCAGCAGCCCGATCAGGTAGCCAAGCATGCCGCCGAGGACGGAGGTGACGGTGCACCATCCCGCCAGCGCCCAGGCGCGTGCCCGGTCGGCCAGCACCATCGGGATCAGGAGAACGTCGGGCGGGATCGGGAAGAACGAGCTCTCGGAGAACGAGATGACGCCGAGGGCGGCCTTGGCGTGGCGGTGGCCGGCGAAGCTCATGGTCCAGTCGTAGAGGCGGCGCAGCATCCGATTCTCCGCGAGCCCCCGGCCCCAGGCGCGCCTGTCTAGACGACGCGGGTCGGGCTTGTCCACGCGACGCAGGACGCCCGACTCGCGTGACCGGGTGCCCTCAGGTGCGCGCGGCCGTGAGTTGACCGTCGCCGGCGGCCGCGCGAGGGTGTGCGCCGGCTGACTGAACGGGGGATTTCGATGGTGAAGCGGTTCGTGACGGGGGTGTTGCTGGCGCTCGTGCTGGCGACGCCGGCGCTGGCCCTCGACCGTGGCGACTGGGTGCTGGGACGTTGGCAGGGGGGCAAGTTCTGGTTCCCCGGCATCGTGCAGCAGGCCGGCGGCGGCCAGGTCACCATCAAGTACGACGACGGCACCAAGGAGACCCTGCCGCGCAAGCTCGTGAAGCGCTACGACTGGACGATCGGCACGCGCGTCGAGTGCGACTGGAAGGGCGGCGGCACCTGGTACCGCGGCAACATCGCCAAGCTCAACGGCGGCGAACTGGTCGTCGCCTACGACGACGGCTCGCGCGAGCGCACGGTGACGGGACGCTGCCGGTCGCGGTGAGAGCGGGCGGCGGCGGCTGCTGCGTCCGCGCACGCCCGTCCCACCCAAGGGTCATGCCCGGCCTTGTGCCGGGAACCCAAGCAGCGCCAGCCAAGTCACCGACGCCGAGACCGCGGAGAGGGATGGGTTCCCGGCACAAG
>CAMDHY010000145.1 GCA_945898215.1 Pseudoxanthobacter soli DSM 19599 | reverse complement strand
CGGCCGCGCCCGAGCCGTGGCTCGACGAGCAGCGCCGCCTGCACGGCGCGGGCGGCGGCCTGCGTGCGTTCGAGCACGCCGACGGGCAGTGGGTGCGCGTGCACGAGCGGCGGTCGGCCGGCGGCGAGACCGTGGTGGTCTTCCAGGACATCACCGAACAGAAGCGCCGCGAGGCCGACCTCGCTGCCGCCCGCGACGTCGCGCAGGCCGCCAACGTCTCGAAGAGCCAGTTCATCGCCAACATGAGCCATGAGCTGCGCACGCCGCTGAACGCCATCATCGGCTACAGCGAGGTGCTCCGGGAGGAGACGGAGGGTCTCGTCGACGCCGAGGTCCACAAGGATCTCGACAAGATCCGCAATGCCGGCAAGCACCTGCTGGCCCTCATCAACGACGTCCTCGACCTGTCGAAGATCGAGGCCGGCAAGATGAAGCTGGACACGGAGTTCGTCGATCTGACCGATCTGATCGACGATGTGGTGGCGACGATCCGTCCGTTGTGCGACCGCAACCGCAACACTTTCGTGCTCGAGCGTCCGGAGACGCTGCCGGCGGTGTGGGCCGACCGGATGCGGCTAAAGCAGAGCCTGCTCAACCTCCTCAGCAACGCCTGCAAGTTCACCGCCGACGGCACCGTCACCCTCGCCGTGGAACGGGAGGCCGCGGAGGCCGGCGAGGTGCTCGTGATGGCGGTGCGCGACACCGGCATCGGCATCGCCCGGGACAAGCTCGACGGTCTGTTCCAGGAGTTCATGCAGGTCGATGCGTCGGCGACGCGCAAGTATGGCGGCACCGGGCTCGGCCTGGCGATCAGCCGGCAGTTCTGCCGCCTGATGGGGGGCGACGTCACCGTCACCAGCACCGAGGGCGTCGGCTCGGAGTTCGCGATCCGCCTGCCGATGATGCCCCGCGTGGCGGCCGACGCCCCCCCGGCGATCGGCGCCGGCGACCGGCCGGCGGTGCTGCCCGCGTCGGGGACGATCCTCGTGATCGACGACAACGAGGACGACCGCACGCTGCTGCGCCGTCACATCGAACGGGAAGGCTTCACGGTGGAGACGGCCGCGTCCGGCATCGAAGGGCTCGCCTACATCCGCGCCCACCGCCCGGCCGTCGTCACCCTCGACGTGAAGATGGACACCCTCGACGGCTGGACGGTGCTCGCCGCCATCCGCGGCGATCCCGCCCTCGCCGACCTGCCAGTCGTCATGGTCTCGGTCGTCAACGACGCCGACCGCGGCCGCGCGATGGGCGCGACGGGCTTCGTCGACAAGCCGGTCGATCGGGACCGTCTCATCATTATCCTCGAGCAGCTCACCGGCGCCGACGGCACCGACCGTCGCGCCCTCGTCGTCGACGACGACGCCCCGAGCCGCACCATGCTGCGTCGCGGGCTCGAGCAGCGGGGGTGGAGCGTGCGCGAGGCCTCGAACGGCCGCGAGGCGCTGGCGGCGGTGGCCGCCGAGCGGCCGGATCTGATCATGCTCGACCTGATGATGCCCGAGACCGACGGCTTTGAAGTCGTCGACCAGTTGCGCCGCGACGCCGCGACGGCCGACATCCCCGTCGTCATCGTCACCGCCAAGGATCTCACCAGCGAGGATCGCGACCGGCTGCGGGCGGGCGTCGTCACCGTCCTGCAGAAGGGCAGCGACAGCGGTGTCGACGTCAGCCGCATCGTGCGCGCGACGAAGCTCGCGCTGGTCGAAACCGGCCGCATCGCCCCGCAGCGGCGCGAACCGGAAACCGCTTGAGGACGCGCTCGGGCCGGTCGGCGCCGCACGCGCCCGCGCGCCCGGGCCATGGGTCGAGGACGTTCGGATGAACCGCATCCTGCTCGTGGAAGACAACGAGATGAACCGGGACATGCTCGGCCGTCGCCTGCGCCGGCGCGGCTACGAGGTCGAGGTCGCGGTGGACGGGCGCGAGGGCATCGAACGGTGCGAGGCGCTGATGCCCGATCTCGTGCTGATGGACATGGGCCTGCCGGTGATCGACGGCTGGGAAGCGACGCGGCGCATCAAGGCGGACGTACGGCTGCGCGCCATTCCGATCATCGCGCTCACCGCCCACGCCATGAGCGGCGACCGCGAGGCCGCGCTCGCTGCCGGTTGCGACGACTACGACACCAAGCCGATCGACCTCGAGCGGCTGATCGGCAAGATCGACGCGCTGATCGGGAGTGCGCCGCGGTGAACCTGGCGCCGGCGACCACGTTCGGGCCGGAGGCCGCCGGCGGCTTCGATTTCCTCGCCGAGCTGCGCCACGAACTGCGCACGCCGCTCACGGCGATCGTCGGCTACACGGAGCTGATCCTCGAGGAGGCCGATCCCGCGGTCCTCGCCGTCGTCGGCACGGACGCGGGCACGATCGTCGAGGTGGCGAAGCGGCTGCTGTCCACCATCGACGGCCAGCTCCGCTCGCACCTCATCGAGACCGGCAGCATCTCGCTGGCGGAATTGCGGTTCGCCATGCGCACGGCTGCGGACGAACTTCACGGCGTCGTCGCCCTGGTCGAGGAGGAGGTCGCCGATCTCGGCGACGGCCCGGTCCGGCGCGACGTCGCCCGCGTCTCGGCCGCCGTCGCCCGGCTCACGACGCTGCTCGCCGACGGGCTGACATCGACCAGCGTCGCCGCCGGTGTGGTGGCGCCGCGCTCGATCGAGGAAGACGAACTCGACCGCACGGAAACGCTGCCGGGCCGCATCCTCGTCGCCGACGACAACGCCGACAACCGCGAGCTCCTGGTGCGGCGGCTGACGCAGCAGGGCCACGACGTCGTCGCCGTCCCCGACGGCGGCCACGCCCTCGAGCTGCTGGCGCGGGAGAGCTTCGACCTCCTGCTGCTCGACATCATGATGCCGTTCCTGAACGGCTTCGAGGTGTTGCGGCGGCTGCGCTCCGGCGGGCGGCTGCGCACCCTGCCGGTGATCATCATCTCCGCCCTCGACGACATCGAATCGGTCGAGCGCTGCCTCCATCTCGGCGCCGTCGAGCATCTGTCGAAGCCGTTCAACCCCGTCATCCTCAACGCCCGCATCTCCGCGACGCTCGCGGTCAAGCGGCTGCGCGACCGGGCCGAGGCCTACCACGCGGCGATCGAGGCGGACCTGAAGACCGCCCGGGAACTGCAGCTGATGATGCTGCCCGCCGCGCTCGCCGGCGGCGGTCTGAACGGCGTCGTCTCCGTCGCCGGCCACCTCGATCCCGCCCGGCGGGTCGGGGGCGACCTCTACGACTATTTCGTCGGGGCCGACGGGCGTCTCTACTTCCTGATCTCCGACGTCTGCGGCAAGGGCATCCCGGCGGCGATCTATATGACGCGGGCGAAGACGCTGTTCCGCGTCCTAGGCGCGCGCGCCGCCGCGGGAGAGATTGACGGGGCAGCGGCCTTCCTCGGCGCCATGAACGAGGAACTCGCGCACGAAAACCCCTCGCTGATGTTCGTGACCGCCCTCCTCGGCGTGCTCGATCCGGCGAACGGCGAGACGGATCTCGCCAATGCGGGCCACACCCTGCCGGTGGCGGTGACGGGCCGGGAGGCGCCGGACTTCCTGGCCGTGCCACGCGGCCTGCCGCTCGGGCTGGCGGCGGGACCGGTCTATGCGAGCCGGCGGGTCGTGCTCCGGCCGGCGACAACCTTGGTGCTCTACACTGACGGCGTCGTCGATGCCCGCGGGCCGGAGGCGGTCCCGTTTGGCAACGAACGGCTGCTGGCGACGCTCGCCGCCACGGCCACCGTCGACCCGCAGGCGTTGACGGCGGGTCTCGTTGCGGCGATCGACAGTCATGCCGGCGCGGAAGAGCCGTTTGACGACGTCACAGTGATGGCTGTCCACTTCCACGGTCCGTTGGGCTGAGGGCCGAAACGCGGGGTGGCGTTCAGAAGCGCCGCGACGGGCGCCGGATGAAAGCGGGGGGGGGGGAGGGTGGCGGCGGAATCGACGATCACGATCGGCAACGAAGTGCCGGAGATCGCCAAGGTCCTCGACCTCGTCGAGGAGTTCGCGCTGGCGCACCGCGTCAGCAGCCGCATCGCCGTGGCCATCGCGGTCGCCATCGACGAGGTGCTGAGCAACACCATCCGCTACGGCTACCCGAAGGCCGGCGCGCAGCCGATCACGGTGACGCTGATCGTCGACGACGCCGCCATGGTGGCGCGCATCGAAGACAGCGGCGCTCCCTTCGACCCTCGCCGTGCCGCACCGGACGGCGAACGCCCCTCGCATGCCGGCGAGGGCGGCTACGGCCTGCGTATGGTCGCGCACCTCATCGACGATCTTACCTACTCGATCGGCGAGACGTCGAACGTCACCGAACTGCGCAAGTGGCTCGGCTCGCTGTCGCGCGGCGCCGCCTGAACGTGCCAATTCGGGGCCGGGCAGACGGGCGTCGAGGCGGCGCCGGGAAAGCTGTCTTAACCGCTTCATATTCCAACGAAACAGTGGCGTCCGCCGGGGGGCGCCATGCGATGCCCTTCGGCGTCCCGGGGGGCGTCGTCGTGAGTGTCGCCGAAACATCAATGCTGCCGCCGGTCGCCGATCGCATGGACGCGGCCGTCCTGGCGACCATGCGGGACGGGGTCATCACCGTCGACCGCGGCGGCACCATCCGCACCATCAATCCTCAGGCCGAGCGCAGCCTCGGCCTCCGCGCATCCGAGTGCGTCGGCCAGAAGTTCGGCGTGGTGGTCTTCCAGCGCCGCGACCTCGACCGCTTCGGCGACGTGGTGATCGCCGCAATCGCCGACCCGCTGACCAGCCACACCGAGGAGTTCAAGGTCAAGGACGCCGGCGGAACCCGGCATTTCGGCCTGAAGACGAGCGCCCTCGTCGATCCCGACACCGGTGCGGTCGCCGGGGTCGTCGCCCTGATCAACGAGACGACGGAGCAGGTCCAGGCCCTGCGCGACCGCATCGAGTTCGGCTATCTCAGCATCTGCACGATGATCTTCATGTCGCTCGGCAGCCTCGCCGGCGTCGCGTCCTTCTCGCTGGCGGTGCTCCGCGCGCCGGGGGTGACCTGGCCATTGCTGCTGCTGATGACCGCGACGACGCTGCTCCTGTTGCGCACCTTCCAGATCCCGCTCGCCGCCGTCGGCCTGACGCGTCGCAACCTGCGGATCTCGATCATCGAGGGGATTTGGTTCTCGGCACTGGCCTTCGTCGCCATCGTCGCCATCGCGGTGGCGGTGCGCGTCGGCAACGGCGAGGTGCTGCCGTTCAATCCCTTCATCGACAGCGAGCATTTCCGCCTGGCGCTGCTGCTCTACCTCCCGCACGCATTCATGCAGGAACTCGTCTCGCGCGGCTTCCTGCAGGGCTCGTTCAAGCGCCTGATGGCGGATCGGACCGGGGTTCCGTCGATCGTTGCCGCGTCCGTCGCCTTCGGTGTGCTGCACAGCCAGCTCGGGCTGGCCGCGATCGTGCTGACGTTCGTGTCCGGTCTGGTTTTCGGGTGGATCTACAACCGACACGAAAACCTCGCCGGCGTCACCATCTGCCACATCGTCGCCGGAACGGTCGCCTTCTCCACCGGGCTGCTCCACCACTGACGTCGCGGGCGATGGCCGCTCAAGCCCCGCCTGCGCGCGGGCGTAGTCGTAGCCGGCGTTCAGCACCGGCGGCCCGTCTAAGGCGGCCCGGAAAACCGGATGCCGACGGCGGACAGGATGCAACATGATCGACATGCGCCCGAGAAGCGCACCCGGTCTGCTGTGGCATCCGGACTGCCGGCCGACTATGAAGGCGTCCGACAGACTTTCCGACGGCTCCCCTTCGACGCCTGACGATGTTCGAGATAGGCGGAACCGGCCGTGCCCTTCCTGACGACGAACCCGGCGCTCGCCCGCGCCCTGGCCGACCGGGACTACGTCAATCCGACGCCGGTGCAGCTCGCCGTGCTGGCGCCGGAGGCGGCGGGTCGCGACCTCCTGGTGTCCGCCCAGACCGGGTCCGGCAAGACCGTCGCCTACGGCCTCGCCATGGCCGAGACGCTGCTCGGCGTCTCCGAGACCTTTGCGGCCGCGACGGTGCCGCAGGCGCTGGTGGTGGCGCCGACGCGCGAACTGGCGCTGCAGGTCCAGCGCGAGTTCGCCTGGCTCTTTGCGGCGACCGGAGCCCGCATCGTCTCCTGCGTCGGCGGCATGGATCCGCGCCAGGAGCAGCGGCTGTTGAACCAGGGCGCCCACGTCGTCGTCGGCACGCCCGGCCGCCTGCGCGATCATCTGGAACGCGGCCGCCTCGACCTATCGGCGCTCCGCGTCGCCGTGCTCGACGAGGCCGACGAGATGCTCGACCTCGGCTTTCGCGAGGATCTCGAGTTCATTCTCGACGCCACCCCGCCCGAGCGGCGCAGCCTGCTATTCTCGGCCACCATGCCGCGCGCCATCACCACGCTCGCGAAGCGCTATCAGCGCGAGGCGCTGCGGATCGATGTGGCGAGCGGCGAAGGCGGTCACGCCGACATCGAGTACCGCACGATCCGCGTCGTGCCGACCGAGGTCGACCATGCGATCGTCAACGTGCTGCGCTCCTACGACACCCAGAGCGCCATCGTCTTCTGCAACACGCGCGAGGCCGTGCGGCGTCGGCACGCCATGCTGCAGGAGCGGCAGTTCGCTGCGGTGGCGCTCTCGGGCGAACTGAGCCAGAGCGAGCGCAACCACGCCCTGCAGGCGTTGCGCGACGGGCGGGCGCGGGTCTGCGTCGCCACCGACGTCGCGGCGCGCGGCATCGACCTGCCGAACCTCGGCCTCGTCATCCATGCCGACCTGCCCAACGATGCCGAAAGCCTGCAGCACCGCAGCGGCCGCACCGGCCGGGCGGGCCGCAAGGGCGTCAGCGTTCTGCTGGTGCCGCCGTTTCGCCGGCGCCGGATCGAAATGCTGATACGGGAGCTCGGCATCGAGCCCTCATGGTCGGGCCCGCCGACCTCCGAGGACATCCGCAGGCTCGACCACGACCGCATGCTGCGCGACGCCGTGATCGCCGACGAGCCGAACGAGGAGGATGCCAGCGCCGGCATCGCGCTGCTCGCCGCGCATTCGCCGGAACACCTCGCCGCCGCTCTGGTGCGCCTCTACCGCGCCGGCCTGCCGGCGCCGGAGGAGGTCGCCGATCCCGGTGAGCCGCGGGCCGCGCGCGACCTCGCCGCCGGCCGGGACTTCGGCGGCGCCTCGGGCGCCGGCAGCGCCTGGTTCCGCCTCAATATCGGCCGCCGCAACAATGCCGATCCGAAGTGGCTGCTGCCGCTGATCTGCCGGCGCGGGAACGTGACGCGCAAGGACATCGGCGTCATCCGCATCTTCGACGAGGAGACGGCCTTCGAGGTCAGCCTCGCCGTCGCCGACCGCTTCAAGGCGGTCAAGAAGCTGGACGGCGACGAGGTCGTCATCGAGCCGCTGCCCGGCCCGCCGGCGGGTGCGGGCCACGCGAAGCGCCTCGACCACGGCAAGCCGCCGCGCACCCTGCCGCCGTCCGAGAAACCCGCCCACGGACGCAAGTTCCGCAAGGGGCCGGCGCCGGGGAAGTCCGCCGATGGCGGAGCGGACCACGGCAAGCCCGCGGGCGAAGCGCCGCGCGAGGTCAAGCCGTGGGGGCAGGGCAAGAGCGAGCGCCCGCCGAAAGGCCGGGGCCCAAAGGCGTTCGAGGGAAAGCCCAAGGGAACGCCCAAGGGAACGCCCAAGGGAAAGCCCAAGGGAAAGCCGACGTGGCGCCCCTGACGGGGTCTCGCTCGCCGCTCTCGGGCTTGCCCGTGAGTGGAGGGTCCGGAAAGCGGACGGGGCCGACAACCGGGCCGAAGACCCTGCCCATCCGGTCGTGCGGACGGGATCACCGGCAACGCGGCCTGCGCCAACCGCGGCCCCGCGACGGCCGCCTTGCGGCTGAGCGTGCGCGGCCCCCTGCCTATGGCCCATCCTGGGTCGCTTCGCCCTCGCCGACCGGGTCTGTGGCCAAGCCGGGGGCCCAAGAAGCCAGTGCGCTTCGCCCGGTGTCGGTCAGCGCGTAGACCCCGCGCCCCGACCGCTCGAACCAGCCGTAGACATTGCGGTGGAGGATCTTCTGGGCATCGGGGAAGGCGGGCTTGAGATCGCGCGGCCGCTTGGGCGATGACGCCATGGCGGCGGCGCAGGCGAGCGCCTGCTGCCGATAGGCCGTCATGATCGGCTTGCGCGTGCCGCCACCGGCGACGGGATCGCCCTGGCGCCGCCGGTGCTCTTCCACCAGCCGCGAGCGCCGCGCGTTCACCTTCCGCTGCATCGGTGCATCCGGGGAGACGAGGATGTCGACGCGGCCGGACGCCGACACCCCGAGCAGCCCGAAGCCGAGGCGCCGGCAGAGATTGCGGTAGCGCGGATCGCTCTCCCGCCCCTTGCCCTTGGCGGACAATTGCGCCGCCAGCCAGATCTCGTCCGCGGCGGTCGCCCGGTCGACCCCCTGCAGGATGAGCTCGAGATTGAACGCCAGCTTCAGTTCGCCGATCACCACCACCGCCGGATCATCGCCCTTGAGCCCGACCAGATCGCAGGGACCGATCTCGCCCTTGACGGTGTAGCCGAGCCCCTCGAGGAAGCGCTTGACGGGCTCATACAGGGACGTTTCCAACGCGGGCCTCCGGTCGCGGATGGCGTAAACGATAGACTTTTATGTGTTGAGGAGAGGCGAATGGGGGCGATGGCCTGCCGGGTGGCGAGACCGCCGACGACGGCTTCCCGGCCGTGGAGATGCGACAGGGGCGGGTGACGATGGCGCCGGCGACCATGGCGCAAGAGCGCGCGCTCGTTGGCCGCCGCTTCCGGACGGGCGGGCAATCGCTACTGCGGTGGTGCTTCGAGAATGCCGTCGAGACCGACACGACAGCAACCGCATGTTCCACAGGGACGCAGCCGCGACCGTAAAGCCGCTGCGGTGGCAGCGGCAATGGCCGTCAGGCGCGCGTCAATGGGCGAGAGTAGCGTCAGCGTCTATACGATGGAATAGCCGGACGGTTTGCTCAACCTGGACGGAAGTCGAGAGTCAGGGAGTTTGCTAAGGCGCCCTCGAACAGTACTCTAATTTCATTATCAAGATACTCATATTTCATAACTGCCCCGTTCTTCGTATCACGCAAGTGAACGTCACTTGGGTCTATATCTATTTCATGGATTATCACTGTATATTTCTTCTCATAATCTTTGATGATGGTATTGGTGTCATCATATCCTTCGAAGAAGAAAAAATCTGCCCCGTCACCGCCTGCAATCTTGTTGCTTCCCCCATCTCCCCATATGTAATCTTCGCCATCGCCTGCAACGATTTTATCATTGCCGGCGCCAGCAACAATGAAGTCGCGGCCGGATCCGCCGATTATTTTATCTTTACCGCCACCAGTATATGCTTCGCCGCCTTTGTCAGACACGCGAACAAAGTCATTGCCGTCTCCGGTCGCAGTCACTGAATATATTTTAGTTTCATTGTAATCAATCCTAAAATCGTCGCTATCGTCCAATAAATACGTCTCTCCAGACGGCGTTCTTCGGTATACGGGAGGGTAATCCTCAAATCCAATTTCAATGCCTTCTTCTCGCACTACGAACCAACCATCGAAGTCGTAGTTGGTCAGTTTTACAAGCTTTCCATCAAGGTCCACCACGAGGTTGTCGTGCCAGCCTTTTCCCGTCTTGAACTGCATTGGCTGAGTCCGCGCTTCCATCAACTCCGCGCTTATAGCCTGTGTAGAATGCTCAGCGCAATCTCTGCGCTAGCTACGCCTAGGCTGCTTTCCGCGACGCGTCGCGGCTTCAGCGCGACGCGTACCTGCTTCGTTGGCCGGCATGATTACAGCTGTGCCAACCGACGCCTTCGCTGGCAGGGCGTGGTTCAGTTGGAAGACGGTCACGCTGACACCTGTCGCCGAAACCTAAAGCTTGTAACATCCCTCGCAGACGATCCGTCCTGGGGGGGAAATCCCGTCGGCAGATTCCCGCGCCCCGGAGCCAGTCCGCCTGACCTGCCCCACGTCGGTGGTCCGGTTTGATTGTTAGTTCATGGGCGGCCGGGTTTCCAGGGTGAGCGCGCCCGCTGGAGCTGGCCGGGGTTGCGCAGGCGGGCGCGCGCTCGGCACGACGGCCTCGGGCGCTGGGGGCCGGTACCCG
>CAMDHY010000144.1 GCA_945898215.1 Pseudoxanthobacter soli DSM 19599 | reverse complement strand
CGCGGCGGCCGTTGTCGAACAGCGCGTCGACGGCCTCCTGCAGCATCCGCTTCTCGTTGCGGATGATGATGTCCGGCGCCCGCAGCTCGATCAGCCGCTTCAGGCGGTTGTTGCGGTTGATGACGCGGCGGTAGAGGTCGTTCAGGTCGGACGTGGCGAAGCGGCCGCCGTCCAGCGGCACCAGCGGACGCAGGTCCGGCGGCATCACCGGGATGACGTTGAGGATCATCCACTCCGGCTTGTTGCCGGATTCCATGAACGCCTCGATCAGCTTCAGCCGCTTGGCGAGCTTCTTCGGCTTCAGCTCGGAGGTCGACTCGGCGATCTCGACGCGCAGGTCGGCGGCGAGCTTCTCGAGGTCGAGCGCCTTCATCAGCTCGCGGATGGCCTCGGCGCCGATGGCGGCGGTGAAGCCGTCCTCGCCGTACTTGTCCTGCGCCTCGATGAAGTCCTCTTCCGACAGCAGCTGGTGCATCTTGAGCGGCGTCAGGCCGGGCTCGAGCACCACGTAGTTCTCGAAATAGAGGATCCGCTCGAGATCCTTCAGCGTCATGTCGAGCAGCATGCCGATGCGGCTCGGCAGCGACTTCAGGAACCAGATGTGGGCGACGGGGGCAGCGAGCTCGATGTGGCCCATGCGCTCGCGGCGCACGCGCGACAGCGTCACCTCGACGCCGCACTTCTCGCAGATAACGCCCTTGTACTTCATGCGCTTGTACTTGCCGCACAAGCACTCGTAGTCCTTGATCGGCCCGAAGATCCGGGCGCAGAACAGACCGTCCCGCTCCGGCTTGAAGGTCCGGTAGTTGATCGTCTCCGGCTTCTTGATCTCGCCGTAGGACCAGGACAGGATCTTCTCAGGGCTGGCGATCGAGATCCGAATGAGATCGAACGTCTGGGCCGGCACCTGCGTGTTGAACAGGTTCATGACCTCTTGGTTCATCGGTTCTCTCCTTCACGCCGGCAGCCGCGAATGACGCGACCCCGTCGTCCTAGAATCATGAATCGGCGAGCGTAGGGCGGCCTCGTGGCCGCGGCGCGGCGGATCACTCCGCCGCGTCTGCCGGTCGCTCGAGCTCGTTGGCCGCCGTCTTCGGCTTCGAGTCGGTGAGTTCGACGTTGAGGCCGAGCGACCGCATCTCCTTCACGAGCACGTTGAAGGATTCCGGGATACCCGCCTCGAAGGTGTCGTCACCGCGCACGATCGCCTCGTAGACCTTGGTGCGGCCGGCGACGTCGTCCGACTTCACCGTCAGCATCTCCTGCAGCGTGTAGGCGGCGCCGTAGGCTTCGAGCGCCCACACCTCCATCTCACCGAAGCGCTGGCCGCCGAACTGCGCCTTGCCGCCGAGCGGCTGCTGGGTGACCAGCGAGTAGGGGCCGATCGAGCGGGCGTGGATCTTGTCGTCGACGAGATGGTGCAGCTTCAGCATGTAGATGTAGCCGACCGTCACCTTGCGGTCGAACTCCTCGCCGGAGCGCCCGTCATAGAGCGTCACCTGCCCCGAGCGATCGAGGCCGGCCTGCTCGAGCATGACGACGATGTCCGGCTCGTGGGCACCGTCGAAGACCGGCGTGGCAATCGGCACGCCCTTGCGCAGCTGCTCGCCGAGCCGCAGCACGGAGGCGTCGTCGTACTGGGCGACCGGCTCGCGGCCGTCGTCGAAGATGTCCACTAGCGCCGAACGCAGCGGCTGGACGTCGTGCGACTTCTTGTAGGCGTCGATGATCTCGCCGATCTTCCGCCCCATGCCGGCACAGGCCCAGCCGAGGTGGGTCTCGAGGATCTGGCCGACGTTCATGCGGCTCGGCACGCCGAGCGGGTTCAGCACGATGTCGACGTGGGTGCCGTCGGCGAGGAACGGCATGTCCTCGACCGGCACGATCTTCGAGACGACGCCCTTGTTGCCGTGGCGGCCGGCCATCTTGTCGCCCGGCTGGATCTTGCGCTTCACGGCGACGAAGACCTTGACCATCTTCATCACGCCGGGAGGCAGCTCGTCACCGCGCTGCAGCTTGTCGACCTTGTCGATGAAGCGGCCCTCGAGGCGCTTGCGGCTCTCGTCGTACTGGCCGCGCAGGCCCTCGATCTGCGTCATCTGCTGGTCGTCGGCGACGGCGAACTGCCACCACTGCGAGCGCGGGGTGTCGGCGAGCACCGCCCGCGTCACCTCGGTGTCCTTCTTGAAGCCCTTCGGCCCGGCGATCGCCACCTTGCCGTCGAGCATCTCGGCGAGACGGCCGAAGACGTTCCGGTCGAGGATGGCCTGCTCGTCGTCGCGGTCCTTGGCGAGACGCTCGATCTCCTCGCGCTCGATCGCCATGGCGCGCTCGTCCTTCTCGACGCCGTGGCGGTTGAACACGCGCACCTCGACGACCGTGCCCTGCACGCCCGGGGGCACGCGCAGCGAGGTGTCGCGGACGTCTGAGGCCTTCTCGCCGAAGATGGCGCGGAGCAGCTTCTCCTCCGGCGTCATCGGGCTCTCGCCCTTCGGCGTGATCTTGCCGACGAGGATGTCGGAAGCCTTCACCTCCGCGCCGATGTAGACGATGCCGGCTTCGTCGAGGTTCTTCAGCGCCTCTTCCGACACGTTCGGAATGTCGCGCGTGATCTCCTCCGGCCCGAGCTTGGTGTCGCGGGCCATCACCTCGAACTCCTCGATGTGGATCGAGGTGAACACGTCGTCGGAGACGATGCGCTCGGAGAGGAGGATGGAGTCCTCGAAGTTGTAGCCGTTCCACGGCATGAACGCGACGAGCACGTTGCGGCCGAGCGCCAGGTCGCCGAGGTCCGTCGACGGGCCGTCTGCGATGATATCGCCCTTGTTGACGATGTCGCCCACCCGCACCAGCGGACGCTGGTTGATGCAGGTGTTCTGGTTCGAGCGCTGGAACTTCATCAGCCGGTAGATGTCGACGCCCGAGCGCGAGGTCTCGAGGTCCTCGGTGGCGCGCACCACGATGCGGGTGGCGTCGACCTGGTCGATGACGCCCGCCCGCCGGGCAGCGATCGCCGCGCCGGAGTCACGCGCCACGATCGGCTCCATGCCGGTGCCGACGAACGGCGCCTCGGCCCGCACCAGCGGCACGGCCTGACGCTGCATGTTCGAGCCCATCAGCGCGCGGTTGGCGTCGTCGTTCTCGAGGAACGGGATCAGCGCCGCGGCGACCGACACGAGCTGCTTCGGCGACACGTCCATATAGTCGACGCGGTCCGGCGTCACCATCATCACGTCGCCGGCGTGGCGGCAGATAAGGAGATCGTCGGTGAGGCGGCCGCTCGCGTCGATGTTGATGTTCGCCTGCGCGACGTAGTGCTTCGATTCCTCCATCGCCGAGAGGTAGACGACCTCGGGGGTGACGTGGTTGTCGCGCACCTTGCGGTACGGCGCCTCGATGAAGCCGTACTTGTTGACGCGCGCGAACGTCGCCAGCGAGTTGATCAGGCCGATGTTCGGGCCTTCCGGCGTCTCGATCGGGCAGATGCGGCCGTAGTGCGTCGGGTGCACGTCGCGCACCTCGAAGCCGGCGCGCTCGCGCGTCAGACCGCCCGGGCCGAGCGCCGACAGGCGGCGCTTGTGCGTCACTTCGGAGAGCGGGTTGGTCTGGTCCATGAACTGCGACAGCTGCGACGAGCCGAAGAACTCGCGCACGGCGGCAGCCGCCGGCTTCGCGTTGATCAGGTCCTGCGGCATGACGGTGTCGATCTCGACGGAGCTCATGCGCTCCTTGATCGCCCGCTCCATGCGCAGGAGGCCGACGCGGTACTGGTTCTCCATCAGCTCGCCGACCGAACGGACGCGACGGTTGCCGAGGTTGTCGATGTCGTCGATCTCGCCGCGGCCGTCGCGCAGGTCGACGAGCGTGCGGATCACCGCGATGACGTCCTCGCGGCGCAGCACCCGGATGGTGTCCGGGCACTGCAGGTCGAGGCGCATGTTCATCTTCACCCGGCCGACGGCCGAGAGGTCGTAGCGCTCGGGATCGAAGAACAGCGACTGGAACATCGCCTCGGCTGTCTCGATGGTCGGCGGCTCGCCCGGGCGCATCACCCGGTAGATGTCGTAGAGCGCCTCTTCGCGGCTGGCGTTCTTGTCGACCGCCAGCGTGTTGCGCACGTACGCGCCGGTGTTGATGTGGTCGATGTCGAGGATCGGGATCTCCTCGAAGCCGGCGCCGACGAGGGTGGCGAGCAGCTTCTCGGTGATCTCGTCGCCGGCCTCGACGAAGATCTCGCCGGTCGCCGGGTTGACGAGGTCCTCGGCGACGTACTGGCCGACCAGGTCGAGGTCGGTGAGCTTCAGAAACTTCAGGCCCTTGTCGGCGAGCTGGCGCGCCGTGCGGGCGGTCATCTTCTTGCCGGCCTCGAGCACCGTCTCGCCGGTGTCGGCGTCGACGAGGTCGATCGTCGCCTTCATGCCGCGCATGCGGTTGGCATCGAAGGGCATGCGCCAGCCGTCGCCGTCCCGGGTGAACGGGATCTTGTTGTAGAAGGTGTCGAGGATCTCCTCGCCGCCGAGGCCGAGCGCCATCATCAGCGACGTCACCGGGATCTTGCGGCGACGGTCGATGCGGGCGTGCACGATGTCCTTGGCGTCGAACTCGATGTCGAGCCAGGAGCCGCGGTACGGGATGATGCGGCCGGCGAACAGGAGCTTGCCGGAGGAGTGCGTCTTGCCCTTGTCGTGATCGAAGAACACGCCGGGCGAGCGGTGCATCTGCGAGACGATGACGCGCTCGGTGCCGTTGACGATGAAGGTGCCGTTGTCCGTCATGAGCGGCATGTCGCCCATGTAGACGTCCTGCTCCTTGATGTCCTTGACGGACTTGGCGCCGGTGTCGTCGTCCACGTCGAACACGATGAGGCGCAGCGTCACCTTGAGCGGTGCTGCGAACGTCATGCCGCGCTGACGGCACTCGTCGACATCGTACTTCGGCGCCTCGAACTCGTAGCGGACGAACTCGAGCAGCGCCGTGCCGGCGAAGTCGGAGATCGGAAACACCGACTTGAAAACCGCCTGCAGGCCGTCGTCGGGGCGCCCGTCCTTCGGCTCGTCGACGAGCAGGAACTGGTCGTAGGACGCCTTCTGGACCTCGATGAGGTTCGGCATGTCCGCCACTTCGCGGATCGAGCCGAAGTACTTGCGGATCCGCTTGCGACCGTTGAACGTCTGCGCCTTCTGAGCCTGCGCCATTCGTCGCTCCTCGCTTCGCGGGCGGCCGCCGCCGACGCCAGTGGGGACGCCGGGGGGCGCGCACCGTGCCGCCGACCTGTCTGTGGCCCCGCACCGCGGTGCCGCCGATGCGGCGGACGGGGCCATCTCGCCGGATTGTCCACCGCGCCGCCCCTTGCGGGCGGCGGGGAAGACCATCCAGTGTCGTCACCGGGCCTCGGGCCCGATCCGACCAGCCCGGCGGGCCGAAGGCCCGCGCGGCGGTCGTCTCATCCCGGCCGCCGGCCGGAGCCGGCGGTCCGGAGGTGGGGGCGCGCCGGAGCGCACCCCCGCCGGATCACTTAACGATGACCTTGGCGCCGGCGTCTTCGAGCTTCTTCTTCAGCTCTTCGGCCTCGGACTTCGAAACGCCTTCCTTCACCGCCTTCGGAGCCGCCTCGACGAGGTCCTTGGCCTCCTTCAGGCCGAGGCCCGTGATCGCACGGACTTCCTTGATGACGTTGATCTTCTTGTCGCCGGTTTCGGCGAGGATCACGTCGAACTCGGTCTGCTCCTCGGCGACCGGAGCGGCCTCGCCGCCACCGGCGACCGCCGCGACTGCGACCGGAGCCGCGGCGGAGACGCCCCACTTCTCCTCGAGCATCTTGGAGAGCTCGGCGGCCTCCAGGACGGTGAGGTTCGACAGCTCGTCAACGAGCTTGCTGAGATCGGACATTGTCTTGTCTTCCTGTATCGGTTCGTACCGTTGATCGGATCGGTGTCGGGAGACCGGCCTTACGCCGCCTCGTCCTTCTTGGCGTAGGCGGCGAGCACGCGCGCCACCTGTCCGCCGGGTGCCTGCAGCACGCCGGCGATCCGCGTCGCGGGCGTCTTGATCATGCCCACCAGGCGAGCTCTGAGCTCGTCCAGCGACGGCATGGTCGCGAGCGCCTTGACGCCGTCCGCATTGAGATTCGTCCGTCCGAGCGCCCCGCCGAGAATCACGAGCTTGTCGTTCGTCTTGGCGAAGTCGACGGCCACCTTCGGGGCCGCGACCGGGTCGTTCGAGTAGGCGATGACCGTCGGCCCGGTGAACAGGTCGGCGATATGCTCAAGGGCGGTGCCCTGAAGGGCGAGCTTGGCGAGGCGGTTCTTCGCCACCTTCACGGACCCACCGGCCGCCTTCATCCGACCCCGAAGGGTCGACATCTGGGCGACGGTGAGGCCCTGATAGTGGGCCACGACCACCACGCTGGTGTTCTCGAACACCTCGTGGAGCGCCGTGACGAGCTCTCGCTTCTCCGCTCTTTCCACTTGCCTCACTCCGAATGGCGGCCGCCGCGCGGCCGCCGCTTGCCTTGCCGCACGGCCCGCGGAAGATCCCGCGGGTCGGACGGCGCTCGGGAAGCCTGTCCCCTCGCGGGCGCCGGGGCGCCGCAAGGCAAAACGGTCTCGAACCGGAACGGTACGGCGCGACGCCGAGGCGCCGGCCGCGAAGATCGCGGTTCCGACCCGTCTCATGCAGGCCCGTATGGCTTAGACCCGCGCGCGGAGGACCGG
Organism: Pseudoxanthobacter soli DSM 19599; assembly: GCA_945898215.1. Taxonomy (GTDB): domain Bacteria; phylum Pseudomonadota; class Alphaproteobacteria; order Rhizobiales; family Segnochrobactraceae; genus CAMDHY01. Next base: position 3,600 of record CAMDHY010000144.1, on the reverse strand, counting down.
GCACGGGCACCTGCAGTCTCGGACAGGGGCGGGCCGGTCGGAGGCTTGCGCCTCGTGCGGCCCTAGCCCGCCCCGGGCGAACCCACGGCGGGAATTCCTCATATAGGGCGCCCAACCGGCGCCGCTGCGTCGCGGGCGGACCCGCGACGTCTGATCACACGGCCAGCGCCGGTCAGGCGCTGGTGATGCTCGCCGGGTCGACGCGGACGCCGGGGCCCATCGTCGAGGACACTGCAACCTTCTGCAGGTAGGTGCCCTTGGCGCCGGCCGGCTTCGCCCTCACGACGGCGTCGGTGAGCGCCTTGATGTTGTCGGCGAGAGCGTCCGCGCCGAAAGAGGCCTTGCCGATGCCGGCGTGGATGATGCCGGCCTTCTCGACGCGGAACTCGACGGCGCCGCCCTTGGCGTCGTTGACGGCGGTCTTCACGTCCATCGTCACCGTGCCGACCTTCGGGTTCGGCATCAGGCCGCGCGGGCCGAGGATCTTACCGAGACGGCCGACAAGCGGCATCATGTCGGGCGTCGCGATGCAGCGGTCGAACTCGATCGTACCGCCCTGCACCTTCTCGACGAGGTCCTCGGCACCGACGATGTCGGCACCAGCGGCCAGAGCCTCGGCGGCCTTGTCGCCGCGGGCGAAGACGGCGACGCGCTGCGTCCGGCCGGTGCCGTTCGGCAGCACGCAAACGCCGCGCACCATCTGGTCGGCGTGGCGCGGATCGACGCCGAGGTTGAGGGCGACCTCGACCGTCTCGTCGAACTTCGCGGTGGCCCGCTCCTTGACGAGCTTCAGCGCCTCGGCGAGCGGATAGAGCTTGTCGCGATCGATGCCGTCGCGAGTGGCGCGGACGCGCTTGGCGAGCTTGGCCATCCCGGTCACTCCACCACCTCGAGGCCCATCGAGCGGGCCGAGCCTTCGATCATGCGCATCGCCGCGTCGACGTCGGACGCGTTGAGGTCCTTCATCTTCGCCTGGGCGATTGTGCGCACCTGCTCCTTCGACACCTTGCCGGCGAAGCCGCCCTTGCCGGGGGTCTTCGAGCCGGAGGTGATCTTCGCTGCCTGCTTCAGGAAGTGGCTGACCGGCGCTGTCTTGATCTCGAACGTGAACGACTTGTCCGAGAAATAGGTGATCACCACCGGGCAGGGCTGGCCCTTCTCGAGGTCCTGCGTGCGAGCGTTGAACTCCTTGCAGAACATCATGATGTTGAGGCCGCGCTGGCCGAGCGCGGGGCCGATCGGCGGAGACGGGGTCGCCGACCCGGCCTTCACCTGCAGCTTGATGTAGCCGTCGATCTTCTTCGCCATCAGTCTCTCCCGTTAGGGTCGCCCGGGCTTGCGCCGGACGACGGGGATCGGGGCGGTGCGGCCTCGGGCGTCGGCGATTGCCGCCCCTGGCCTCCCGCCCCTCGTGAACCGACGATCCGCTGGGACGGCTCGCACCGTCGCCGACCGTCGGGTGGGCCGGACATCACGTCCGGCACCCGTCTCGCAATCCGGTCAGACCTTCTCGACCTGTCCGTACTCGAGTTCGACCGGCGTCGGGCGACCGAAGATCGACACGTCGACCTTCACGCGCGCCCGCTCCTCGTCCACCTCCGATACGACGCCGCTGAACGACGCGAACGGGCCGTCGGAGACGCGCACCTGCTCGCCGATCTCGAACGTGATCGACGGCTTCGGGCGCTCGACGCCCTCCTGCACCTGGTGCAGAATGCGCCCCGCCTCCGCCTCGGTGATCGGCACCGGCCGGTTGTCCGAGCCGAGGAAGCCGGTCACCTTCGGGGTGTTCTTGATCAGGTGGTAGGCCTGATCGGTCATCTCCATCTTCACCAGCACGTAGCCAGGGAAGAACTTGCGCTCGGAATCGACCTTCCGGCCGCGGCGCACCTCCACCACCTTCTCCTTCGGAACGAGGATCTCCTCGAACAGATCCTGCAGCCCGGCCTGACCGGCCTTCTCTCGGATCGATTCGGCGACCTTGTTCTCGAAGTTCGAGTAGGCGTGGACGATGTACCAGCGCTTCGCCATCGGTGTCAGTCTTCCCTCGCGAAGTCCGGTCAGCGGCCGAAGCCGAACAAGAAGGCGATCGCCCGGCTCATCGCCTGGTCCGCCAGGAAAAAGAAGACGCAGGCGAAAAACACCATGACGAACACCATCACCGTCGTGATGGCGGTCTCCCGCCGCGTCGGCCACGTGACCTTGCCGACCTCCGTGCGGACTTGCTGGAGGAACGCGACCGGATTGGTTTTCGCCATCTCGACGAGCCTGCTCGAATGTGCGTCCGACGCCGGCCATCGGGCCGACCTGCGAGCGGACGAGCGTCATGTCACCGCTCGGAATCGCCCACGACTAAGCGGGCGCGCGACGAGTGGGCCGCACGCCCGACCGGAGTGCTCTACATATTCGCGACCGGCGGCGAGTGCAAGCGCTTAAATGGAATCGTCATGTGGGCCGACCGAGACGGCTCGTACCGTTTCGCCGCGAAACGATGCGGCGCGATGGTCGCTTCGGACGCTGGCACCGCCACGGCGCCCCGTCTCGGCGGAACGCGGACCGGCCGGTGGTCGTGACCACTTCATGCGCGCGCTTGGCAGGGGCGGGGGGACTCGAACCCACGGCCTGCGGTTTTGGAGACCGCCGCTCTACCAACTGAGCTACACCCCTAAGCGGCGCGCGGGCCACTGCTTACTCCAGATCGCGGCGATGGGCCAGAGGGTTTGGTGACCCTTCGATACGAGCACCAGGACCGTGCACCAGGACCGTGCCGATCTGGAGCGAACCCTCTACTCGCCGGTTCGCGGCGCCGCCCAGATCAGCGCCCGCGCCTTCCAGCCCGAGAGTACGTCGACCGGCGGCAAGGTGCCGTCGGGCCCGTCCCATCGGCCGGCGAACACCACCGCGAGGTTCGAATCGGCGCCCTCGAAGCAGATCGCCGCGCCGGAGAATTCCTCCGCCCCGGCGACGCACCGGGCCGCCACCTCCGCCTGCGGCACGACGTCCGGGAAGGCATCGCCGACCCGGTGCCCGAAGCTGTTGGGGATCGCCTTGCGCAGCACGGTGATGCGGTAGAGCGGCTGACCCTCGCCGGCATAGACCGCCTCGGCGACGCGCACGCCCTTGCGGTTGACCAGGGCGACGCCCGGCATCGCCATGCCCTCCGAGCCCGTCTCAAACGCCTCGGCCTCAAAGCGCTCCGACACCGCCGCCGCCTTGGCGAGGTCGAGCGTCGTGCCGGCGGCGAGCGGCCCGAGGCCCGTTTCCGTCAAGACGACGTCGTCGGCCGCGCGCGCTGGGCCCGCCGCTACGGCCGCCGCCACGAGGATCGCCGCGCCGAGGACGAGCGTCGTCCTTCTTGTCTTCGGCGGGATACGGCCCGCCGCCCGGATGCCCTCGGTCATGCGCCGTCCCCCGTGTTCGGTGCGGCGCCTTGCCGGCGCTCTGTGTCTGCTCGGGACCGGACCGCGGCGTCGGGCGTGTCGCCCGTCGCCGTGTCCTGCGTCGCGGGTCTTGTTACTCGATGATCTGGGCGACGACGCCCGCGCCTACCGTCCGGCCGCCCTCTCGGATGGCGAAGCGCAGCTTCTCCTCCATCGCGAT
>CAMDHY010000143.1 GCA_945898215.1 Pseudoxanthobacter soli DSM 19599 | reverse complement strand
GCGCTTCGCCCAGCGCCACATCCTGATGAGCTCGATGGGGCTGTCGGAGCGGGTGCTGACGCTGACCGGCCGCATGTCGGCGTTCCGGGCCGGCCTCGCCTGTGACCACTCCTTCATCGAGATGATCGAGGTCGACTATCTCGACCACTGGCGGCTCGGCCGCTTCCGCTTCCTCACCGGCGACGACAAGTCGACGTGGTTCTGGATGCTGAAGTCCGGCTACAAGATGCTGTACATCCCGGACGTCAGCGTCGCGACGATCGAGACGCCGCCGTCGGCCAACTTCTTCCGCGCCTCGGCGATGCTGATGGTGCGGTGGTTCGGCAACATGCTGCGCAACAACCACCGCGCGCTGGCGCTCGGGCCCGGCCGCATCGGCTATTTCACCTGGTGGACCGTTCTCGACCAGCGCGTCACCATGTGGACCTCGCTGACCGGACCGACCTTCGCCATCATCGGCGCGATCTTCGTCTCCTCGCAGATGCTGCTGCTCTACATCGTCTGGGTGCTGATGTCGCGCTATGCGCTGGCCGTGCTGTTGTTGTCGGCGCGGCCGCGGATTTCGGTGCTCTATCCGTTCCTGATGTTTTTCAACCAGGTGTACGGATCGGCGATCAAGACGTTCATCTTCTTTCGGCTCGACAAGCAGGGGTGGACCCGCCAACGTACGACGCTGGCGCGGGGCCGCGTCTCGGGACGACTGCCGGCCTGGACGTCGACCTACATGCACGTGCTGACGTTCTCGTTCTTCGCCGTCGCCATCGCCGTGCTGCTCGGGCTGCTCGAGTGGCCGGAGGCGTGGTCGTGACGGCGGCGGGGCACGGGAGAGACGGCCGTCCCGCCGGCGTTGCGGTGGGGATCGGAGCGGCGCGGGTGGTCTTGCGTCGCGGAGTGTCGGTGCCGGCGGTGGGCGCGATCCGCCCGACCGGCACGGGGACATGGGGAATGTGATGGCTGCGTCGATCGTTCACGAGTCGGAAGTCCAGCGGCAGCACACGCGGTACCGCCTGCCGGTGCAGTGCCAGTTCGGCGACCAGAGCTTCGACGTCATCGACTGGTCGGTCGGCGGCTTCGCCATCCACGCACCCGGCATGGACATCAGCCTCCGGCGGGTGTTGTCCTTCCGCCTCGTCTTCCCGCTGGAAGAATACGACATCGTCCTGCCGATCCAGGGCGAGGTGCGCAACGTCGACGCCGGCAAGGGCCGCATCGGCTTCAAGTTCGTCAACACTTCGCAGCGCCAGATCGCCGTGCTGCGCTACATCATCGACGCGTTCCTCTCAGGCGAGATCGTCTCCCTCGGCGACATCCTCGACGTGACGGCGCGCACCCACGCCGCCGTGCCGCGCACGGTGCCGAAGCGCAGCGAACCGCACACGGCGGCGGGGCGACTGATGGAGCGACTGCGCCCGCTGCTGAGCTACGGCGCCATCGCGATCGCCACCCTGGCTCTGCTCGCCTTCGTCGTCACCGCCGTCTACGAGCGGCTGTTCATCTCGCGCGCCCTCTCGGCGGCGATCAGCATCGACACCATCACGATCGCCGCCCCCGTCTCCGGCCAGCTCGAGGTGGTGACGGAAGGTGCGGATCTGATCCCCGGGGCGCCTGCGGTGGCGGTGCGCGACTGGGGCCAGCGCGAGGTGTTCGTCGAGGCGAAGTGCGCCTGCCCGGTGGTCGAGCGGCTGCTGCCGGTCGGCTCTACCGTGACGGAGGGCGCGCCGGTGCTGCGGGCGGCCCTCGTCGGCGCCAAGCCCTTCGTGCGGGCGATCATCGACGAGGACACGCTGATCCGCATCCGCGAGGGGACGGTGGCGCGCCTCGAGTTCGCCGACGGCACCATCACCGAGGTGAACCTCACCGACCACCCGCCGCGGGCGCTCGGCGTCGCCGGCCTGCCCGGCTCGGCCTCGACCGCCTCGGTGGTCGCCTTCGATCCGGGCCGCGAGATCCCGCTCGACTGGTACGGTGCCCCTGTGCGGCTGCGCTTCGACAGCTTCGGCGCGTCGCTGATCGGGCGCGTCTTCGACTGAGACCCGGGCGTTCCGGTCGGCCTCTCGATCGGGCCGGCGGCGCCCGCCGGGAGGACTGGATGGGGACGAGGCTCGGTGGACGGCTGGCGATGACGGGGCTCGCGGCGCTTCTGGCGCTCGCGGCCGCGTGGTCCGCACCGCTCGTCGCCCCCTCTCCGGCGCTGGCGCAGGCACCGCAGCCCTTCTCGGCCGCCGTCCCCAGCGCCGAGACGATCCGCACCGCCTACGTGGCGGCCCTGTCGGAGGCCGACGCCGCCCGCCGCGGCACCGCCCTCGACGGCCTCGCCGAGACGATGCGCCGGCTCGCGGCGACGCCGTCCACGACCGCCCGCGCCGTGCGCACCGAGCTCGCCGAAGAGGGCATCCTCGCCGACGTCGTCCTCCTGATGGCGCTCGAACACCACATCGCCGCAATGGGCGGCGGCGAGCCGCACGCCGAGATCGTCGCGATCGACCTCGTGCTCGACATCGCCGACCCGGCACGGCAGACGGCCGGCTGGCTGCTGCTCGCCGATGCCGCTTCGGCCGGCGGCCACGTCGATCGCGCCGCCGCCATCGTCGGCCGGGCCATCGAGACGGCGGAGGCGATCGAGGGTGAGGACCGCATCGCCGCCTTCCGGGCGGTGTCGGAGCGCGTCGCCGACTTCCCGCCGCAGCAGTCGCGCCGCTACCTGCGGGTGCTCGTCGGCGCCGTCCCGGAGGCGCGGGCGCGCGCCGGCATCGTGCGGGCGATCGTTCGGCCGGCCGACGCCGACGACGCCGCCCCGACGGTCGCCGACGCGGTGACGCTCCTCGAGGGCGGCGCGCTGTGGCCGGCGGTGGAGCGCCTCGTCGCCGCCGTCGTCACCACCGACGACGCCGAGGCGACGGCGCTGCGCCGGCGTTTCCTCGATGCGGCGCTCGCCGCCGGCGACGGCGGCGCGGCCCTCGCCATCGCGGCCTCCGCCGCCGACCGCTCCGAGCAGGACGACCTCCTCGCCGCGATCGTCGACGAGGCCCTCGGCGATGGCCGCGGCCTGAGGGCCCTCGATCTCGCCGGTCTCGTCCTCGACGGTGCCGACCGGGCCCGCGCCCTCGTCGCGGTCGCCGACCGCCTGCGCGCGAGCGGCTACGAGACCGCCGCCATCAGCGCGCTTCGGCAGGCCGTCGTCGCCGCCGAGAGCGTCGAGGACCCGGTGCGGCGGACCTCCGTGCTGGTGACGGTCGGCCGCAAGTTCGCCGTCCACGACACCGCCGGCGCCGAGGCCGTCGCGGCGTCGCTGCCGGCGAGCCCGGATCGCGACCGCGTTCACGCCGCCATCGCCAAGGCGACCGCCGACCGCGGCGACCCGGTGGCGGCGCTCGCCATTGTCCGGACGCTGACGGCGCCCGACGACCGCTCCGCTCCGATCGCCGCCATCGCCCGCCAGCGCGCCCGCGACGGCGACATCGCCGGCGCCACCGGTCTCCTCAACGAGGTGACGGGACCGGCCGACCGCGACCGAGCGCTCGCCGCCATCGCCGCCGCCCAGGCCGACCGTGGCGAGGACGACGAGGCGCTCGCCGCGGCCGGGGCGATGACTGAGGCGCGGGCGAAGGCGGCCGCACTCCTGGATATCCATGCCGCCGCCCTCCGCGACGATCGTCCCGCGGCGAACGAAGCCTTCGAGCGGGCGCGCACGCTGGCGCTCGAGACGCCGGACGGCGGCATCCGCAACGCCATCCTCGGCGACCTCGCCGTCGCTCTCATCGAAGCAGGAACGTTCGAGCGCGCCGAGGCCCTCGCCGCCCAGATCACCGAGGCCGACGACCTCGACCGCGTCGTCGCCGCGTCCGTAGCGCGCCGAGTCGCCTCCGGCGATCTCGAGGCTGCGCTGGCCGCCGCGGCGACGCTGTCCGATCCCGCCACCCGCGAGACGGCGCTCGCCGACATCGCCGTCCGCCGCGCCGAGGACGGCGACCTCCTCGGCGGCCTCGCGGCGGCGCGTGTGCTCGTGAGCGACCCGATCCGCGTCGCCGCCTTCCGGCGCATCGCCGAGCGCCAGGCGCACAGCCTCGACGGCATCGGCGCGCTCGCCCGTCCCGCCGACGCCGCCGATCCGCCGCCGCCCCCGCCGCCGGCCGCCGCCACGCCGGTCGAGGAGGACCCGCGGCTGATGATCGCGAGCGTCGAGGGCGGCCGCCTGCCGAGCGTGACGGCCTTCCCACTGCCGGACATGGCGGGCGTCGGAATCCCCGCCCTGCGCGCCAGCGTGCCGGCGCCGGACGCCGCCAGCGCCCGCGGCGTCGAGGTCGGCGCCGTCGACGACAACCCGCTGATCGCCGCCGAGGAGCTCGGCAAGGCGCCGCCCGCGCTGCGCGGCGCCGGCGACGTCGAAATGACGATGCTCCAATACAGCAAGTTCAACTACAAGTTCCTGCAGGAGGCGAACGCCGAGGGTCAGTCGATCCAGGTCGGCGTGCAGGGGGACCTCAACCCCAACTTCATCAACGTCGACGGCGGCGTCTTCACGCTCTCGCAGGTCCGCGACCAGCTCGTCGCCGACGGGCGCTGGGACGCCGTCGAGGAGGACGGCGAGACCATCCTGTTCCGCCAGCCGATCCTGGTCGGCCGCAACGCCACCCTGATCGTCAGCGGCGAGGAGTTCGCCGAGATGCGCCTCGGCAGCGACACCGGCGCCTATCTTGTCGTCGCCGGGACGCTCTACGTCCTCGACACGCGCCTCGTCGCCTATTCCAAGAGCGCCGGCGGGCCGGACCACTGGGACGGCGACCGTGGCCGCGTGTTCCGCCCGTTCGTCGTCGGCTGGAGCGATGCGCGCCTCTTCCTCGGTGGCTCGACGATCGTCTCGATCGGCTACCCGGCGGGCAAGGGCTACGGGCTGTCGTTCACCGCCGGCCCGTCGGACCTCGTGGCGACGCAGTCGTCGCCGAAGCCGCCGACCGGCGTCATCGTCGAGAACTCCTTCCAGAACGCCTACTACGGCTTCTATTCCTACGAAGCCCACGGTGTCGACGTCGTCGGCAACGAGTACCGCGATAACGTCATCTACGGCATCGACCCGCACGACCGCTCGCAGGACCTGCGCATCGCCTTCAACACCATCTACGGGACGATCAAGAAGCACGGGCTGATCATCTCGCGCGAGGTCGACTTCTCCTACCTTGTCGGCAACATCAGCTTCGACAACGCCGGCTCGGGTATCATGCTCGACCGCGATTCCGTCTCGAACATCGTCTACGCCAACACCGCCTTCGACAACCGCCAGGACGGGCTGACCTTCTTCGAGAGCTCGTGCAACCTCGTTATGGCGAACGACTTCTTCGACAATGCGCGCTCCGGCATCCGCATCCGCAACAGCTGGGACGTGGCGCTCTATGCCAACCGCATCGCCGACAACGGCGGCTCCGGCATCGACGCCTACATCGCCGACCTCGCCGGCTCGGCGGCCGGCGACACGCGCGACTTCGAACTCGACCCCTACGTGCCGCTGACGAGCTTCGTCGCCGAGGGCAACACGCTCGACGCCAATTCGATCGGCGCGACGCTGCGCGGCGTCACCGCCGCGAACCTGTCCGGCAACGTCTTCACCAACCACCGCAACCGCATCTTCCGCGGCGACATCGCCAAGGCGACGACGCCGATCCTGCAGCACAACGGCAAGAGCGGCGTCCGGATCTCGGCGAAGTGCCGGCCCCGCAAGCCGGAGGCGGCCTGCACGCTGCGCGACCGCGGCTTCCTGCCGGCCGACGACGCCGAGACCGTCTTCGACCCGGCCGCCGCGGGCGACTGCACGGACGTCGAGGGCTCGCTGCAGCACGACGCCTTCCTCGCCTCCGTGCCGCGTCCGGCCGGCGGCGTCGCGCCGAGCGAGGACGAAGCCTCGCCCGTCGCCGACGAGCCGTCGAACTGAGGGGCGCCATGACCGACCGCCCCTCCCCCGTCGTCCGCCACACCACATGGCGCATCGCCGCCGTCGCCCTGGCGGCGATCGTCGCCGCCGCGCCGGCCGCGGCGGTCTCGCCCCCGGGCATCGTCTATTTCGATCCGGCGGTGCGCACGGCAGAACTCGCCCGCCCAGATCGCGCCGTCGCCCGCGAGGCATGCCTGGCGGTCGCCCGCGATCCGGCGTGGGCTGACCTGCCGCCACTCGCGGCACTGGAGCCGACCGACGGCTACGGCTCGGACAACCGCTCGGCGCCGTTCTCGTGGGCGGTGATGGTGCTCGGCGGCCGGGCGCTCGCCGGCGACGAGGCCTCGGCCGCCGATCTCGTGCGCCTGCTGACGCGCTGGGCGGAGGCGGGCGCGCTGGCCGCCACGCCGGTGAGCCATGATCCCTACTACGCGCTGAAGCGCACGCTGCTGCCGACGATCGTCGCCTATGCCGTCGTCCGGCCGGGGCTCGGCGAGGCGGAGCGCACGCGCATCGACGACTGGCTCGCCAATCTCGTGCCGCGCGTCGACCAGACCTTCGACGGCGATGTCGACCACAACAACCACCGCTACCTTGCCGACAGCGTGCTGATGGCGTGGGGGGCGCTGACGGGAGACGACGCGCTCTACCGCCAGGGCATCGATCGCTACCGTTCGGCGCTGGCGGATGCGCGCGACGACGGCAGCCTGCCGCTCGAGGCCCGGCGCGGGGCGCGCGCGCTCTGGTACACCCGCCACGCGCTGACGAGCCTCGTCGCCATGGCCGAGATCGCCCGCGCCCACGGCGACGACCTCTATGGCGCCAGCGTCGAGGGCCGCGGCTTCGACCTCGTGCTCTCCTTCCTGACGAACGGCCTCGTCAGCCCCGCTTTGACCGCGACCTACGCCGCCGCCAACGTCATCCCCGGGCCGAACGACGACTCCCACATCCAGGACCTCGGCTTCCTGGCGGAGCGGGCGCACGGACGGAACTACATGGCCTTCGTCGAGGCGGTGCGGCTGCTGCCGCCACGCACCGCGCCGCGCCGGCTGATAGCGATCCGCTTCGACACCCGCACCGCCGCGGAGCGACCGCTGATCGACGAATATGTCGGAGGGAACGCCACGTGCTTCTGGGCGCAGGAATGAGGGGCGCCGTCCGCCGGCTGGCGATGACGGCCTGGCTCGCGCTCGCCGCCCTGTCCGCGCTGCCGCTGACCGCTGCGGCCCAGACGGCCGACAGCGAGGCACGTCTCGGCTGGGTGCGCGAGCGCTACCAGTCCGAGAAGGCGCAGCTCGACACCCTCGTCAACGACCGGACGCCGGAGGCGCTGCTCGAGCTCGGCGAGATCCTCGTCGACGGCACGCTGATCTCGCCCGAGAACCCGCTGCGCAAGCCCGACCCCGCTGGCGCCCGCACCGCCTTCGAGGCGGGACTGAAGGCGCCCTCGGAGATCTGGCCGTCGGCGGCCTCCCACCTCGCCAAGATCATGCTCGCCGGCGAGGGCGGCTTCGACGGCGGCCGGGCGGACATCGACGGCGGCCTCGACCTGCTCGCGCGCGCCGCCCGGCTCGGCTACGGCAAGGCGGCCTATCTCTACGGTCTCGACCTGCAGCTCGGCCTCGGTGGCGCCGAGCGCACCGGCGAGGCGGAAGAATACTACCGGCTGGCGACGCGGCTGCAGTACGCGCCGGGGGCCTTCGCGCTCGCCGGCATCGTCGGCCTCGAGACCACCGCGGGCTGCGACCTCGTCAGTGCCGGCGTCGTGCTGTTCGACCTCTATGCCCCGCGCTCGCGCGACCTCCTCGTCGCCTATGGCGACATCCTGCGCGACGGCGTCGGCGTGCCGGCCGACCCCGAGAAGGCGGCGGAGAACTACCGCCGCGCCTTCGCACTCGGCAGCGGCAAGGGGGCGCTGCGGCTCGCCGACCTGTTGCTGTCGACGGCGCTCGGGCCGCCCAATCCGGTCGAGGCGCGGCAGGTGCTCGAAGAAGCCGCCTGGTCCGGCTCGACGCTGTCGGCGATCCGGCTTGCCGAGGACTTCCTCGACCAGGGCCCGATGGGCGTCGACGCGGCGGCGGCGAAGGCCTGGCTCGCCTTCGCGCTGGAGGTCGAGGACCACCGCGCCTTCCTGGTCGCCGCGCGCATGTACGAGACCGGCCGTGGCGAGCCCCTCGACCTCGCCAAGGCGCGCGACATGGTCGGCCGCGCCATCGAGGTGTCCGAGCCGTCGCTGACGAACGCGCTGTCCGTCGCCCGCTCGGCCCAGGGCCTGCTCGTCGCCGACGCGCTGTCGGGCGAGATCGCCGGCCTCCTGAAGAAGGCGGCCGAGCGTGGCAACATCGAGGGCATGGCCGGCTACGGCGCCTTCCTCGCCGACCGGGGCGAGCTCGCGGGCGTGCCCGTCGACGGCGCCCAGGCGGTCTCCTGGCTGCGGCAGGCGGCAGAGGCCGGCAACCCGCAGGCGATGCTGACCCTCGGCGACTTCCTGCGCCAGGGCCGTTTCGTGCCGACGGCGCCGCAGGAGGCAGCGGAGCTCTACGGCGCGGCGCTGGCGGTCGAACGCTCGACCGGGGCGCTGTTGCGCAACGCCGACATCCTGGTGACCGGCGAGGGCGGCGCCGTCGACCCCGAACAGGCCGTGGCGCTCTACCGCGAGGCGGCCGGACGCGGCAGCGCCTCGGCGAAGCTGAAGCTCGGGCGCCTTCTGATGCGCGGTGGGCCTGTGCAGCGCGACCCGGACGAGGCGCGGGAACTGCTCGAGGAGGCGGTGCGGTCCGGCGACACCAAGGCGCCGCTGCTTTTGGCCGACTTCTATGCCGGCGCCTTCGGCGACACGCCGGCCCCGGTCGAGGCCGAGCGGGTGCTGCGCGCGGCGGTCGAGAAGGGCGTGCCGGAGGCGCCCAACCGGCTGGCGAAGGCGCTCGTCGCCGCCGGCCGCACCGACGAGGCGGTCGCAGCCCTGGAGACCGCTGCCGCCACCGGCCAGCCCGACGCGCTGGTCGAGCTCGCCCTCATCAGCCTGTCGGGAACGGCGGGACCACGGGACGTCGAGGCAGCGGAGGCCTATCTCACCCGCGCCGAGGCGCTCGGCGGGGCCTCGCCGCAGGCCCGCATCGCCGTCGCCGTGGCGCTTCTCGATCTCGGCCGCATGGAGGCGACGCAGAAGGGCATCGACACCCTTCGGGGCCTCGCCGACGGTGGTTCGGGCCCCGCCGCCGCCGCCCTCGCCGCCGCCTACCACGACGGCCGCGGCGTCGCCCGCGACGACGCTCGCGCCGAGGAGATGGCGATCGAGGCGGCGCGGCTCGGCGTCACCGACGCCCTGATCGAGATCGCCTCGGCCTACGAGAAACGGGGACCCGATCCGGCGGCCCAGGCGCGCGCCTTCGCGCTCTACCAGAAGGCGATCGAGTTCGAGCCCGGCTCGGCACGGGCGCTCGGTGCGCTCGCCCGCGCCTATCTCTACGGCCGCGGCACCGCCCAGGACCTGCCGCTCTCGGTCGAGTATTTCCGCAAGGCGGCCGACGTCGGCAGCGGCTCGGCCCTGATCGCGCTCGCCGCCGCCTACGCCGAAGGCTCGGGGGTGGCGCGCGATCCGGCCGAGGCACGCCGGCTGCTGCTGCTGGCGGTGTTGCGCGGCATCGACGGCGCTTATGTCGACCTCGGGCGCTTCTACCTCTCCGGCTTCGGCGGCGAGATCGACCCGGAGCGCGCCGTCGTCGCCTTCGCGCGCGCCGCCGAGGCAGGCAACCGCGAGGGCGATCTCGAACTCGCGCGCGCCTTCCTGTCGGGCTACGGCGTGACGCGCGACACCGCCGAGGGCATCCGCCTCCTCGAGCGCGCCGCCCAGGCCGGCGTCGCCGAGGCGATGATGAAGCTCTACGAGATCCATGCCGAGGGCTTCGGCGTCGCGGTCGACCAGGCGAAGGCGATCTCATGGCTGGAGCGGGCAGCAGAGACGAACGACGACGCGCTCGCCCGCCTCCTCGACATCGCGCGCTCCGATGAAGGCATCGACCCCGCCCGCGCCGAGCGCTGGCGTGTGCGGGCGCGCCAGCGCGGGCTGCCAGTGCCGAGCGCCGACCAGGCGGCAGCCCCCGCGTCGGTGACCGCGTCGCCGGCAGCGGCGCCCGCAGCCGTCGCAAACTGACGCGCGGCGGCGGGCGGAAACAGACGTGGTCTTCTCGTCCGCCGTCTTCCTGTTCGTCTTCCTGCCCTTGTTCCTCGCGGTCTACTACGCCGCCCCGGTGCGCGCCCGCTCGCTCGTCATCACCGTCGGCAGTTGGGCGTTCTACGCGTGGTGGCGGGTCGACTTCCTCGCCCTCTACGCCGCCGTGACCGTGTGGACCTACGGGTTCGGCGCGGCGATCGCCGCCGCCCCGGACCCGCGCTCGGCACTCAGGCGCACCGCGATCGGCGTCGCCGGCAGCCTCGCGGTGCTCGCCTATTTCAAGTACTACGGCTTCTTCGCGGTCAGCTTCGCCGAG
>CAMDHY010000142.1 GCA_945898215.1 Pseudoxanthobacter soli DSM 19599 | reverse complement strand
GTAGACCTTGGCCAGATCCGGGTCCTTCTCGGCCACCAGCCGGGCGAGATCGACGATGACCTTGGCCTGCTTCCAGGTGGCGTCGTCCTGCATCTTGCCGTCGATCATCACCGCACCGGTGCCATCGGGCATGGCGTCGAGGATGCGCTTGGCCATCGCGACCTCTTCCGGGCGCGGGCTGAAGACGCGCTTGGCGATGTCGATCTGGCTCGGATGCAGCGACCAGGCGCCGACGCAGCCCATCAGGAAGGCGTTGCGGAACTGCGCCTCGCAGGCGGCCGCGTCCGAGAAGTCGCCGAACGGCCCGTAGAACGGCTTGATGCCGGCGGCCATGCAGGCGTCCACCATCTTCGCGACGGTGTAGTGCCAGAGGTCCTGCTGGAAGCCGATACGGGGGGCGTCGCCGGCAGCGTCGGCGAGCACCACATAATCGGGATGGCCGCCGCCGACCCGCGTCGTCTTCATGCCGCGGGAGGCTGCGAGGTCGGCCGGGCCGAGGCTCATGCCGTGCATGCGGGGGCTCGCGGTGGCGATCGCCTCGACGTTCTTCACCCCCTCGGCCGTCTCCAGGATGGCGTGGATGAGGATCGGCTTCTTGACGCCGGCCTTGGCTTCCAGCTGCGCGAGCAGCTGGTCGACATAGTGGATGTCCCAGGGGCCCTGCACCTTCGGCACCATGACGACGTCGAGCTTGTCGCCGATGGCGCCGACGATCTCGACGACGTCGTCGAGCATCCACGGGCTGTCGAGGGCGTTGATGCGCGTCCACAGGCCGGTGTCGCCGAACTCCGTCGCCTTCGCCATCTCGATGAAGCCGCGGCGCGCGGCGAGCTTCTGGTCGGCCGGAATGGCGTCCTCGAGGTTGCCGAGGACCACGTCGACCTGGCGGGCGAGCTCCGGCACCTTGGCGCGGAGCTTGTCGAGATGCGGCGGCACGAAGTGGATCATCCGCTCGACCCGCACCGGCAGCTCGCGCAGCGGCATCGGCGCGCCGAGGGCGAGCGGCTGGTAGAAGGCGCGCGGTGTCTTCATCGGCGGGTCCCCTCGTTGTCCGCGAAGCCTCGCCGATCCTTCGCACCTGCACAAGATCGCCGGCGTACGGCAGACGTGGAGGGCCGGTCTTTCCGCGGACTCTTCGGCCGACCCTTCGGCCGACCCTTGGAGCGATGCGCGTCGGCGCGGTGCGCACCGTCACTCGGACGGACGGAACACCAACAGCGGCGGCAACATCGCATCGGGATCGGCGCCGGTGGTGGTGCCCGGCTTGATGTAGGCGCGCTGCGTCACCGACACGCCGGTGCCGGTCGGTAGCGTCGCGGTGTCGCTAAGGTCGATGCAGTTGGCGGCGAGGGAGGTCGGGCAGTCGCGCGACAGCGCCGACACATAGAGCTGCGGCAGCGCCGCCTTGAGCTCCTCCGACGCCTGGTCGAATTTCCCGATCGCTTTCAGCACCTTCTGCGCCGAGCCGTTGAGCACGCCGCTGTCGAAGCCGACGGCCTTGCTGTTCGTCTGCGTCGCGCTGGCGATGCCGGAGAAGTTCGCCATGTTGTAGATGGCGAGCGAGATGTAGCTCGCGTTGTCGGTGCGGTTGTGGTTGACGCCGGCGACAAAGGCGATCTGTGAGCCGGGCAAGGTCCCCACGACGCCGAAGCGATAGGCGTCGGTATCCTGGTTGTCGCCGAGGCAGTTGGTGCCGTTGGCGATACAGTCGACGCCGACGAGGCCAGTGGGCTCGCCGAACTGGTTGACGTGCTCGCTCGAGATCATCGGCTCGATCAGTGCGCCGGCGCCCTCTCTCTTGCGCAGCCACTGCCGCAACAGGCGGGCGAGCTCGGCCATCGGGGCTTCCAGCGATGCCTCGCTGGTGGCCTGCTTCGGCGTGTATTTCGGGGTCGGATAGCGCACCACCGGGAAGTCGTCGGCCGCCGAGACCCGGAAGGTCTGCACGTTGGCGGCGAGGCCGTCCATCCAGGTCTGCGCGGAGTCGGCGTTCTTCGGAACGGCGTAGCGGATCAGCGTCACGAGGTCGTCCGCCGCCGACGTCGTCCCCGTCGTCACCTCCTCGCCGACCGGCTCGACGAAGATGCGCGCCGTATCGAGACCACGCTTGGCCGCGCGCTTCGTCAGGGTTTCTGCGAGCGTGCGGTTCGAGGTGGTGATGTAGACGACGGTGCCGCCGTTCCAGACCTTGCCCATCTGGCGCCCGAGCACGACGTCGTTGATGTCGTTGCCGAGGCTGCCGAAAATCTCGTAGCGGTCCGGGTCGGGGGAAACCGTCTGATCCTCGACCGGAGTCGGGTACGCGCTGGTGAGACGGGTGAACAGGTAGCTCTGGTAGCCGAGATAGGCCGCCTTCGGTGGCAGCGTCACCAGCGTCACGACCGCGTCGGTGTCGGCGAGCCGGAAGAACATGTTGCTCGGCAGCCCGGTCGCGCCCTCCACCGTGAAGTCGGTGGCGTAGAAGGGGTCGACGTAGGTGTCGTCGATCGGCGGCTGGGGGATGATGTAGGGCGCCGCGGCGTTGTTGCCGAAGCAGGTCCCGAACACCGCGACGATCTCGGTGCAAGCCGCATTGTCGACTTCGAAGACGCCACCCTGGGTCACCGTGAAGCCGTGCTTGCCGAGGCCGACGAGCCACTGCTGCCAGGGATCGGCGGCGGCAGCACGATCGGCCGGGAAAGCCGTGACGACGAGCGACGACAGCAGCACACAAGCAACGAGACGAGAACGCACAGGACACCTCTTCTGAGGCCGGCAACCTGCTCCGGCGGGACGTATCATCATCGATCTGCGGCCAAAACAAGCGCGGGACGCGTCGGTCCCCGTGGACCGGCGGTGCCGGCAGATCTTTAGCGACCGGTCCTGCCGTCAAGCTTGCGGGCCGAGCGGCGGGCCGAGGAGGTCGCACTGCCACTTGCGGCACCAGGCGTCGCGGCGGGCCGGATCGAGCACGCCGCCGACGAAGGCGGCGTCGAGCTCGGAGAAGAGAGCGAACGAGTCCCATCCCGGCACGATCATCACGAGCTGGCGGGCCGGGCGGTCGGTGATGTTGCGGAAGGCGTGCACCGCGTTGCCGGGCGTCACCACGAGGTCGCCTTCCGACGCATGGAACGTGCGCTCGTCGATCCGGTAGAGGTAGCTGCCCTCCAGGACCCGGAAGATCTCCGTCTCGCGGTGCCGGTGCAGCGGCGGGCCGAAGCCCGGCTGGTTCGTCGTCTCAATGATCGAGAACGCGCCGCCGGTCGCGTTCGATGGCAGCCGCTCGACCACCTCGACGCCGATCGCATCGACCCGCACGCGCGGCGCGTCGGCGTAGGCCTGGTTGAAATAGGGGATCTGCGGAAACAACACGTCCATCCCGCTACTCCTCCGATGATCCCGCGCTCAGCGCATCCGCCCGCGCCTCGGCGGCGACGGCCCGCCGCGCCCGCCTCCCGGCCTGTTTCGTCTCCCACTTGCGGTGCGCCCACATCCACTGCTCGGGCGCCTCGCGGATCCAGGCCTCGAACTGGGCGTGCATCGCCGCCGTAGTGGCGTGGACATCCGCGATGCGGTCGGCGGTGTGGCTCACCGGCACCTCGACCGCGTCGATGACGAAGCGCGTGCCCTCGAGGCGGCGGACGCGGCCGGCGATCATCGGCACCCCGCCGATGCGCGCCGCCATCGCCGGGAACGGGTTGGCATAGGCCGGCCGTCCGAAGAACGGCACCTGGATGCCGGCCGATTCGCGCAGGTCACCGAGCACGGCGACCACCTGTCCGCGCTTCACCCGGCCGAGCATCTGCCGCGCCGTGGCCGACCCCTTCGGCAGCAGGCCGCCCGGATAGAGCGGCGCGCGCAGCGCCTGCAGCCAGTCGTCGACGAGCGGATTGCGCAGCGTCTGGTAGACGCCCGTCGACGACAGCTTCGCCGCGTTGGCCGCCTGGATGACGACCTCCCAGTTGCCCATGTGCAGCGACACGAGCACGGCGCCGTCGCGGCCGCGGGACAGCGTCTCGAGGCCCGCCGGCGTCACCTCGAAGCGGGAGGGATCGGCAACGAGCCGGTCGAGCTGGATCGTCTCAGCTGTGACGCGCCCGAGATTTCCCCACATCTGCCGGGCGATCCAGCGGCGGCGCTCGGCCGGCAGCTCCGGGAAGGCGTGTTCGAGATGCTCGAGGGCACGGGCGTGGCGGGGCAGCAGCGGCGCGATCGTCCGCCACATCGCCGCCATCACGTCGGAGGCTACCGCCACGGGTACCGCCCGCACGGCGCTCGTCGCCACAATCAGCAGCCCGAATTCGAGCCGGCGCAGGCCGCGGGTGACGATCGAAGGCTGCTTCTTGGTGCGACGCTCGTCCATCGGCCGATCGGGCTGCGGGCGGCTCATCGTCCAAGGTCGCGTTGACCGGCGTGGCGAAGCCCGATAGGCGACGGTGGATACCGACCGCGGCGCCGGCGCGCAATCCCGCCGCGGCCGTGGCTTCCCCTTCCGGCGAAAAACGGGCGCGAGATGGCCGAGGTCCTGTCGCTGGCGCTGCCCTTCTTCGGGCTGATCTTCCTCGGCTACGGCTCCGGCAAGCTCGTCCGGCTGCCGGACGTCGGGCTCGCCTGGCTGCAGTTCTTCGTCGTCTATCTCGCCCTGCCGGCGCTGTTCTTCCAGATGTTGTCGCAGACGCCGATCGAGGAACTGGCGAACTGGCGCTTCGTCGTCGCCACCACAACGGCGACGGCCGCCGCCTTCGCCATCGCCTTCGGCATCGGCATTCTGGCGAGCCGCGGCCGCATCCCCGAGGCGACCATCCAGGGCATCGTCGGCGGCTACGCCAATGTCGGCTACATGGGGCCGGGCCTGACGCTCGCCGCGCTCGGGCCCACCGCCACCGTGCCGGCGGCGCTGATCTTCTGTTTCGATTCGATGCTGCTGTTCACGCTGGTGCCGGTGCTGATGGCGATCGGCGGCAACGAGGGCGGCGGCGTCTGGGCGACCGTGAAGGTGTGCCTGAAGCGCATCTTCACCCACCCGTTCATCCTCGCCACCATCGCCGGCGTCGCCGCCGCGGCGCTGGAGCTGCGCCCGCCGCAGGCCCTCGAGCAGTTGCTGACCTACCTGCGCTCGGCCGCCGCCCCGTGCGCCCTGTTCGCCATGGGCGTGACGGCCGCGCTGCGTCCGGTGCCGGGCGTGCCGTGGGAACTGCCGTTCCTGCTCCTGGTCAAGCTGGTGCTGCACCCGGCGATGGTGTTCGCCCTGATGCTGCTGATCGGCGGCTTCTCGACCTCGTGGATCGAGACGGCGGTGCTGATGGCCTCGCTGCCGCCGGCCGCGAACTCCTTCGTGCTGGCGAGCCAGTACCGGGTCTATGTGGAGAGGGCGTCCGGCGCGGTGTTGTTCGGCACGGCGGCGTCCGTCCTCACCGTGACGCTGACGCTCTACCTCATCACCGAGGACCTGCTGCCGCTGCTGCACTGACCAGCGCGGGCGGGCCGGGTCGGGGTCTCAGCGCCAGCCGACCAGCGGCGTCGCCGGCCCGAGGCCCTGGCGCATGGCGAAGCGGCGGATCGGACCGACCCGGCCGGCGAGATAGAGCCCGGCAGCCCGTGCGACCTGCACCGGCAGGAAGTCCGTCAGCAGCGAACGGTCGAACAGGTCCACCGCCGCCGTCCGCATCGTCACGTCGCCGCGGCGTCCCCGGTCGTAGGCCGCGAGCACGGCGTCGTCGCCCGGGTCTTCGGCCCGCGCCCGCGCCAACGTGCGTGCGAGCACGGCGACGTCGCGCAGGCCGAGATTGAGGCCCTGGGCGCCGATCGGCGGGAAGCGGTGCGCCGCTTCGCCGACGAGCGCCACCCGCCGGTCGGCGAAGCGCACCGCGACGTGGCCGGCGAGCGGCAGCAGCCCGCGCGGCCCGTCCACGCACATCGCGCCGAGGATCGAATGGGCCCGCCGCTCGATCGCCGCCGACAGGGCCGCGTCGTCGAGGGCAGCCAGCCTCTCGGCCACATCCGGCCGCTCGACCCAGACGAGGCTGGAGCGGCGGCCGGGCAGGGGAACGAGGGTGAACGGGCCCGCCGGCGTATGGAACTCCGTCGAGGCGTCGTGGTGCGCCGCCGCGTGCGAGAGGGTGGTGACGAGGGCGGTCTGCCGGTACTGCCAGCTCCGCACCGCGATGCCGGCCGCCTCGCGCGTCGCCGAGGCCGCGCCGTCGGCGGCGACGACGAGGCGGGCGGCGAGGCGCCAGGGTCCGGCATCGACGGCGACGCGCGAAGCGCCCGGCACGATCGCGTCGGCCTTCGCCGGCACGCGGGCGAGATTGGCGGCCCGGTCGACGGCGCGCGAGAGCGCGGCATTCAGGGCGTCGTTCGGAATGTTGAAGCCGAACGTCTCGCTCCCCGCCTCGACGGCGTCGAAGACGGCTTCCGGCGCGCGCACCAGCCGCCCCGTGTCGTCGACGATCCGCATGGTGCGCAGCGGCGCGGCGGCCGCCTCGGCGTCCGACCAGACGCCGAGCGACGTCAGAAGGTCGACAGATCCCTTGAGCAGCGCCGTGGTGCGCGGGTCGGCGCCGGCCGCGGGGGCCACCAGCGCGACCTGCAGGCCGGCGGCGGCGAGTGCCAGGGCCGCCGTCATGCCGGTCGGCCCGCCGCCGATCACCGCGACGTCGAACAGCTCGCGTCCCTCGTCCATCTTCGCCTCGCCTGCCGTTGCAGTGCCAAACATGGCGCGGCCGCCCCCCGTCCGCCAGCCGCGGCAGCCGGCCGATCGTCGCACTCGGCTGCGGCCTTGTAACGAGGCGCCGGCTGCGGCAACACTCGCCCGCCGGCTGCGCTGCATCCGGCGGTCGGGGAGGATGCCGTGCGGAAATTCGTCGCCTGTGCCGTCGCCTTGCTCCTCGTCGTCGCGTTGCCCGTCGAGGCGCAGGAGATCGAGGCGCAGAAGTCGAGCCGGTTCCGCATCCTGCAGTCACTCGGCGGCGGGCAGGGCAAGACCATCGCCGGCCGCCTCGCCTACGATTCGAAGGACAACTTCCTGTTCGCCCTGCCGACGGCGGGCGGAACATCGGGGGCCGGCACGCTCGTGCGTCTCCAGCCGAACGGCAAGCGGTTCGCCATCCTCCACAAGTTCGACCCCGCCATTGGCGGCCCGGCGGTCGGACAGGTGGCCGTCCACCCGAGCAAGGCGGAACTTCTGGGCGTCACCCGCGACGGCGGCGACAACGATGCTGGCACGATCTTCTCGGTCAGGCCCGACGGGCGGAGCTTCACCGTGCTCGCGAGCTTCGGTGGCGACGTCGGCGAGACGCCGCTCGGTGCACCGGTGCTGTCGCAGAACGGCAAGATGCTGTTCGGGACGGCGAGTGCGGGCGGCCGCTACGGGGGTGGCACGCTCTGGCGGATCGGCTCGGGCGGCGCGACCTTCGAGGTGATGCGCCATTTCGGCGAGCGCAAGACGGACGGCGCGATGCCGATGGGCGGGCTCGTGCTGTCGCGCGACGGCAAGACGCTCTACGGCACGACGCGCGACGGCGGAAGCAAGGGCCTCGGCACGATCTTCTCGATCCGCACGGACGGCAGCCGCTTCACCACCCTGCACGACTTCGCCGGCGGCAAGGACGACGGGGCTTCCCCGCAAAGCGCCGCCCTGATCTTCAGCTATCGCAGCGAGCAATTGTTCGGGACCACGCCGTCGGGCGGGAGCCGCGATCAGGGAACCCTTTTCCGCATCCGCTCCGACGGCAGCGACTTCCGGATTCTGCACGACTTCGCCGGCTCGTCGGGCTCCATGCCCGGCTCGGTGGCGCAGGGCTTCGACGGCCTCACCCTCTACGGCACCGCGGCGGACGGCGGCGACCAGGGCGGTGGCGTCCTCTTCCAGGTGCGCACCAACGGCACCCGCTTCAAGGTTCTGCACAACTTCACGGCGAAGGAGGGCGACACGCCGCTCGACGGTCCGATCGTCAGCGCCAACGGCCGGCGCCTCTATGGCGCGACCAGCACCGCGGGCGCGCGCGGCGGCGGCTCGATCTACGTCTACGACCTGTTCGACTGAGCGACGGCTTCTTCGACGCAACCAAAGTCGCGCTCACGCGTTCGTGGCCGGCCGTCGCCTCCACCGCGGTTGATTTCGGCCCGTCCACACCCTCAAGTCCCTCGACGAGCCGGCGCCCCGTCGACGCTGCTCACCCTCCCGCGCCCCGGAGCGAACGATGTACGACTGGCTGTTCGAGCCCGCCACTCTCGCGAGCTTCCTCACCCTGACGATCATGGAGATCGTGCTCGGGATCGACAACATCGTCTTCCTGTCGGTCATCACCAGCAAGCTCAAGGACCCGGTGACGCGCAAGCGCGCCCGTCAGATCGGTCTCGCTCTCGCCCTCGTCTTCCGCATTGTCTTCCTGCTGGCGATCACCTGGATCATCGGCCTGACGGCGCCGGTCTTCACCGTCTTCGACCAGGCCGTCTCCTGGCGCGACCTCATCCTGATCGGCGGCGGCCTGTTCCTGCTCGTCAAGGGCACGCTCGAGATCCACAACGGCATCGAGGGCGTCCACGAGGGGGCGTCGACGGTGAAGGAGGCGAGCTTCGGCCTCGTCATCGCGCAGATCCTGATGATCGACCTCGTCTTTTCGATCGACTCGATCATCACCGCGATCGGCATGGCCGATCACGTCGAAATCATGATCGCCGCGGTGATCATTTCGATGGGCGTGATGTACGTCGCGTCGGGGCCGGTGGCCGACTTCATCCACCGCCACCCCACCACCAAGATGCTGGCGCTCGCCTTCCTGCTGCTGATCGGCGTCGCCCTGATCGCCGACGGCATCGGCTTCCACATCCCGCGCGGCTACATCTACTTCTCGATGGCGTTCGCCGCGGCGGTGGAGATCATCAATATCCTGGCGCGCAGCAAGCGCACCAAGGGGGATGGCAGCCCCGGCACCACCCACTGACATGACGGACCCCGCCGCCCGGCACTTGGCCGGGCGGCGGGGCGGGGCTATCAAACGGCGGCGGGCTCCCGAGACCGGCCCCCGAAAGCCGAGGAGCGAGAGCCATGACCCGCGTCGTCCGCGTTTACGAGACCGGGGGACCGGAGGTCCTGCGCCTCGAAGACATCGACCTCGGCGATCCCGGTCCCGGCGAGGCGCGCGTCCGCCACACCGCCATCGGCGTCAACTTCATCGACACCTACTTCCGCTCCGGCCTCTACCCGGCGCCGGCGACGCCGTTCGTGCCGGGTGCCGAGGCGGCCGGCGTCGTCGAGGCCGTCGGTCCTGGCGTCACCGCGGTCGCGCCCGGTGACCGGGTCGCCTACGTCGTCACGCTCGGCGCCTACGCCGACGCCCGCCTGATCGCCGCCGACCGCCTCGTGCGCCTGCCGGACGACGTCAGCGATCGGGATGCCGCCGCGATGGTTCTGAAGGGCATGACCGTGCGCTTCCTGCTGCGCGCGACCTACGTTGTGGGTCCGGAGACGGTGATGCTGGTGCACGCCGCCGCCGGCGGTGTGGGCCTGATCATGGGCCAGTGGGCGCGCCACCTCGGCGTCGGCACCATCATCGGCACCGTCGGCGGACCGGAGAAGGTGGCGCTGGCGGCGGCCAACGGCTACACCCACGTCATCGACTACCGGTCTGAGGACTTCGTCGCCCGCGTCAAGGACATCACCGGCGGCCGCGGCGTCGACGTCGCCTACGATTCGGTCGGCAAGGACACGTTCCCTGGCTCGCTTGACTGCCTCAGGCCGCGCGGCCTCTGGGTGTCGTTCGGCAACGCGTCCGGACCGGTGCCGCCCTTTCAGATCGGCCTGTTGTCACAGAAGGGGTCGCTCTACGCGACCCGGCCGACGATCTTCGCCTATATCGCCACCCCCGACGAGCTTCGGGAAACGGCGCAGGACCTCTTCGACGTCGTCCGGTCCGGTGCGGTCACTGTGAAGGCACGCCAGGAGATGCCGCTCGCCGACGTCGCGGAGGCGCATCGGGCGCTGGAGGGCCGCCGGACGTCCGGGGCGACGGTGCTGGTTCCGTGAAAGTCGTCACCGTCACGGGTCCGTGACCGCCCGGTTTTTCGCAGCATCGCCACGTTTGTGACGCACGTCTGCCGTGAGCGCGGAGGACGATGGGTAACCTCGCAAAGCGGAGGTTGCCATGTCCGAGAAGCCCACCCTGTCCGTCCCGGAGTTGCAGCGCATCCTCGTCGCCGGTGCCCAGAACCTGCCGGCCACCGAGGACGTCGTCGACGTGAGGATCGCCCCGCGCGGCGAAGGCGAGGTTCGTGACTGGACCGTTGCCCACTGGCACAGTACCGGCACCCATGCCGCCGCCGGTGAACTGCGCGCCGTCGCCGATCGCCTGCGTCAGGTTTTCGCCGTCACCGTCTGAGGACGGTCGGGCCATCGGCCTAGAGCGGATTCGGATCATTCCGGTTCATATCCGCAGGCGGTGAAGAAGCTGCGGGCATCGCCCGGCGCGACGGCGTCGATGGCGTCTCGGATCGCGTCCCAAAGTCGCGGAAGGGTGCGGGCAGCAGCCTTCCTGAGGTGGGCCTT
>CAMDHY010000141.1 GCA_945898215.1 Pseudoxanthobacter soli DSM 19599 | reverse complement strand
CGCAGGAAACGAATGCCGCCGCCCCGGACCCCGAGGCGGCGGTTTTCTTTTGTGACCGCGTCGACCGACCCGGCGCTGGCGCCTGCGGCCGTGCCGCCGGTCTCGGCAGACAGCAGCCCGGTGCCTCGGCCGCCGCTTCCCGCGCCCGCTGCCGCTGCCGCCACGGCGGGTCCTGCATACAGTCCGTGCCGGCGGCGGCGAGCGCCCGACGCGCTGGCCGAGGTGCTCGACCGCCTGCGTAAATGCCTCGCCCGCTTCGGCCTCGACTGGCAGGGCGTGAACGGCGCGGGGCGGTGAGGCCCCCGCGTCGTCGGGGCATGAACTGACCGGCCGCGTGCGCGCTCCGCGCGGTTGCGTTCAGAACCCCGTGAGCAGGTGGGCGGCGGCGCCCTTCGAGCCAAGCCCTTCTCTGTCGGCGCTGTCCGGTAGTCGGCCGCATGGGTGCGGAGGGTGGGAGGTTCGCCCTCGCCCGCGGAGTCCAGCCCAACTGGGCGCCGTCACCACCGCGCCACCCGCCACCGGCGGCGCGGCGGGGAGGCCGCGTTGTGGACTGGCGAAGGCGATGCTCTGGGGGGCGATCCCCCGTCATGGTCGCGCCACGGAAGCAGGGCGCAGACGGCTGGAAATCGGGATGGGATGTTCTTCCCGTTGCCCTATAGTCCGCACCCGAAGACGGGGGTCGACGACGGGGGGAAGCAGCGGTGCAGGCGAGCGACGTTCGGGGAATCTATGCGGCGAAGCTGACAACCGCCGACAAGGCCGTTGCATCCATCGCCGACGGCGAGACAATCGCTCCGGGCATGGCGATCGGCCAGCCTCCCGCGCTGCTGGCGGCGATTGCCGCACGCTTGCGTGCCAACGACCTCAAGAGACTCCGTCTCTACTACAAGATCGCCATGGAGCCGCTGGCGCAGTCGCTTCTGGCGGAGGACGTCATCGAAAAGGTCGACGCCCACAGCTTCTTCATCGGCGCCCCCGATCGTGAGATCATCAGTCGCCAGGTGAAGCTCGGCCGCAAGATGTTGAGCTTCGTGCCGGTCCATTTCAGCCAGCTACCACGCCTGTTTGAGGACTTTATCGCTCTCGATACGTTCGTCGTCACGGTTTCGCCGATGGATTCTGGCGGTTACTTCTCGCTCGGCACCAACAACGACTTCTCGTCGGTCGCTGCCCGGTGTGCGAAGCGGCTGATCGTCGAGGTCAACCGCAACATGCCGCGCGTGTTCGGCCAGTCGCAGATCCATGTGAGCGAGGTTGCCGCGATCGTCGAGAATGATGTGCCGCTGATAGAGGCCGGCGCGTCCGAGGCGTCGGCCGAGGGGCGTGCCATCGGTGGCCTGGTGGCGCCGATGGTGCCCGATGGCGCGACCATCCAGCTCGGTATCGGCAAGATCCCGTC
Source organism: Pseudoxanthobacter soli DSM 19599 (assembly GCA_945898215.1). Lineage (GTDB taxonomy): Bacteria > Pseudomonadota > Alphaproteobacteria > Rhizobiales > Segnochrobactraceae > CAMDHY01. The sequence goes on along the minus strand of CAMDHY010000141.1, from coordinate 9,168 downwards.
CGGCGTCGCGGAGGCGCTGGGCAAGCACTCCGATCTCGGCATCCACAGCGAGCTGTTCTCGCCGGCGATGGCGGATCTGATCCGGCAGGGCGTGGTCACCGGCGCCCGCAAGAGCCTCAACCCGCGCAAGCATGTCTTCACCGTCGCGTTCGGGACCACCGAGTCCTACGCCTTCATGAACGACAACAGCGCCTTCGAGAGCTATCCCTCGTCTTACGTCAACGACATCAGGGTCATCGCCCAGCACGATGACTTCATCTCGGTCAACACCGCCATCCAGATCGATCTCTACGGTCAGGTGAACGCCGAGTTCATCGGCGAGCACGAGTACAGCGGCTCGGGCGGGCAGTATGATTTCGTCAAGGGCGCTTCTCTGGCCAAGCGCGGCAAGTCGATCATCGCCATCCAGTCGACGGCGAAAAAAGGCACCGTCTCCAGTATCGTGCCCAAGGTGCCAATGGTGACCGACGTGCGCATGGACGTCGAGTGGGTCGTCACGGAGCACGGCGCCGTCAATCTCCGCGGCAAGTCGACGAAGGAGCGAGCCGATGCGCTGATCGGCATTGCCCATCCGGACTTCCGCGCCGACCTGACCGCGGCCGCCCGCAAGATCACCCTGATCTAGCTCGGCGGCGGGGCGCTGGCGGGGCTTGACCTGTTCGACCGGGTGCAGCTCGAAGGAGACGCGGCGGCCCAAGACGCGCCGCCGCGCGCCGGCCCGCAGAAGCTCCCGTCGGCTTGATCTGCGTCAAGTTCAAGGATCGGTGTCGATTGTAGTCTTCCCCTTACAAGAAGGGGAGGTCGTCGCATGAGGATCCTGTTCGTCCACCCGAACTACCGCTCCGGTGGTGCTGAGATCGCCGGCACGTGGCCGCCCGCGTGGGTCGCCTACCTCACCGGCCACCTTCGCCAGGCGGGCTTCGACGACATCCACTTCATCGACGCGATGACCGACAACATCCCGGACGAGGAACTCGCGCGGAAGATCGCCGCCTGCGCCCCCGATGTCGTCGGCGTCACCTCGATCACCCCCTCGATCTACCGCGCCGAAGAGGTGCTGCGCATCGCCTCCGAGGTGGCGCCTCGGGCGGTCCGGGTGCTCGGCGGCGTGCACGCCACCTTCATGTACAAGCAGGTGCTGAGCGAGGCGCCGTGGGTGGACGTCATCGTCCGCGGCGAGGGCGAGGAGATCTGCACGGCGCTGATGAGCGCCATCCGCGACGGCCGCTGGCCGGCCGACCGGCGGGCGATCCACGGCCTCGCCTTCCGCGACGGCGACGAGATCGTCGCGACGCCCGCCGCCTCCACCATCAAGGACCTGTCGAAGATCAAGCCGGACTGGTCGATCCTCGAGTGGGCGAAATACATCTACATCCCGCTCGGCACGCGCGTCGCCATCCCGAACCTCGCCCGCGGCTGTCCGTTCACCTGCTCGTTCTGCTCGCAGTGGAAGTTCTGGCGCGACTACCGCGTCCGCGAGCCGAAGGACGTCGTCGACGAGATCGAGGATCTCGTCGTCAACCACGGCGTCGGCTTCTTCATCCTCGCCGACGAGGAACCCACCATCAACAAGAAAAAGTTCATCGCCTTCTGCGAGGAGATGATCGCCCGCGGCCTGCCGGATCGCGTCAAGTGGGGGATCAACACGCGGGTCACCGACATCTACCGCGACCGCGACCTGTTGAAGTTCTACCGCAAGGCCGGCCTCGTCCACGTCAGCCTCGGCACCGAGGCGGCGGCGCAGCTGAAGCTCGACCAGTTCAACAAGGAAACCAAGGTCGACGAGAACAAGACGGCGATCCGGCTCCTGCGCGAGGCCGACATCCTCGTCGAGGCGCAGTTCATCGTCGGCCTCGACAACGAGACGCCCGAGACGCTGGAAGAGACCTACAAGATGGCGTGGGACTGGCAGCCCGACCTCGCCAACTGGTCGATGTACACGCCATGGCCGTTCACCCCGCTGTTCCAGGATCTCAAGGACAAGGTCGAGATTTTCGATTTCTCGAAGTACAACTTCGTCACGCCGATCATGAAGCCGGCGGCGATGGAGCGCGGCGAGCTGCTTGACGGCGTCATGAACAATTACCGCCGCTTCTACATGAAGAAGGCGCTGTTCCACTATCCGTGGCGGGGGACGGGCTTCCGCCGGCGCTACCTGCTCGGCTGCCTGTACGCCTTCCTGAAGGCGGGCTTCCAGCGCACCTTCTACGACCTCGGCAAGGCCGGCTACTGGGGGCCGCAGACGAAGGCGACGGTGGACTTCCACTTCGACGAGACGCGCCAGATCGCCGAGGCGCAGCTGGACGACTGGGAGGCCTCGGCCGACCGCGCGGCCCGCGCAGCCGAGCGGCGCAACGCGGTGCGGGCGCAGATGAAGGAGCGCGGCGCGGCCCGCGTCTGCGGCGGTGGCACCGAGCAGATGGAGGCGGGCTGAGGACGGCGCCGCCGGGCACAGCGGTCCCGACGGCGGCCGGCCCGCGGGCCCCCGCACGGGCCTGATCGGCCCCAACGCCATCCTCCAGCTCGTCGCCGTCCTCGAGCGCCAGGAGGGGCCGGAGCGCGCGGCCCACCTCCTCGCCGACGCCGGCCTAACGAGCCCGCCGGACGGCGAGCACATGATCCCGGAGGGCGACGCCGCCCGCCTGCACCACAGGCTCCGGCTGGAGTTTCCCGCCCGCGCCCCCGATCTCGCCCGCGCCGCGGGCTTCGCCACCGGCGACTACATCCTCGCCCACCGCATCCCGCGCGTGGCGCAGGCCGTTCTGAAACTGCTTCCGCCACCGCTCGCCGCCCGCACCCTGTCGAAGGCGATCGCCCGCCACGCCTGGACCTTCGCCGGCTCCGGCAGGTTCCGCGTCGTCGACCCGTGGACCTTCGAGATCGACTACAATCCGCTGATCCGCGGCGAGCACAGTCCCGCCCCGCTCTGCCACTGGCACGCCGCCGTCTTCGAGCGGCTCTATGCGGTGCTGGTGCACCGCGACGTCCGCTGCGTCGAGACCCGCTGCGGCGCCCAGCCAGGCTGCGACACCTGCCGGTTCGAGATCGTGCGCCGGCGCCGGGCCGACTGAGCGGCCGGGGTCCGTTCCGGCCGGGCGCCGCCGGTGCCGGGCCGGGGGCGGCGCCGGCGCAACGCCCACCCCCGTTCAGAACCGTGTGAGCGAGGCGGGAGGCGGCGTCGCCTTTCGCGTCCAGCTGGTGTATGCCGTCGCCTCTCCGCCCGGCCGTCGGCCGTGCCGTCGCGGGGTGCGGAACGTGCCTCCGCCTGTGCAGTCCGGCCGAACGGAGCGCCGTCATGGACGCGCCAGACCTCGCCGGGCGTCCCCCGGCCGTCGCCGACAGCGTGCCCCTCGCCGTGCGCGCCCGCGGGCTCGTCAAGAGCTTCGGGACGATGCGGGCCGTCGACGGCATCGACCTCGACGTGCCGCGCGGCGTGATCTTCGCCATCCTCGGCCCGAACGGCGCCGGCAAGACGACGCTGATGCGCATGCTCGCGACACTGTCGCGGCCGGACGCCGGCACCGCCACGGTGATGGGCCACGACCTCGTCACGGACGCCCACGCCGTGCGCGGCGAGATCGCCATGACCGGCCAGTTCGCCTCCCTCGATGAGGACCTGACGGGTCGCGAGAACCTGTTGCTCCTCGCCCGGCTGTGGGGCTTCCGCGGCCGCGCCGCCGGGGCGCGGGCGGACGAGTTGCTCGCCGCCTTCGATCTCTCGGACGCGGCGTCCAAGCAGGTGAAGGACTATTCCGGCGGCATGCGGCGGCGCCTCGACATCGCCGCCTCGCTGGTGGTGACGCCGGGCCTGTTGTTCCTCGACGAGCCGACCACCGGCCTCGACCCGAAGGCGCGCCAGGACGTCTGGCGGATGATCCGGGCGCTCGCGGCGAGCGGCGTGACGATCCTGCTGACGACGCAATATCTCGACGAGGCCGACCAGCTCGCCGCCCGCATCGTCGTCATCGACCACGGTCGCAAGATCGCCGAGGGCACCAGCCGCGAGCTGAAGGCCGCCGTCGGCTCCGGCTTCTTGCACGTGGCGCTCGCCGACCCCGCCCGCCTCGACGCCGCGGCGACGTTGCTGGCGGCCCGCCTCGGCGCGGTGGTGCAGCGCAGCCCCGAGGGCGCGCGGCTGTCGGTGATGGCCGGCAGCCCGCAGGCGGCGACCGAGGCGCTCGCCGCCCTCATCGCGGCGGGCATCGAACTGTCTGACTTCTCGATGGCCTCGCCGAGCCTCGACGAGGTGTTCTTCGCGCTGACGGGCGGCGGCGATGCGGCGCCGGCGCAGGAGGTCAGGCCATGAGCGATGTGCCGATGAGCGATGTGCGACTGAGCGACGCGCCGACGAGCGACACCGGCACCCCGCTGCTGCGCCCCGTCGCGCGGCCGCGGCCGCCGTCGGCGTTCTCGAACGCGCTGGTCTTCGGCTGGCGGGCGGTGCTGAAGTTCCGCCACGTGCCGGAGCAGCTGTTCGACCTCGTGATGACGCCGATCATGTTCACGCTCTTGTTCACCTTCGTGTTCGGCGGCGCGCTCGCCGGCTCGCCGGGCGACTACCTGCAGGTGTTCATCCCCGGCATCCTGGTGCAGACGGTGGTCTTCAACGCCGTCTATTCCGGCATGGGACTGTCGACCGACCTCGGCAAGGGCCTGTTCGACCGCTTCCGCTCGCTGCCGATCTGGCCGCTCGCCCCCTTCGCCGGCCTGATGGTGGGCGACATCCTGCGCCACCTGATCGCCGGCGGCATCATCCTCGGCATCGGCCTCGCGCTCGGCTACCGGCCGGAGGCGGGGGTGGTCGGCGTCGTCGCGGCGTTCCTGCTGCTTCTGGTCATCGGCTTCGGCGTCGGCTGGATCTTCCTCGTCCTCGGTCTGCTCCTGAAGACGCCGACGGCGGTCATGACGATCGGCTTCGCCTTCCTGTTCCCGATCAACTTCGCCTCCAACATCATGGTCGACCCGGCGACGATGCCCGACTGGCTGCAGGCCTTCGTCGACGTCAACCCGGTGTCGTTCATGACGACGGCGATGCGCGGCCTGATGGCCGGCACGGCGACGGTCGGCGAAGTGGCACTGGCGCTGGCGGCGCCGGTGCTCCTGACGCTGGTTTTGGCGCCGGTGACGCTGGTGCTCTACCGGCGGCGGTGAGGGAGCGGACGGCGGGGGCTTGCGGATCGCTCCCGGTTCTCGCCCCCTCCCCGCGCTCTCGGCCACCCGCCGACCGCCGACAGCCGACTGATCTTCATTCCTTCCCCCGCGCAGTCGTTCCTCCTCCCCTTCCGTAGTCATTCCCGGCCTTGTGCCGGGAACCCATGCAACGACAGCCCCATCCAACCCACCTCGCAATGTCCCACCTGCGGCAGCGAATGAGTTCCCGGCACAAGGCCGGGAATGACCTCGAGAGAGGGACGAGGGCCGTGGCAATGATCGCCAGCCTCCACATTCCCGTTGTGATCGCCGCCGTCCGGTGCCGAAGTGCGCTTCGGCGGCCGTGGCCGCCGTTCGGGCCGTCACCAGCGACGTCGCGGCCCACCCCTCACGGACAGAGGCGCCTTCGCCGCCCGCAATTGCGGGCAGCGGGCGCCTTTTTTGCTTTGAGGGTCCGGTCGCCGTCACCCGCAGGGGAGAAGCCGATGCCGCTCACCACCTACCGCATCGCCAACGAGCCGTTCTACCGGCCGGTCGCCGACGAGATCGCGCTGTTCGAGGCGGCCTGGCACCACCGCCTGCCGGTGATGCTGAAGGGGCCGACCGGCTGCGGCAAGACGCGCTTCGTCGAGCACATGGCGTGGCGGCTCGGCCGGCCGCTCGAACTCTCGATCGCCGACGTCACCCCCGTCTGCGAGAACAGCACCCCGACCTTCCAGGCGGCTCCCGCCTCCGCCGCATCCGTCATCCAGGTCCTCCTACGCGCCGCCGAGGATAACTCGGCGGCGGCACAAAAAAACCCTCGTCCCCGACGACCGGGGCGAGGGTTGCACCACCCTTGACGCAGGGCCGCCGCGCTGCGGCCCGCAGTTTGCCCACCATAACAACGCCGTGCCACGATGGAAGGTGCCTAGACTGCGTAGTCGGCGCACGAGGCGCCGCGGCCGCGGCGCGTCGGTCTGCCAGACCGGCGCTCGCGCAGGCCGCGAAGCTGCAGGCTGGCCCAGCACCCACAAGCTCGCCCCGCGGTGCTCGTTTGACACCAACCCCTCATACGATTGTACTACGAGATGAGGGCGACCAAGCGCCTGAAGAACGATCCGAGGAAGCGTCGATGGGAGAGCGTGGCGTGAGTGAAGCGAAGACAAGCGGCGCCGCACACGGCGGGCGGCCGCATACGCGGCGGTGGGCCGATCAGCGCTGGCTCGTCGACAACGTCATCCAGGCGAACGGCATCGACTGGGACCAGCCGCGCTCGGTCTACCTCAACGCCCCCTGCGGCCCCGAGGCGAACGCCGACTTCGCGGCGCTGCGGGCGCAGGTGAAGAAGTTCGCCGACGCCGCCCCCGCCTTCGAGGCCGCCGCCCGCCGGCGCCAGGCGAAGGCCGAGGCGGCGGAGGCCGAAGGCCGCCCCGTCACCGCCCGCGAGAACTACTTCATCGCGTCCATCCTCTGGGGCGGTGCGCAGTGGCCGATCGACGAGGCCGACGAGACCAACCACCGCTACAACACGGCCAAGCGCAACTGCTACCGCGCCTACGCCCGCCTCGCCGACCACCGCGTCGAGGAGGTGTTCGTGCCCTTCGGCGACAAGGTTCTGCCGGCCTGGTTCCACCTGCCGCCGGGCTACACCGGCGGCCGGCTGCCGACGGTGATCTCCATTCCCGGCATGGATTCGTTCAAGGAAGGCGTCGTCTCGATGTACGGCGACCGCTTCCTGTCGCGCGGCATGGCGGTGCTCGCCCTCGATGGCCCCGGGCAGTACGAGGCGCCGCTGATGGACGTGTTCTTCAGCATGGAGAACTGGATCGCCACGGGACCTGCCGCCGTCGACTGGCTCGCCGCACGGCCGGAGGTGGACGCCGACCGCATCGCGCTCGCCGGCCGCAGCTTCGGCTCGCTCTTCGGCACCATCCTCACCGCCCACGAGCCGCGCATCCGCGCCTGTGCCGTCAGTGCCACCTGCCACGAGCCGGGCTGCGAGACGCTCTTCCAGGAGGCGTCGCCGACCTTCAAGCAGCGCTTCATGTTCATGTGCGGCATGACCGACGAGGCGGAATTCGATCGCTTCCGCCAGACGATCTCGTGGAAGGGCCACGCCGAGCGCATTGAGGTACCGTACCTGTGCATGGCCGGCGAGTTCGACGAGCTGAGCCCAATCGAGCACACCCGCGGCTTGCTGGCGGCGCTCGGCGGCCCGAAGCAGCTCCTCGTCTACCAGGGTTCGCGCCACTCCGTCGGCGGCCCGGCGGCGGCGAACGGGCCGCACCCGCAGGGCTACATGGCCGACTGGATCGCCGCCCGCCTCGACGGAAAGCCAATGGCGAGCGAGGACTGGTTCGTCGAATCCTCCGGCAAGGTCGTGAAGTCGCCGCTCTGATCCCGGGCGCTCCGGCGTCGGTTGCGACGGCGGTCTTGATTTCAGCGGCGACGGGGCGCGAAATCGGACCGGTCACCGCAGGGGCGGTGCCGGCGGGGGGACGGGATCATGTGGCGATGGATGGCGGCAATCGCCGCACTCGGACTGTCGTGCGCGCCGGCGGCGGCGCTGCGCATCACGGACGGCTGCGAGCAGTCGCGCGAGTATTTCCACCAGATCATCGAGGCCGAGCGGGCCAAGAAGGCGGCGGCCGGACAGAGCGCCGCCGACGAGGAGGCGATGGCGAAGGCGCTCGCCGACAATCTCGCCGCCTGTCGGGCGCTCGACGGCGAGGCGGCCGTCCGCTTCTCCTTCGTCTCCTACTCGTCGTTCTATCTGGTGCTCGAGCCGGACGGCCGCGCCGCCCGCAAGGCGAACTGGGTCCGCCTGTGCGAGGTCGCCAACCCGGGCGCAACGGCAGGCGTGAAGCAGCGCAGCCTGATCTTCGTGCCGCTCGAGTCCGTCGGCCGCACCCAGACCTTCGGCCGGCTGACCCTCAACAACGACAACCAGTTCGCCGCCTGCGGCGGACCGGAGCCGTTCTGGAAGTGAGCGGTCAGCGCCGCCCGAGCTTGTCGAAGAGTGCCTGCAGCTCGCCGACGATGCCGCGGCGGAACAGCAGCACGACGACGACGAAGATCGCCCCCTGGATGATCGTCACCCAGGCGCCGAAGCTCGAGAAGTAGTTCTGGATGGTGACGACCAGCGCCGCGCCGACCGCCGGCCCGAGGATCGTGCCCATGCCGCCGAGCAGCGTCATCAGCACCACCTCGCCCGACATATGCCAGTGCACATCGGTCAGCGAAGCGAGCTGGAAGGTCAGCGCCTTCAGCGAGCCGGCGAGGCCCGCGAGCGACGCCGACAGCACGAAGGCCATCAGCTTGTAGCGGTCGGCGTCGTAGCCGAGCGAGATGGCGCGGGGTTCGTTGTCGCGGATCGCCCGGAGCACCTGGCCGAACGGCGAGTGCACCGTGCGGTGGATGAGGAACACCGCCGCGACGAACACCGCCAGCACGAAGAAGTACATGGCGAAGGGGTTCGCGAGGTCGATGAAGCCGAGGAGATAGCCGCGCGGCACCGCCTGGATGCCGTCCTCGCCGCCGGTGAAGGGCGCCTGCAGGGCGAAGAAATAGACCATCTGGGCGAGCGCCAGCGTGATCATGGCGAAGTAGATGCCCTGGCGGCGGATGGCGATCGCGCCGAACACCACGCCGAGCCCCGCCGCCACGACGACGCCGGCGAGGATGCCGAGCTCGGTCGGCAGCGCCCACACCTTCACCGCGTGCGCCGTCACATAGGCCGACATGCCGAAGAAGGCGGCGTGGCCGAACGACAGCAGCCCGGCGTAGCCCAGCAGCAGGTTCAGCGCGCAGGCGAACAGCGCGAAGCACAGCGCCTTGATGACGAAGACGGGGTAGAGCACGAAGGGGGCGGCGACGGCGAGCACGATGCAGACGACGACGATCGCCACCGTCTTCATCGACAGGCCGGACTTGGTTGGCACGGGGGCCTCGAGGGAGCGGTCGACCATGGTCCGTCTCCTCAGAGCCTGTTTGGGAATTGGAGGTGGTCGTGACGGGAGCAATTCGGCCGATCCG
>CAMDHY010000140.1 GCA_945898215.1 Pseudoxanthobacter soli DSM 19599 | reverse complement strand
CGGCTCGGCGGCCGGTGCTTCGACGGACGCGGCCGTGCAGTCTGCGCAGAGCACGAGGGCGTCGGTATGGTCGCTCGCGAGCGGCAGCGCCGTGACGGCAGCGAAGCCGGCGTCGGCGAGGGCGCTCTTCCATTCGTCGGCGGTGGCGTTGCGGCCGATGCCCTGGTCGGCGGAGAGGCCGGTGCGCCACCAGTCGGCGCCGACGCCGCAGATCGCATCGAGGACGATCGTCGGCGCCAGTTCGATGGCGACGAGACGGCCACCGGGTGCCGCCGCGCGGGCGAGCGCCGCCAGGCCTTCGGGGGCGAAGTGGGTGAGGCGGCCGGCCGACAGCACGAGGTCGTAGGCGTTGGTCTCGGTGGCGATGTCGGCGATCGGCGCGAAGCGGGCGCCGATGCCGTCGCCAAGACGCAGACGCGACCGCTCCAGCACGCTGCCGCTCGGATCGGTGACGGTGACCGACATGAAGGTCGGGTCGATCAGGGCAATCAGGCGGCGCAGCAGGTCGACGTCGTGGGCGCCGGCGACGAGCACGCGCAGAGGCGTGCCTTCCGGCCAGACGGCGGCGATGGTGGCGGCGAGCGCACCGATCGCGTCGCCGAGCGGCCGCGCCATCGGCGAGGCGGTGGCGAGGTGGTCGAGCGTGCCGCTCGAGAAGACGTCGTCGGCGCTCTCGACGAGGCCGCCGGCGAGGCGCTCTGCCAGCACCACCGGCAGCCGCGCAGCGAGCGTGGCCTCGGCGATGCGGTCGGGATGCTCGGCGATCAGCGTGCGGACGATGTGGGAGACGGCCGGCAGGTCAGTATCGTCCTCGATCGCCCAGCCGTCGTCGGTCTCGGCGACGATGCCGTACTCCTCGAGGGCGATCAGCAGGCCCGCGGCGAGGGAGCGGGCGTCCTCGGCGAGCCGGCCGGACTGCACCATCGCATCGAGCGTCACCGGCTGGGTGCGGTCGAGTAGCGGCCGCAGGGCCTCGACGGCGGCGGACCGGGCGGCCGCTTCGACGAGAAGCGCCCCCTCTTCGAGTTCCGGAGCCTCGTCGGTGGTCAGGCCGAGCGTGCGCAGCGCCGTCTCCGGTCCGGCCGGCCAGACGGTCGCGAACGGATCGACGCCGTCGCGCGAGACGAGACGCTTCGGCACGACGCGGTAGGCGAGATCATCGGGACGGTCGGCGGTGGTGAGCTTGACGCGCTGGAAACGGGCCCCGTCGAGGATGGCGACGACCGCACCGGCGGCGTCGAAGAGCTCGATACGCGCCGTGACCGAGCGCACCGACGCCCTCGTCACTACGAGGCGCGCCAAGGTCGGCGTCTTGCCGGCGGCGGCGATGCGCAGCGAGCCGAAGCGGACCGGCAGCACGGTAGAGCCGTCGCGGCCGTCGAGACCTTCGCGGCCGTCGAGGAGGGCGAACAGGCCGTGGAAGCAGGCGTCGAGCAGCGTCGGATCAAGGGCGAAGCCGGCATTGGCGGTCGCCGGATCGGGCGGTGCGAGTTCCACCGTGGCGACGCTGTCCGACTCGATGACAACCGCGTGGGCGCGGCGGAACACCGGCCCGTAGCGCAGGCCGAAGCGCTCGGTGAGCTTGTAGAGACGGTCGGCGGTGACGCGGCGACCGCCTTCCGCCGGGACCGGCGCCGTCACGTCCGGAAGGCCCGGCGAGCGGGTGATCGCACCGCGGGCGTGGATCGTCCAGTCGTCGGTGGTGAGGCGGCTGCGGCTGACGATCTCGATGACGTGGTCGTCCGGCGAGATGCGGACCATCGTCTCGCGGGCGGCATCGGCCTCGACGATGAGCGGGGCGACGACGTCGAAGTCCGCGAGTTCGACAGCCTGCACACCGAGCCAGGCCCGGGCGGCGGAGAGCGCCATCTCGGCGAAGCCGGCGGCCGGCAGAACGACGGAGTCCTCGACCTTGTGGTCGGCGAGCCAGGGCACGAGCGCGCTGTCGATGTGGTTGAACCACTCGACCGACTCGCGCCGCAGGCGCGCGCCGAGCAGCGAGTGCGGACGCCCGGAAATGGCGCCGATCGCCTCCGACGTCGTCTCGATGCGGTAGGGCTTGTTCTGCCACGGATAGGTCGGCAGGTCGGAGGAGGGCGCGACGCGGGGGCCGAACATCGCCGCCTCGTCGACGGCGCCGCCGGCCGCCAGCACGGCGGCGGCCACGAGGCCGACAACGTCGGGCTTGTCGTCGCCGCGATCGAGCGAGCTCAGCACGTTGGCCGCGACGTCCATGGTGCGCAGGATGTCGTTGACGTAGCCGGTCAGGACCGGCCGCGGGCCGATCTCGAGGAACAGGCGGTATCCCATGCCGGCGAGCGTGCGCACGCCCGCCTCGAAGCGGACCGGGCGGCGGACGTTCTGCCACCAGTACTCGGCATCGAGGCCCGTGCCCGGCGTCTCGGCCCCGGTGACCGTGGACACGAACGGCACACGGCCGGCACGCGGCGCGAGGCCGGCGAGCGCACCCACCAAGGGGTCGCGGATCGGCTCGACGAGGGCGCAATGGAACGGATAATCGAGGTCGAGGCGCTTCAGGGCCCAGCGCTGCTTGCGGGCGTGCTTGGCGAAGACGTCGAGGAGCTCGCTCGGGCCCGAGATGGTGATGCTGCGCGGGCTGTTGATCGCAGCGATCTCGATGCCGGCGAAGCGCGGATCGGCGATCGCCGCGGCGGCCTGATCGGCCGGCATCAGGAGCGCAGCCATGCCGCCGAGGTGGCGGGTGACTTCCTGGTGGGTGGAGCGGGCGTGGATGACGCGCACGCCCTGGTCGAGTGTCAGGGCGCCGCTGACACAGGCCGCGGCGACCTCGCCGACGCTGTGGCCGGCGACGGCCGCCGGCGTCACGCCGCGGCGGGCGAGCGCCTCGGCCAGCGCCACCTGGATGGCGAACAGCAGCGGCTGGGCGATCTCGGTACGCTCGATCTCGGCGTCGAGCTCCGGCGAGAACAGTGCCGTCAGCAGCGACCAGCCGGCGATGCCCATGAAGACGCGGTCGATGCGATCGAAGGCGAGGCGGAAGTCGCGGTCGGCCTGGTAGGCCGAACGGCCCATGCCGGGCCACTGTGCACCGTTGCCGGAGAACAGGAACGCTACCTGCGAGCCGCGCGCGATGGCGCGGCCGTCGGCGACGGCCGGATGGGACGTCCCGGCGAGATAGCCGTCGAGGGCGGCGAGACGCTCGGCCCTGGTGCGGCCGAGGAAGACGGCGCGATGCTCGAGGCGGTCGCGGGCATATGCGGCGGCGTTGACGATGCGCGCAGTCTGCGTCTCGTCGCTCGCCTCGATGCGGTCGCGGTAGCGCCGGGCGAGCTCGGACAGCGCCTCGCGCGTCTGCGCCGAGACGACGAGCGGGGCGGCGGCGTCGGCGACCGGCGAGCGGCCGGCGGCGACGGGGTCGGCGTCACGCAGCACGACGTGGGCGTTGGCGCCACCGAAGCCGAAGGAGTTGACGCCGGCATAGCGCGGCGCGGTCCCACGTGGCAGCGGACGGGCGTGCGTCACCACCTCGAGATTGAGGGCGGCGAAGGGAATATCGGGGTTCGGCGTGCTGAAGTGCAGCGACGGCGGCAGCAGGTCGTTCTCGAGGGCAAGCTGTGCCTTCAGGAGCCCGACGAGGCCAGAGGCCGGCTCGAGATGGCCGACGTTCGTCTTCACCGAGCCGAGCAGCAGCGGCGTCTTGCGGCGCTTGCCGATGATCTCGCCGAGTGCCATCGCTTCGGCCGGATCGCCGACGCGGGTGCCGGTGCCGTGCGCCTCGATGAAGGCGACGGAATCCGGCGCGATCTCGAAGCGGCTGTAGACTTCCTCGAGCAGGGCCGCCTGGGACTCGCTCGACGGCAGGGACAGGCCGACGGTGCGGCCATCGGCGTTGATGCCGGAGGCGCAGATGAGGCCGCGGACAGCGTCCCCGTTCGCCCGCGCCGCGTTCGCCGAGCGCAGCACGAGAACGGCGGCGCCCTCGGACCGGACATAGCCGTCGCCGTCGGCATCGAAGGCGCGGCAGAGGCCGGTCGGCGAGAGCATCGAGGCTCGCGCGAAGCCAACGAAGGGCAGGGGGCTGAGGAGCAGGTTCACGCCGCCGACGACGGCGGTGTCAATTCGCCCGGTGCGGATTGCCTCGAGCGCCTCGTGCAGGGCGACCAGCGAGGAGGAGCAGGCGGTGTCGACGGTGAAGCTCGGACCGCGCAGGTCGAGGACGTAGGAGATGCGGTTCGAGACGATCGACAGCGTGTTGCCGGTCATCAGCTGGACGTCGGCGGCCGCCGGATCGAACAGGAACTGGTTGCCGTAGTCGAGCGAGGATGCGCCGACATAGACGCCGGTGCGGCTGCCGGCGAGCTTGCTCGGCGGCAGGCCGGCGTGTTCGAGCGCCTCCCACGTCACCTGCAGGAGCAGGCGCTGCTGCGGGTCGATCTGCACGGCCTCGCGCGGGGAGATGCCGAAGAAGCCAGGGTCGAAGCCCCAGACGTCGTCGATCTGACCAGCGGCCCAGGTGTAGGTCTTGCCGGGGGCGCTGCGATCCGGGTGGCCGAAGCGCTCGCGCGCCCACCGGTCGGCGGAAACTTCGGAAACGACGCAGCGACCCTCGGCGAGAACCTCCCAGAAAGCGGAGGCGTTTGCCGATGACGGGAGGCGGCAGGCGTAGCCGAGGATTGCGATATCGTCGAAGGTTTCAGCCATCGGGTCCGTCGTAACGCATCGTCTCTCGTCCGGTCGGCGGTACTGGCACCACTTGAATTCTTGCAGCGACCAACCGGCGACTGCGCGAAGGCGTCGGTCGTTCCCGAGTCGGTACGGGTCGTCGAGGATCCACTCCAGCCCTGGAAGCTGCTCATACTGTATCGATGGGGGCCGCGCAAGGAACGAGCCAAGCCCGACACCGGATCGCACGTTTGCTTTATAAGCATTTGATTATTGTACAGAATATTCGTCAGGCGAAGGGCCGCGAGGGCGCCGGAATCGAGGGCTCGGAACCCACTCGCCGGGGGTCCTCGGGGGCCCTCGCAAGCAGAGGTGGCGCCGTCCGTGCATTGTTTTTCCGGCTTTCTCGCGCGCCGGGGGAGTTTTCGCGGAGAATTGCGGCCCGCTCACCGAATGCAACGGAATTGCAATCGGAATTGATCAAGCGAAACGGCACTTTGGCGCATCGTCCCCAGTTCCGGACCAGCTGCGGAAGGTCCCTCGGCCGCCGGCGCGAATCGGTCCGCCGGCCGACAGGAGGCGGTGGACGGGTGGCCGCGCGGTCGCGAACGGCACGGAGTCGGGGAAAGCGGTCGCCCTCGACGGCCGGCGGCCGTCGTCGACCTGAACGCTTGCGTCCCGTAGCGCTTGCGTCGCGCCGCAGGTGGCGCCACACAGTCCCGATGCCGCACCCCGCGCCCCGACCGGTGACCAGGACCCCGCCCACGGACGACTTCGGTCTCGTGGATCGGGTGCTGCACCGCGACGACGACGTTCTGGTGCTGGACAAGCCGGCCGGCGTGGCGGTGCACAAGGGCCCGAAGGGGGGGCCGGTGCTCGAGGACGGCTTCGACGCTCTCCGCTTCGGCCTGCCCGAGCGGCCGGGGCTCGCCCATCGCCTCGACAAGGACACCGCGGGCTGCCTCGTGCTCGGTCGCAGCCGCCGGGCACTGGCGACGCTCGGCCGTCAGTTCGCCGCCGGAACGATCGCCAAGACCTACTGGGCGGTGGTCCGCGGCGGTCCGGCGCAGGACGTTGGGACCATCGACGCACCGCTCGCCAAGCGCGACGAGCATCGCGGCTGGTTCATGATGGTCTCGGCCGGCGGACAGCCGTCGGTCACCCGCTGGCGGGTGCTCGGGCGCGGCCCGGGCGTGGCGTGGCTCGAACTGGTGCCGGTGACCGGCCGGACCCACCAGCTGCGGGTGCACACGTCCCATGCGGGGTTCCCCATTCTCGGCGACCCGATCTACGGTCGGGCGCCGGCGAACGGCGCCCGCCTGCAACTGCTCGCCCGGACGATTCGTCTGCCGCCCCTCGGCGCCCGCGCCGCGCTGGCGGTGACGGCGCCGGTCCCGGATCACATGCGCGCCGCCCTCGCCGTGTGCGGCTACACGGCCGGCGAAGGTGAAGACGCCCGGGCGCGTTCGGGGGAGGACGCTGAAGGATGAGCGGGGAGGAGGGCGCGAGACCGGCCGCCGGCGAGCCAAGGGCCTTCGTGGCGCGCGATCCCGGTTACGAACAGCGCGTCCGCGACAGCCTGGCCCGACAGGGCTTCCTGACGCTCTGTGGCGCCACGCTCGACGCGCTTTCGCCCGGACATGTGACGCTGTCGGCCCGCCACAACCACGGTCTGACGCAGCAGCACGGCTTCTTCCACGGCGGTCTGATCGCAACGCTCGCCGACACCGCCGCCGGTTGTGCGGCGCTGTCGATGATGCGCCCGGACGTCGGCGTGCTGTCGGTGGAATTCAAGCTGAACTTCCTCGCGCCGGCGCGCGGCGAGCGCCTGGTGGCGCACGGGCACGTGATCCGGCCGGGCCGGACGCTGACGGTGTGTCGTGCCGATGTCGAAGTCATCGACGGCGACCGCATCACCGACGTGGCGACGGCGCTGCTGACGATGATGAGCGTCGACGGCTTTCAGGATTGAGACGGCAGCGGCGGGCTGCCAGGACGAGGAGGACGAGCGATGCGCAACGACCTGCCGGGCTTCGACTTCGCCCTCGGCGAGACCGCCGACATGCTGCGCGAGACGGTCCGCAGCTTCGCGTCCGACCGCATCGCCCCGATCGCCGACGGGGTCGACCGCAGCAACATCTTCCCACGCCATCTCTGGCCGGAGATGGGCGCCCTCGGCCTGCACGGCATCACCGTGCAAGAGGAGGACGGCGGTTCCGGCCTCGGCTATCTCGAGCACTGCATCGCCGTGGAGGAGGTGAGCCGCGCCTCGGCGTCGGTCGGCCTTTCCTACGGGGCGCACTCGAACCTCTGCATCAACCAGATCCGCCGCAACGGCACCGCCGAGCAGAAGCGCCGCTACCTGCCGAAGCTGATCTCCGGCGAGCACGTCGGCGCGCTGGCGATGTCGGAGACGGGCGCCGGGTCGGACGTCGTGTCGATGCGCACGCGCGCCGACCGCCGCGGCGACCGCTACGTGCTGAACGGCTCGAAAATGTGGATCACCAACGGTCCGATCGCCGAGACCCTGGTCGTCTATGCCAAGACCAATCCGGACGCCGGTCCGCGCGGCATCACCGCCTTCCTGATCGAGAAGGGCATGGCCGGCTTCACCACCGCGCAGAAGCTCGACAAGCTCGGCATGCGGGGGTCCGACACCTGCGAGCTCGTGTTCGAGGATTGCGAGGTGGCGGCGGATAACGTGCTCGGCAGCGTCGACGGCGGCGTCAGGGTGCTGATGTCCGGGCTCGACTACGAGCGGGCGGTGCTCGCCGCCGGCCCGCTCGGGATCATGCAGGCCTGCCTCGATGTGGTGCTGCCCTACGTCCACGAGCGCAAGCAGTTCGGCCAGCCGATCGGCACGTTCCAGCTGATCCAGGGCAAGCTCGCCGACATGTACGTGACGCTTAACGCCTGCCGGTCGTACGTCTATGCCGTGGCGAAGGCGTGCGATCGCGGCCGGACGACCCGCGAGGATGCCGCCGGCGCGATCCTCTACGCGGCCGAGAAGGCGACGCAGGTGGCGCTCGACGCCATCCAGTGCCTCGGCGGCAACGGCTATATCAACGACTATCCGACCGGCCGCTTCCTGCGTGACGCCAAGCTCTACGAGATCGGCGCGGGGACGAGCGAGATCCGGCGGATGCTGATCGGGCGGGAACTGTTCGGCAAGACCGCCTGAGCGCGGCGGAGACGCCAGCACCGGTCGGCGGCGGTGCGCCCGAAGGGCCTGAAAAAGCGGACGCCCGCCGAGGGGGAGGGGATCCCGGCGGGCGTCACTTTCGGATCCGGAACGAGGGGAGGGGGAACCGTTCCGGCCGAGCCAGGGCCGCTGCGGGGGAGGGGATCGCGGCGGCCCGTGGAGTCCTGGTCTTCGTCAGTCGGTCCGCTCAGAGCGCAACGCGACGCGCAATGTTCGGGATCTCGGCCCGGGTGATACCCAGGTCGTCGAGCTCACGGCTGGAGAGCTTCATCAGCTCCTCATAGGTGGAGCGATACTTCCGCCAGGAGCGATAGCTTTTCATGAGAGAGTCGATCATTTCATCACCAGATAGTTTGTGTCTCGCATCGCCTTCACAGGGCACCGGCCGGCCGATCTGTTCGGCCGTGGTGCCGCGCTGCATTCGGCATGACGCGTAGATAGGCGGTTGCTTTCGTTTCAGGCAGAGCCCGCCGTGCATGGCTGCCCTGCCGATTGTGCAAAGCAGCAGCAACCTGCTCAATCAGGCGGCAGTGGGCGCCGTCGCCCCTTCCCGCGGCAGTCGCCTCAGGGCCGCGAACCCCAGCAATTCCCTAAGAAACAATGAACGGCGGGCCCGCGTCCGGTCCCGGCGTTCTCATGGTGCAGTGCAAAAGAAACGGGCTCTATTCGGCGGCGACGGCGCCCCTTCGGGGTCGGCGCGTGAGGAGCTCGGAGAGATAGCGGCCGGTGTGACTGCGCGGCGCCCGGACGATGTCCTCCGGCCGCCCCGCGGCGACGATCTCGCCACCGCCGTCGCCGCCCTCGGGGCCGAGATCCACCACCCAGTCCGCCGTCTTGATGACCTCGAGATTGTGCTCGATGACGATCACCGTGTTGCCCTGGTCGACGAGCTCGTGCAGCACCTCGAGCAGCTTCGCGACGTCGTGGAAGTGCAGGCCGGTCGTCGGCTCGTCGAGGATGTAGAGCGTCCGGCCAGTCGCCCGCTTCGAGAGCTCCTTGGCGAGCTTGACGCGCTGCGCCTCGCCGCCCGACAGCGTCGTCGCCTGCTGGCCGACCTTGATGTAGCCGAGCCCGACGCGCTTCAGCGTCTCGAGCTTGTCGCGCACCGCCGGCACCGCGGCGAAGAACTCGACGCCCTCGTCCACCGTCATGTCGAGCACGTCGGCGATCGACTTGCCCTTGAAGGCAACGTCGAGGGTCTCGCGGTTGTAGCGGCGGCCCTTGCAGACGTCGCAGGTAACGTAGACGTCCGGCAGGAAGTGCATCTCGATCTTGATGACGCCGTCGCCCTGGCACGCCTCGCAGCGCCCACCTTTGACGTTGAAGGAGAAGCGGCCCGGCTCGTAGCCGCGCGCCTTCGCCTCCGGCAGGCCGGAGAACCAGTCCCGGATCGGCGTGAAGGCACCGGTATAGGTGGCCGGATTGGAGCGCGGCGTGCGGCCGATCGGCGACTGGTCGATGTCGATGACCTTGTCGAGATACTCGAAGCCCTCGATGCGGTCGTGCGGGGCGGGGGCCTCGCGCGCACCGTTGAGGCGCCGGGCGGCGGCGCGGAAGACGGTGTCGATGAGGAGGGTCGACTTGCCGCCGCCGGAAACGCCGGTGACGCAGGTGAAGGTGCCGAGCGGGATCTCGGCGTCGACGGTCTTCAGATTGTTGCCGCGCGCCCCGAAGACGCGCAGGGAGCGACCCTTCTTGAGAGCGCGCCGCTTCGCCGGCACCGGCACGTCGAGCTCGCCGGTGAGATAGCGGCCGGTGAGCGAGGCGGGATCTGCCATCACCTCGGCCGGCGTGCCGGCGGAGACGATGCGGCCGCCGTGGACGCCGGCGCCCGGGCCGACGTCGACGACATAGTCGGCGGCGAGGATGGCGTCCTCGTCGTGCTCGACGACGATGACCGTGTTGCCGAGATCGCGAAGGCGCTTCAGCGTCTCGATGAGGCGCGCGTTGTCGCGCTGGTGCAGGCCGATGGACGGCTCGTCGAGAACGTACAGGACGCCGGTGAGGCCGGAGCCGATCTGCGAGGCGAGCCGGATACGCTGGCTTTCGCCGCCCGACAGAGTGCCGGAGCCGCGCCCGAGCGTCAGATAGTCGAGGCCGACGTCGACGAGGAAGACGAGGCGCTCGCGGATCTCCTTCAGGATGCGGCCGGCGATCTCCATCTGCTTCGGGGTGAGCCGCTCCGGAAGCGCGTCGAACCACTCGCGGGCGGCGCGGATCGACAGCACGCCGGCCTCGCCGATGTGGTGGCCGGCGACCTTCACGGCGAGCGATTCGGGCTTCAGCCGGAAGCCCTTGCAGGCCTCGCAGGGATGGTCGGACTGATAGCGCGATAGCTCCTCGCGCACCCACTGCGATTCGGTCTCGTGCCAGCGGCGCTGGATGTTGCCGATGACGCCCTCGAAGGGCTTGCGCGTCTCATAGGCCTTCAGACCGTCGTCATAGACGAAGGTGATCGGCTGGCCCTTCGAGCCATAGAGGATGGCGTCGCGGACGGTCTGCGGCAGCTCGCGCCACGGCGTCGACATCGATGCCTTGAAGTGCCGGCAGATCGCCTGCAGAGCCTGGGCGTAGTAGGGGGACGTGTTGCCGGTGCGTGCCCACGGCAGCACGGCGCCGTCCGAGAGCGACAGGGAGGCGTCGGGGACGACGAGGTCAGGCTCGAACTCGAGCGTCGTGCCGAGGCCGTCGCACTTCGGGCAGGCGCCGTGCGGGCTGTTGAAGGAGAACAGCCGCGGCTCGATCTC
>CAMDHY010000139.1 GCA_945898215.1 Pseudoxanthobacter soli DSM 19599 | reverse complement strand
CCGGCGAACATCGCCATCCTCAACCGCTGCGCCCTCAACATCGCCAGAGCCATCGACGACCCGAAGACCCCGACCCGCCGTCGCTTCAAGCGCTGCGCCTGGGAGGACGACTACCTCCTCAACGCCCTCGCCCAAATGCGATAGCCCTGCCCTGGCAGGGGAGGGACGTGCCTCGTCCGCCGCCACCCTTCCCTCTGCCTCTGCCACCCCCCCCACCCTTGACGCCCGCCTTTCGGGCATGCCCAAATTCCCCTCACGCCGCCGCTAGCGGTCGAGGGGGTAGGGCATGACGCATCCGGCCGCAGCGATCGACCCCAGCCGATCGCCGGCCGCCGAGCCCCGCACCCTCGTCGAGGTGGCGGGGGTGACGAAGGCCTTCGGCAGCGGCCCCGGATCGGTCGTGGCGCTTGCCGCCGTGTCGCTGTCGATCTTCGAGAACGAATTCTTCACCCTCCTCGGCCCGTCTGGCTGCGGCAAGACCACGCTCCTGCGCCTCATCGCCGGCTTCGAGCACCCGAGCGCCGGCGTCATCAGCCTCGACGGCCGCGACCTCACCGAACTGCCGCCGCACAGGCGGCCGGTGAACACGGTCTTCCAGTCCTATGCGCTGTTCCCGCACATGAGCGTGGCGGAGAATGTCGCCTTCGGGCTCGAGCGGCTCGGGCGGCCGCGGGCCGAGATCATCGCGCGGGTCAAGCACGTATTGGCACTCGTCAAGCTCGAGGCGATGGCCGATCGGCGGCCGGCGCAGCTTTCCGGCGGCCAGCAGCAGCGCGTCGCGCTCGCCCGCGCACTCGCGCCAGCCCCGCGGCTGCTGCTGCTTGACGAGCCGCTGTCGGCGCTCGACCAGAAGCTCCGCCGCGAGATGCAGGGCGAGCTGAAGCGCCTGCAGCGCGAGACCGGCGTCACCTTCGTGCTGGTCACCCACGACCAGGAGGAGGCGCTGGCGATGTCCGACCGCATCGCCGTGATGAGCACCGGCCGGGTGCTGCAGATCGGCGGTCCGTCGGAGATCTACGACCGCCCGGCGACGCGCTTCGTCGCCGACTTCATCGGCGAGGCGAACCTGTTGCCGGGCGACCTCGTCGGCCGGCCTGGCGGCACGGTCGCGATCCGGCCAGAGCGGGTGCACCTCGTCAGCGCCGGCGCCGGCATCCCGGCCTCCGGCGGGACGGGCGAGGACGGCGCCGGCGGGACCGCGACGCGCCTCCCCGGCATCGTCATCACCCTGACCTTCCTCGGCTCCGACGTGCTCTACGAGGTGGCGCTCGCGGCGGGCCCCCTCATCAAGGCACGCCTGCGCGACGCCGCGCCCGGGGTCGAGGCGGGCTCGGCCGTGCTCGCCGGCTGGCCCAAGGGGGCAGAGCGCCCCGTCGCCGAGGACCCGCTTCCCGCGGGGCCGCGCCCGTGACCGCTGCCACCGCCCACCCGGGGACGGCGCGATGAGCGGCACGGCGCGCGTCCGCACGCTGCCGCTCCTGGCGCCGGCGCTCGGCGTCATCCTCGTCTTCATGGTCGCGCCGATGCTGATCGCCGGCGCCTACTCCTTCCTCACCGCCGGCGCCTATGGCGGCGTGCGGCTGCCGGTGACGGGGGAGGCCTACGTGCGCTTCCTGTTCGACCGCGACCTCGACGACAGCCTGATCTTCGACGACACCTACCTCGTCATCTTCGGCCGCTCGATCGCGCTCGCGGCCGCGACGACGGTGCTCTCGGTGCTGATCGGCCTGCCGGTCGCCTGGTTCATGGCCTGCCGGGACAAGGCGACCCGCGACCTGCTCGTGCTCGCCATCACCATCCCGTTCTGGACCAACCTCCTGATCCGCACCTATTGCTGGGTGCTGATCCTGCGCGACCAGGGGCTCGTCAACGCGGCGCTCATCGGCACCGGCGTGACCAGCGAGCCGATTACCTTCCTCTATTCGAACGAAGCGATCCTGCTCGGGCTCGTCTACTCGTTCCTGCCGTTCATGGTGCTGCCGATCTACGCGACGCTGGAGCGCCTCGACCCGCGGCTGGTGGAGGCCGCGCACGACCTCTATGCCGGCCGCTGGGCGGCCTTCCGCTATGTCGTCTGGCCGCTCGCCAAGGCCGGCGTCGCCGCCGGCACCATCCTCGTCTTCGTGCCGGCGCTTGGGGCGTTCCTGGCGCCGGACCTGCTCGGCGGCGGCCGCAAGCTGATGATCGGCAGCCTCATCCACCTGCAGTTCACCTCGTCGCGCAACTGGCCGTTCGGCGCCGCCGCCTCGATGATCCTGATGGCCTTCGTGCTGGTGGCGCTCGTCATCGCCGCGCGGCGGCGGGCCGGGCAGGTGGCGCCATGAGGAGGTCGGCGCCATGAGCGGCCGCAGCAAGGGCTTCGACTGGCGGGCGACGCCGGGGCTCGGCACGCTGACGGTGCTGGTGCTCGTCTTCCTCTACGCGCCGCTGGTCGTTCTCGTCGCCTACGCCTTCAACGCCTCGAACCTCGCGATGGTGTGGGGCGGCTTTTCGCTGCAGTGGTTCGAGAAGGCGCTCGCCAACTCCGACCTCCGCCGCGCCGGCTGGAATTCGATCACCGTGGCGGTGACGGCGACGGTGGTGGCGACGATGCTCGCCGTGCCGGCGGCGATCGCGCTCGAGCGCGGCCGCGCCTTCTTCGGCAAGCCGGCGGCGGAATCCCTGATGGCGCTGCCGCTCGTCGTGCCGGAGATCGTGACCGCGATCGCCACGCTGGTGTTCTTCTCGACGATCGGGCTGCGCCTCGGCATCGCCAACGTCGCGATCGCCCACATCGTCTTCTGCATTCCGTTCGCGCTGCTGCCGATCCGCGCCCGGCTGCGCGACATGCCGCGCGACGTCGAGGACGCCGCCCGCGACCTCTATGCCGACTGGCGCCAGGTGTTCATCCGCGTGACGCTGCCACTGCTGATGCCCGGCATCGTCGCCGGCGCCATGCTCGCCTTCATCGTCTCGCTGGATGATTTCCTGATCACGCTGATGGTGGCCGAAGCCGGCTCGACGACCCTTCCCGTCTACCTCTACGGTATGCTCCGCCTCGGCGTGACGCCGGAGGCGAACGCTGCCGCGACGCTGCTGCTCGCCCTCTCGGTGGGGGTGGTGCTCGCCGCCTATCTGGTGATGCGGCGCGGCGGCAAGGCGGTCCACTGAAGGCCACGGCCGGTCCCGGAGCCGGGCACGAGATCAACGACGATCCACAAGGATGGGGAACGGTAGCATGACGTCCAAAGCCCTGAACCGCACGACCCTGAAGCGCTCGGCGCTCGCACTGGCCCTGACGCTCGTCGCCGGCACCGCACACGCCGAGGGCGACCTCTTCATCTACAACTGGACCGACTACACCTCGCCGGAGCTGATCGCGAAGTTCGAGAAGGACACCGGCATCAAGGTGACCCTCGATACCTACGACTCAAACGAGACCCTGCTCGCCAAGCTGAAGTCCGGCTCCGCCGGCTACGACATCGCCGTCGTCTCCTCCGACTTCGTGCCGATCTTTTCGAGCGAAGGCCTCGTCGAGAAGATCGATGCACCGAAGCTCGAGGGCTTTTCCAACCTCGATCCGCGCTGGGTGAAGCCGGTCTGGGACCCAGAGAACGCCTACTCGATCCCGTGGAACTGGGGCACGACCTCCTATTCGGTGAACACCGACGCCTACAAGGGCCCGATCGACAGCCTGTCGGTGCTGTTCGAGCCGCCGCCGGAGCTCGCCGGCAAGGTCGGCATGTTCAACTCGCCGTCCGAGGTGATGAGCCTCGCCCAGGTCTATCTCGGCATGCCGCCCTGCCAGACCGACACGGCCAACATGAAGAAGGTGCAGGACCTGCTCCTCGCCCAGGCGCCGGCGGTGAAGCTGTACAATTCCGACGGCATCATCGAGCGCCAGGCGACCGGCGAGACCGTCGTCCACCAGCAGTGGAACGGCGCGGCGATGCGCTCGCGCGAGCTCAACAAGGCGGTGAAGTACGTCTATCCGAAGGAGGGTGTCGTCGGCTGGATGGACAACGTCGTGGTGCCGACCGGCGCCAAGAACCCCGACAACGCCCGCAAGTTCCTGACCTTCATCATGCAGCCGGAGAACATGGCGCTGCAGTCGAACTTCACCAAATATTCCAACGCGGTGGTGGGCAGCGAGCAGTTCTTCGAGGCCTCGATGAAGGACGCCCCGGAGCTGTCGCCGCCGGCCGACCTCAAGGTGGTGTTCACGCCCGCCTGTCCGGAAGAGGCGACCCAGTTGATGGACCGCGTCTGGACCCGCCTGAAGAAGTGAGGCGCGGCGCCGGTGAGGGGCGATCCCTTACCGGCGCCTCCCCGCACCCGCCGCCGACGGCGCGGCCGTCCTCTCCCACTTGGCGGGCGAGGACACCCATTTCCCTTGAGAGGCGTGCGTTTCCATGAAGACGATCTATTCGACCGCCCATCTCGGCCACACCGGCTACTTCGAGGTCGCCGGCGGCGTGATGACGCCGGGCTTCGAGAAGCCGGTCCGGGCGGAATACATCCGCGCCCGCGTCGAGGCGGTGGCGCTCGGCCCGATCCTGCCGCCGCAGGCGCACGGCCTGGCCGCCGCGCACCGCGTGCACGACGCCGGCTATCTCGAGTTCCTGTCGCGGGCGTGGGAGATGTGGTCGGCGACCGACCGCCACACCGCGGCATTGCCGATGTGCTGGCCGGTGCCGGGCCTCAGGCGCGACGTGCCGCCGGCCTGCATCGACGGCCTGCTCGGCTACTATTCGCTGGACGCCGGCGCTCCGATCGTCGCCGGAACGTGGGCCGCGGTTCAAGGCTCGCTCGACTGCGCGCTGACGGCGGCGACCCTCGTCAAGGGCGGCGAGCGCTCGGCCTTCGCGCTCTGCCGCCCGCCCGGCCACCACACCGGCTCGGCCTTCATGGGCGGCTACTGCTTCATCAACAACGCCGCCGTCGCTGCCCAGTGGTTCCGCGACCAGGGCGCGGGGCGCGTCGCCATCCTCGATGTCGATTACCACCACGGAAACGGCACCCAGGAGATGTTCTACGACCGCCCCGACGTGCTGGTGCTGAACATCCACGGTGACCCGCTGACCGAGTACCCGTTCTTCCTCGGCCATGCCGACGAGCGCGGCGCAGGCGCCGGCGAGGGCTTCAACGTCAACTATCCGCTGCCCTTCGGGACCACCTACGCCGCCTGGGGTGCGGCCCTCGACGACGCCTGCAACAAGGTGGCCGCCTTCGCGCCGGACGTGGTCGTGGTGTCGCTCGGCGTCGACACCTTCGAGAAGGACCCGATCAGCCACTTCAAGCTGAAGACAGAGGACTATCCCCGCATGGGCGCGCGCATCGCCGGTCTCGGGCTGCCGACACTGTTCGTCATGGAGGGGGGCTACGCGGTGGCCGAGATCGGCGTCAACGCCGTCGGCGTGCTCGCCGGCTTCGAGGACCGCTGATGGCCCGCACTGTGACGCTCGGCGTCGTGCAGTTCGCCTGCACGGCGGAGGTTGCCGAGAACGTCGCCACCGCCGAGCGGATGGTGCGCGCCGCCGCCGCCGAGGGGGCGAACATCGTCCTCGTGCAGGAATTGTTCGAGGGCCCCTACTTCTGCAGCGAGCAGCGCCCGGACGAGTTCGCCCGCGCCCGCCCGCTCGACGGCCACCCGACGGTCGCCCACTTCGCCCGCCTCGCCGCCGAACTCGGCGTGGTGATCCCCATCAGCGTCTTCGAGAAGGCGAACCGGGCCTACTTCAACTCGGTCGTCCTCCTCGACGCCGACGGGCGCGAGGCCGGGCGCTACCGCAAGAGCCACATCCCGGACGGCGTCGGCTACCAGGAGAAGTACTACTTCAACCCCGGCGACACCGGCTTCCGCGTCTTCGACACCCGCTTCGGCCGCATCGGCATCGGCATCTGCTGGGACCAGTGGTTCCCGGAAGCCGCTCGGGCGATGGCGCTGAAGGGCGCGGAACTGATCCTCTACCCGACGGCGATCGGCTCCGAGCCGCCGGACCCGACGATCGACAGCCGCGACCACTGGCAGATTGTGATGCGCGGCCACGCCGCGGCGAACCTCACCCCCGTCGCCGCGGCGAACCGCGTCGGCACCGAGCGCGGGCCCGACGGCACCGAGATCACCTTCTACGGCTCGTCCTTCGTCGCCGGCCCGACCGGCGGGATGCTCGGCTGCGCGCCCCGCACCGGCGAGGCGGTGCTGACGGCGACCTTCGACCTCGACGCCATCGCCGCCCAGCGCGCCGGCTGGGGCCTCTTCCGCGACCGCCGCCCGGACCTCTACGCCCCGCTGATGACCCTCGACGGCGGCTGAGCGGGCGCGCTATCCCGGGGCCGGGAAACCCGTCCACGGGAGGAAGCGCCGGTGAAGCGTTCCGAGATCAACCGCATCCTGGAGGAGGCCGAGGCCTTCTTCGACCGCCACGGCCAGAAGCTGCCGCCCTTCGCCTGGTGGACGCCGGAGGAGTGGCGCGGCCGCCGGGCCGAGGCCGGGCGGCTGCTCGAAGGCCGCCTCGGCTGGGACGTCACCGACTACGGCCGCGGCGACTTCGCCACGTGCGGCCTCCTCCTCTTCACCGTCCGAAACGGCAGCCTCGCCGACCTGAAGGGAGGCGGCGGCCGGGTCTATGCCGAGAAGGCGATGATCGTCCGCGACGGCCAGTTGACGCCGATGCACACCCACGTGACGAAGACCGAGGACATCATCAACCGCGGCGGCGGCACGCTGGCGATCAAGCTGATGGGCAGCGACGCCGGCGGCCGGGTCGACCGCTCCGTGCCGGTCACCGTGGAGACCGATGGCTTCGCGCGGCGGCTTTCCGGTGGCGACATCGTCCGCCTTGGCCCCGGCGAGAGCGTCACGCTGGTGCCGGGCGTCTGGCACGCCTTCTGGGGCGAGGGCGGCGACGTCTTCGTCGGCGAGGTCTCGACCGTCAACGACGACGTGACGGACAACGTCTTCGCCGAGCCCGTCGCCCGCTTCCCCTCGATCGAGGAGGACGTGCCGTCGCGGCGGCTGCTGGTGAGTGAGTATGGGGTGCTGGGCGCTGCCTGAGTGCTTGTGATGCCATTTTCTGATACTATATTGATATGAGCCTCGCTGGCCGACACCGTGCGACCCTTTCCGCGATCTTTGCGGAGCCTGTCCGTGCGGATGTTGCATGGCGCGATGTTGAGGCCCTTCTCATCGCGCTCGGAGGCGAGGTTACAGAAGGCCGTGGGTCGCGAATGCGCGTTGCGCTAAAGGGCGTGAGAGCGGTGTTTCATCGACCGCATCCACGCAAGGAAACGGACAAGGGCGCGCTGAAGTCGGTGCGCCGCTTCCTCGCGGAGGCAGGTATCAAGCCATGAACACCATGAACCACAAGGGCTACGAGGCGATCATCGAGTTCGATGCCGATGCAGGGATCTTCCATGGCGAACTCGTCGGTCTGCGGGATGTGGTGACCTTTGAGGGCCGTTCGGTCGAGGAATTGCAGGCTGCGTTGGCCGACAGCGTCGACGACTATCTCGACTTCTGTGCCTCCCGCGGCGAAGCGCCAGAGCGTCCGTTCTCCGGTCGCTTCGTTGTCCGTACCGAACCCGACCTGCACCGTGCAGCCGCAGTCGCCGCCAAACGTGACGGCGTCAGTCTCAATAAATGGGTGGCTAAGGCGTTGCAGCAGGCGCTCGGCTAAGGCCCCCGCTACCCCACCGCCTCCGCTACCCGTACCTCCACCCCGGCTTCCGCAACGAGCCCCACCGCGGCCGGGTCCGGGGTGCCGGCGGTCAGCACCATGTCGATCTCCTCGAAGGGGCAGAAGCGCACCAGCGAGGTCTGCGAGAACTTCGACGCGTCGGCGACGATGATCGAGCGGTGCGAGGCGGCGATGATCGCCTGCTTCAGGCCGGCGTCCGGCAGGCTCATGCACATGATGCCGAGCGACGGGTCGATGCCGTTGCAGCCGAGGAAGGCGAACGCCGCACGGATGCGCTCGAGCACCAGCGTCGACAGGGGCTCCACCAGCGAATGCTGCTGCGGCCGCAGCGCCCCGCCGGTGACGATCACCTGGATGCGCGGGATCGCCCGCTCCAGCGCCAGCGCGACGTTGAGGCCGACAGTGAACACCGTGAGGTCGGTGAGGTCGGTGCGGTCGGCGAGCGCGTGGGCGATCTCCATCGTCGTCGTGCCGGCGTCGAGGATGACGCTGTCGCCGTCCGACAGCATCGCCACGGCGGCGGCGGCGATCGCCTTCTTCTCGGCGAGCCGGTCGGTGCTGCGCGCCTCGTAGCGAAGCTCCGGCACCGTCTGCAGCACCCGCATGACGCCGCCGCGGACGCGCCGCAGCCCGCCGTCGCGGGCGAGCGCGTCGACGTCGGAGCGGATCGTCACCTCGGACACGCCGAGCTGGCGGGAAAGGTCCTGGATGCGGACGAAATCGCGCGCCCGCACCAGCGACAGGATGCGCTGGCGCCGCTCGCTGGAGGCGAGCGTATCGCCGGCGCCGGTCGCCGGCGCAGGCTCGCTGCGTTGCGCTTCGCTCATCGGCGCCCCTCCCGGGTTTTCGTTATTGAAAGGCACTCTGGACCCTTTCGCAAGGGAGCGAAAGAGGATCGATGTGCTGCAATGCGGCAGAAATGCTGACGCTTCGCAGCAATCTCGGAATCCGGCTCGACAAGCGGCTTTCGATATGCAAACTTCGGAACGACAAGATGAGCGGCTGCGCCATCGGCCGGCCGCCACCTGAGGAAAACAAGCGAGGGTAGCATGTCCGGCATCGGCGTGCGTCTCGGGCGTCTGTTCCGCAAGGACACCGGACGCTCGTTCATGGTGGCTTTCGACCGCACGCTGCTGGAGGGCCCGAGCCCCCACGCCGACGATGCCTCGGCCACTCTCGACCGCATCCTGTCGACACGGCCCGAGGCGGTGCTGATCGGCCCGGGCCTGATCAAGCATTTCGGAGCGAAGTTCGGCTTCGCCGGGGCGCCGTCGATCGTCGCCCGCATCGACTATCCGATGGTGGCCGAGTTCCGGAAGGCCGGCACCGAGCTCTACCGCATGGTCCTCGACCCGGAGCACGCCGCGAAGCTCGGCGCCGACGCGGCGGTGATGTGCCTGATCGACGGCTTCGAGGACCCGGAGTATGCGGCCGAGAACATCTCGGCGGTGGCCGAGGCGGCGCGGCGCTGCCACGACGTCGGCCTGCCGCTGATCGTCGAAGCCGTGCTGTGGGGCGGCCGCAACGCCGACCAGAAGGACGCCGAGCGGCTCGCGGTGACGAGCCGCATCGCCGCCGAGCTCGGCGCCGACGCCATCAAGACCCAGTATCCCGGCAGCGAAGAGGGGATGCGGCGGATCGCCGGCTCCTGCCCCGTGCCGGTGCTGGTGCTGGGGGGCGCCACCCAGGACGGCGCGGCGGTCGAGACTTTCACGCGCGGCGCTATTGCCGGCGGCGCCCGCGGTGTCATCTTCGGGCGGAACGTCTGGCAGCGCGACGACATCGCCGATGTCGCGGCGATGCTGCACCGCCTCGTTCACGCTTAAGTCGCGCACGGCGCGCAGCCTAAAGCCTGGCCGCGGACGCCGCCCCGGCGCCCGCGCACTCCGATCTCGAGGGATCGAGGGGTCGCATGATGGCCGACTTCTTCCTGGGCATCGATGCCGGCGGCACCGCGGTGAAGGCCGCGGTGTTCTCCGCGTCGGGCGAGGAAGTCGGCGTCGCCGCCCGCACCCCGCGCTTCCTGTCGCCGCACGCCGGCCATGCCGAGCGCGATCCCGAGGAGATGTGGCGCCACGTCGGCGAGGCGGTGCCCCGCGCGCTCGCGAGCGCCGGCGTCACCGCCGACGATATCGAGGTGGTCGGCGTCACCGGCTTCGGCAACGGGCTGTTCCTGGTCGACGGCGCCGGCCGGCCGACCTGCAACGGCATTCTCGCCTCCGACATCCGCGCCGCCGGCGTCTGCGACGAGTGGACGGAGGAGGGCCTCGGCGCCGAGCACCTCGCTTGCACCGGCCAGACGCTGTGGCCTGGCAAGCCGGCGCCGCTGCTCGCCTGGCTCGGCCGCCACCGCCCGGAGGTGCTGCAGGCGTCCGCCGCGGCGCTGATGTGCAAGGACTTCCTGCGCCTCAGGCTCACCGGTGAACTGGCCGCCGAAGTCACCGACCAGTCGACCGGCTCCCTCGTCGGGCTCGACCGCGCCTACGCGAAGGGATTGATGGGCGACCTCAGCCTCGGCGGCAGCCTCCGCCTGCTGCCGCCGCTGATCGAGCCGCTGACCGTCGCCGGCACGGTGACGGCGAAGGCCGCGGCCGAAACGGGGCTGCGGGCGGGCACGCCGGTCACCGCCGGCTGCTGCGACAACCTCGCGGTGATGTACGGCACCGGCGCCGTCGGCGACGACCGCATCGTCGTGATGTCCGGCACCTGGGGCCTGCACCAGGCGTTCCTGCCGGCGCCCGTCACCGACGGCAGCGTGCTGATCTGCTCGCACGGGCTGCAGCCCGGCGAATGGCTGGCGATCGAGGGCAGCCCGACGTCCGCGAGCTCGCTCGAGTGGTTCATCGAGGCCTTCCTGAAGCCCGTTGCCGGCGATGCGGCCGACCTGCACGGCTTCTGCAACCGCCTCGTCGCCGAGGCGCCCGAGGACGGGCCGCCGGTCTATTTCCTGCCCTTCCTCAACGGCGCCATCGACAACTCGGCGGCGCGCGGCAGCTTCCTGGGCTTTTCGAGCTGGCACCGCCTCGGCCACGCGGTGCGGGCGCTCTACGAG
>CAMDHY010000138.1 GCA_945898215.1 Pseudoxanthobacter soli DSM 19599 | reverse complement strand
CCGCCCGCGCGGCGCGCTATGCCCGCGTCGGCGGCGACGTCTCCGGCGTCGCCGCCAAGATCGTCGGCTCGCGCCTGCTCGGCCGCGCCCTCGACGACGAGAAGACGGCGGCCGAGATCACCGCCGTCCTCGGCGGGCTGAAGGGCCCGCTGATGAAGGTGGCGCAGCTGCTGTCGACCATTCCCGAGGCGGTGCCGCCGGAATATGCCGAGGCCCTCGCCGGCCTGCAGTCGAACGCGCCGCCGATGGGCTGGGCCTTCGTCCGCCGCCGCATGATCGCCGAGCTCGGGCCCGACTGGGAGAGCCGCTTCGCCCGCTTCGAGCGGGTACCGGCCGCCGCCGCGTCCCTCGGCCAGGTCCACCGTGCCACCGCCCTCGACGGCGCCCCGCTCGCCGTCAAGCTGCAGTATCCCGACATGGAATCGGCCGTGGAGGCCGACCTCAAGCAGTTCTCGCTGGTCCTGTCGCTGCACCGGCGGATGCGGCCGGCGATCGACACCCGCGAGGTCGCCGAGGAGATCGGCGCGCGCCTGCGCGAGGAGCTCGACTATCGCCGCGAGGCCCGCCACGCTGCGCTCTATCGCACCGTGCTGGCCGACGAGCCCGGCATCCGTGTGCCGGACGTCCACACGGATCTCTCGACCCGCCGCCTCTTGACGATGGGCTGGCTCGAGGGCCGCCGCCTGCTCGACTTCAAGGGCCACGACCTCGCCGACCGCAACCGCATCGCCGACACGATGTTCCGCGCCTGGTGGCACCCCTTCACCCACGTCGGCGTCATCCACGGCGACCCGCACCTCGGCAACTACACGGTCTACGAGGAGGACGGCCGGCCCGCCGGCATCAACCTCCTCGACTATGGCTGCGTGCGCATCTTCCCGCCGAAGTTCGTCACCGGCGTCATCGAGCTCTATCGCGGCCTGCAGGAGAACGACCGCGAGCGCGTCGTCGCCGCCTACGAGGTCTGGGGCTTCCGCGGCCTCAAGAAGGAGCTGATCGAGGCGCTCGATATCTGGGCCCGCTTCATCTACGGCCCGCTGCTCGACGACCGTGTCCGCCGCATCGCCGACGGCGTCAGTGCCGCCCAGTATGGCCGCCAGCAGGCCTTCCAGGTGGCGCAGGCCCTGAAGGAACACGGCCCGGTGACGGTGCCGCGCGAATTCGTCTTCATGGACCGGGCGGCCCTCGGCCTCGGCGGCGTCTTCATCCACCTCGATGCCGAGCTCAACTTCCACGACCTCTTCAACGCCGCCATCGAGGGCTACGAGGAGGGCCGCCTCGCCGAGCGCCAGGCGCGGGCACTCGACGGCGCCGGGCTCGAGCCGATGGCGGCCTGAGCCCGGCGAATACGCCTCAGAGGTCGAGCTGGTAGGCGACCGGCACGAAGCGGTAGCCCTCCCCCATCGGCTCAAGGTAGCCGACCGACGGGAACGGCATGTGGTAGCCGACGAACGGCACCTGGTCGGCGGCGATCATGCCGAGCACCGCCTTGCGCGCCGCCACCCCCTTCTCCTTGTCCATGTCGAAGCGCACGTGCCAGTCCGGCCGCTGCATCGACAGCACGAAGTGGTTGGCGGTGTCGGCGGTCAGCACCAGCCGTCGGCCGCCGCTTTCGAGGTTGTAGATCATGTGGCCGGGCGAGTGGCCGAAGGCTTCGACCGCGGTGATGCCGGAGACGACGCTATCGCCGCCCTTCACGAAGGTGGTCTTCTCGGCGAGCGGCACGACGTTCGCCTGCACGAGCTTGGCGCCGCCCTCGGTCGGGCCGGTGAGGCGGTCGGGGGCGGACCAGAAGTCGTATTCGGTCGCGCCGGTGACGTAGCGGGCGTTCGGGAACACCGGCTTGCCGTCTGCCATCAGGCCGCCGATGTGGTCGCCGTGCATGTGGGTGAGCACCACCACGTCGACGCTCTCCGGCGAATAGCCGGCGGCCGCGAGGCGCTCGGCGAGGTTGCCGGCGGCCGGCAGGCGGGCGGCACCCGTGCCGGTGTCGAACAGCACCACCTCGGAGCCGGTGTTCACCAGCGTCGGTGTGTAGCCGTTGATCAGCTTGTCGGCCGGCAGGAAGTTCGCGGCGGCGAGTTCCGACACCGCCTCGGGCGTCTGGTTGACGCCGAAGGTGCCGGCCGGGTTCTCCATCGGCACGGTGCCGTCCTGGACGGTGACGACCTCGAAGTCGCCGAGGGTGAAGCGGTAGACGGTCGGTTTCATCGGACCCTGTTTCGGAGCGGCGGCGAGGGCGGGGCGGGCGCCGGCGAACACGCCGGTGGCGGCGGCCACCGCCGCGGCACCGGCGGCACCGGCTCCCAGGATGAGGCTGCGCCTGTCGGTCGAAAAGGCTTCGGTCGGCATGGTCGTCGTCTCCTCCAACGCGGACTGAGGTTGCCGCGTGCCCCCGGCACTCGCCGGCCGGCACGGGACACGCGCCGGTAGATGGGGCGGTCGATCCGGTCGTCTACCGCCACAACGACGCGTCGGTTGACGCGAGAGGCGGACCGGGTAGAACCTCGACGTCTGGCCGCCGCGGGGGCGCGGAAAGCGGGCCGGTTAGGTTCTTCGGGGGAAGTCAGATGTTTCGTTCACTCGCCGTCGTCGGCGCCGCGCTGGCGCTGACCCTCACGCTCGCCGGCGCGCCCGCGCCCGCCCAGGACGTCGATCTCGCCGATCCGGCGGCGAAGCCGAAGGCGACGCAGCTCTGTCCCGATCCCAATCCGCTGACGAAGCAGGCCGATCCGGGCCACTACTTCGCCACCCAGACCAGCGGCGACAAGTCACCCAACCAGTGCAACAGCTGCGCCGACCCGAAGAACAACGCGACCTCCTCCTGCGCCGTCTACAACGTCCTGCGCAAGTGCGGGATCACCAAGACCAACCGCTGCGTGGAGAAGACGAGCCCGTTCTCCAAGTACAACATCTACGTCGGCAGCTATCTCCGCTATGCGCTGGCGCAGATTTCCCCGCAGACGACGTCGTGCCACTTCGTCGTCTTCGCCGTCGATCCGGTGATCGGCGTCGAGGACGTGCAGCATCGCGGCGAGCAGAACTTCTGGGACCACGCCTTCTACGCCTCGCAGAAGATCATCTCGCCGGCGATCGACCCGCAGTCGCTCGGGCTCGCCATCAACCCGGCGACGAAGCGCGGTCAGCATCAGCTCCACATCCACATCGGCAAGCTGAAGCCCGGCTACCGCACGGCGCTCGAGAAGCTGCCGCGCGACAACGACTTCCACTCCGTGCAGGTCAACGGCAAGACCTATTCCGGCATCTACATGCCCGACGACTTCGGCCCGATCCCGGGGCTCAGCCCCTTCGAGCTCGTGTCGAAGCGCTACGGCGAGAAGAACATGCCGCTCGAAGGGCTGATCGTCGCCAACTCGAAGGACGGCAAGGGCACCTACGTCCTCGCCGGGCTCAACGTCACGACCGAACTGGAGCTCGACTACTCCGGCACCTTCCCGCCCCCGTGACCGGCGGCGCTACGGGGTGAACCAGTAGCGCGTCAGGTGGAAGAAGACCGGCGCGGCGAAAACGACGGAGTCGAGCCGGTCGAGCATGCCGCCGTGGCCCTCGATCATCCGGCCCCAGTCCTTGACGCCGCGGTCGCGCTTGATCGCCGACATGACGAGCCCGCCGAAGAAGCCGAGGAGCGTGATCACCACCGCCATGCCGAAGGCCTGGGGGATGGTGAACGGCGTGATCCACCACAGCGCCCCGCCGAGCACGCTGGCGCTCGCGACGCCGCCGACGAGGCCTTCCCAGGTCTTCGAGGGCGACAGCGACGGCGCCACCTTGCGCCGCCCGAACAGCTTGCCGAAGACGTATTGCAGCACGTCGCTCGACTGTACCACCAGCACCAGGAAGCAGATCAGGAGCAGCTCCCGCCCGGCGTAGCCGGGGATGTCGAGGGTGAGCAGCGCCGGCACGTACGACAGACAGAAGACGCAGACCATCAGCCCCCACTGCATCTCGGCGATGCGCTCCATGAAGCGTGTCGTGTCGGCGCGCAGCACGGCGACGATCGGCAAGAGCAGGAAGACGTAGACCGGCACGAAGATCGAATAGAGCCCGTACCAGTCGACGTAGATGAGCCAGTACTGCACGGGCAGCACGACGAAGAACATCGCCGCCAGCGCCCAGTGGTCGCCGCGCCGGGTCTCCGTCAGGGTCAGGAACTCGCGCAGCGCGAAGAACAAGGCGAAGGCGAAGAGCAGCACGACGCCGCTGGTTCCGCACAGGAAGGCGCCGGCGAGTAGCGCCACCATCACCCACCACGCCTTGATGCGGTCGTTGAGGTTCTCCACCCCCGGGCTTGGCCGGTCGCCCGCCCGCCACGCCAGCCACCAGCCCACGCCCGAGGCGGCGGCCAGCACGGCGATCACGCCGAGGAAGAGCGCCAGCGTCTGCTCGCCCGCCGTCATCGCGCCCCCTCCTTCACCGACAGCGCCAAGAGCGCTGCCCGGGCGCGGTCGAGGAAGGCGCCGCGCTGTTCGCCGGGTGCGAGCGTCAGCGGCGCACCGAGTGTCACGGTGCAGAGCAGCGGCACCGGCAGGAACTCGCCCTTCGGCATGACGCGGTTGAGGTTCTCGATCCACACCGGCACGAACTCGAGGGCCGGCCGCTCGCAGGCGAGGCGGAACGGGCCCGACTTGAACGGCAGCAGCCGTTCCTCGGTGGTGTTGCGGGTTCCCTCGGGGAAGAGAATCAGCGACGCGCCGGCGTCGACGGCGGCCACCAGCGTTGCGATCGGGTCGGCGGTGCGGGCGCTCGCGTCGCGGTCGATCAGCACCGCGTCGAAGACGTCGGTGCCGAAGAAGCGGCGGATGCGGTCGGCACGCCAGT
The DNA here is from genome assembly GCA_945898215.1 of Pseudoxanthobacter soli DSM 19599. Lineage (GTDB taxonomy): Bacteria > Pseudomonadota > Alphaproteobacteria > Rhizobiales > Segnochrobactraceae > CAMDHY01. The sequence continues at coordinate 5,917 of CAMDHY010000138.1, read as the reverse complement.
AGTCGGCGGCGGCGACCGGCCGGGTGCGCGCCCGGTAGGCCGGCGGCAGCACCGTCCAGATCAGCACGAAGTCGCCATGGCTCGTGTGGTTGGCGAAGTAGACACGCTTCGCCGGCGACGGCGTGCAGCCGACCCAGTTGCCGCGCACGCCGGTGACGATGCGGGCGACGGCGATGGTGGCGAGCGCCGTCAGCCCCGCGGCGGCACGGCGGACGAGGCTAGCCGGCATCGCCGACCCTTTGCGCCAGCGACACCGTGAAGATGCCGTCGTCGTCGATGCGCTGGGCGAGCTTCGCAAAGCCGTGGCTCTCGACCAGTTCGTCCATCTCGCCTTGCGTGCGCCGGCGCATCACCCACGCCTGGCCGCCGCGGTGGCTCGTCAGCGCCCGGGCGATGAATTCGAGCTGCGGGTGCCAGGGCTGGTTCGTGTAGACGAGGAAGCCGCCCGCCGGCACCGCCGCCGCCACGCCGCCGAGCGACCAGCGCACGAGGTCGTTGTCGGCGAAGAGCTCGTAGAGGCCCGAGACGATCACGAGCGTCGGCTTCGGTGCGAGCGCCGCGAGGCTTGCCGGATCGAAGGCGTCGCCGACCTCGAAGCGGGTGATGTCGGACAGCCCCTTCTCGGCGATCAGCCGCCGCCCGGCCTCGACATTGCCGGGCACATAGTCGCGCAGCAGGATCGAGTCCGGCCGGCCGTCCGCCGCCGCCGCTAGGGCCTCGATCACATAGCGGCCGTGGCCGGCGGCGATGTCGAGGACGTGGACGGGCGTCCCCGCCGCCCGGAGCCGCGCCATCGCATCCCGGATGAGTTCCTCGAGGTGGCGCTTGCGGGTGCGGATGCCGCGCCAGCCGACCGAAGCGAGATAGGCGCGGTCGATCGCCCGCCCGATGGCGCCGCGGCCCGCCGGGGTCTCCCGATAGACGTAGTCGAGGGTCGCGCCGGAATCGAAGCCGGTCGCGTGGCCGAGGGCGATGCCCTCCGACAGCTTGCCCCCGAGCTTCAGACCGCCCCGCGTCGCCGCCCATAACAACCCGCGCGGCGACAACGCCGGCAGCGGCGAGGCGAGCCGATCGGCCTCCGCGCGGGTGTGGCCCAGGCGGTCGGCGTCCTGCAGCGACGGCCGTGCCGGTGGCCGGTCGAACTGCTCGACGAGGAAGCGGCGCACCGCCGCCACCGCCGGCGCCCGGCCGAGCTCGCCGAGGGTGTCGTGATAGAAGCCGTCGAGGACGTGGCGTTCCTTGGTGCGGCTGCCGAGCCGTTCGTAGAAGCGGTGCTGCGGCCCGCCCTCGACGACATAGTCGGAGCCGGAGACGAGGAGCTGCGTCGGCACCGTGATCGCCGCGGCGTCGGCGACGACGCGCTCCGCCGCGTCATTCAGCCCGAGCAGGATGTCGACCGAGATCGCCCGGGTGATCAGCGGGTCGGCGTCGAAGGCGGCGGCGCGCGCCGGATCGTGCGTCAGCATCCGCGCCCTGACGTAGGACGGCACGTCGAAGTTGCCGCGCAGGCGCCGGACGAGCCGCAGGCCCGGCCGGGCGAACGGCACGTAGAGCCGCACCCGGAAGGCCGGCGCGGCGAGCACCAGCGCCCGGATCTTCGGCGCGTAGTCGTGCACCCACGTCGCCGCCACCACCGCCCCGACGCTCTGGGCGACGACTGCCGTATCCTCGACGGCAAAGCCGTGAACCGTGCCGATGTGGGCGACGAAGGCGTCGAGGTCGCGCACCAGCGTGGCGAAGCTCGGGGCGTGGCCGCGTGGACCCGGCGAGTGGCCGTGGCCGCGGGCGTCCCAGGCGAAGATATCGAAGCCCGGTAGCGCCAGTTCGTCGGCGAGATGCGCGACGCGGCCCGAGTGCTCGTGACCGCGGTGCAGGATGACGATGGCGCCGCGGGCGGGTGCCTCCATCGCCGGCCAGTGGCGGTAGAACAGCGAGACGCCGTGGTCGTTCGGTAAGGATCGGGCGGCAAAGAAGAGTTCGTCGTGCGGGCGCATGGCGTCTACCTCCTCCGGCCGGAACCGATCGGCCGCCATCAGGAGGGGCGCGCGGCCGCTTCCGCAAGCCCGGCGCGGACACGATTGATTGTCGTCGCTGCGAGCGCCACGGCGATGACGGGCATCAGCCAGAACAGCCACGCGGGCAGCGGCCCGTCGACGCCGATCCAGAACGCGAGCGCCCCGAAGATGAAGGCGCGGTCGCTTTTCCCCAGCGGCCCGTAGTAGCGCCGCGAGGCGCCGACCGTCTGGCCGAGAACGCCGGCGAGCTCGGACAGCGCCGCCAGCACCGCGACGATCGCAACCGAAATCGCCCCGAACACCGGCAGCACGGTGAACGGCAACAGCAGCGCCGCGTCCGAGACGACGTCGGAGAGCTCGTTCAGGTAGGCGCCGAGGCGACTCTTCTGGCCGTGTTCCCGCGCCAGCATGCCGTCGACGGCGTTGAGCGCCATCCGCACGAACAGCCAGACCGGCAGGAGCAGGAAGGCGAGCCGCGCGTCCGCGCCCCACGCCACGCCGACGCCGACCACCACCGAGACGGCGGCGGCTGCGAGCGTCACCTGGTTCGCGGTGACGCCGGCGGCGGCGAGCCGGCCGACGATCGGCCGCAGCAGCGCCTGGAAGCGCGGCTTCAGCTCATAGAGGGTCACAGGCTCACGCGTGCCATCGGCCGCCCCCCGCGGTCACCCGCCGCGCCGCAGCCCCGTCGGGGCCGTCGGCGGACGGGTCAGTCCTCGCCGTGGTCCTCGCCGAAGCCGTCGTCGACGAGGGCGGCGAGCGCCTCCAGCACCGCGGCCGCGTCCGTGCCGCGCGCCGACACGGTGATCGTCGAGCCGGGCCCGGCGCCGAGCATCAGCAGCCCCATGATCGAGGCGCCCTCGACGATCTGGCCGTCCTTGGAGACGTGCACGTCCGCCTCGTGCGCCTCGACGACACGGACGAACTTCGCCGACGCCCGCGCATGCAGGCCGCGACGGTTGACGATCGTCAGCTCGCGCAGCTGCGTCCCGCAGCGGACGTCGCCGTCGGCCGCCATGTCACCGCTGGCCGGCAAGGATCTGGCTCGCGACACTGATGTATTTCTGGCCCGCCTTGCGGGCCTCCTCGACGGCGGACGGGAGGTCGAGCTCGCCACGCACGCTGGCGAGCTTGACCAGCATCGGCAGGTTGACGCCGGCGATCACCTCGACGCTGCGCCCGTCCATCACCGAGATCGCCAGATTGGAGGGCGTGCCGCCGAACATGTCGGTAAGGAGCACGACGCCGGTGCCGCTCTCCACCCGTGCCACCGCGTCGATGATGTCCTGGCGACGACGCTCGATGTCGTCTTCCGGCCCGATCGAGACGGCCTCCACCTTCTGCTGTGGTCCGACGACGTGCTCTAGGGCGGCCTTCAACTCGTCGGCGAGCCGACCGTGCGTGACCAGGACGAGACCGATCATGATGTTCCGGCATCTCCGCCTGCCCCACCGCATCGCTCCGGCACCGTCGGCACCGGGCCGGGGCGGCCCCGCAGGGTACGGATTCGCGGTCGCGCAGGGGTCGCGACCGCTCCGGGCGCGCGGACACCGGTCCGCGCGGGCCGCTCAAGATTGGCCAGGCTCGGCTTTCGCGCAAGCGAAAAGCTCCGAGGGCACTGCGGCAGGCCGGTCTGCAACGCGCGCCGCCGTCGCCGCCGCCAGCGCGGCGAGCACGAGACCGGCGGCTTCCGGGACTCCGGACGCGACCGGCTGACGCGGCAGCGCCACCCCGAGGATCTCGGTCGCGAGCGCCGCGGCCACCGGCATCCGCTGCGCATCCGCCGGCGCGACGAGGTCGACGACGAGGCGCACCACCGCCGCGCCCTCGTGCTCGGCCACCTCGACGCCGCGCCCGCGCCGCTCGCAGAGACCAGCGAGCACCGCCGGCGGCCGGGCGATCAGCCGGCCGTGGCAGGCGCTCAGCACCACGCGGTCGTCGGCGACGAGACGGGCGAAGCGGCCCTCGGCAGAGGCGGCCGTGACGAGGGCACGCGTCAGCGCGCTCTTGCCGGCCCCCGGCCGGCCGCGGATCAAGACGCCGTCGGCGCCGATCAGCACCACGTTGGCGTGCACCGTCGGCGTCGTCATGCCGCCGCCGAAGGCAGCCGCACGACGAAGCGCGCCCCGAGCACCTTCGCCTCGCCCTCCGCGCCGGCGGTCTCGCCGCCACGGTTCTTGCCGCCACGGTTCTCGGCGATCCGGTTCTCGGCGATGATGCTGCCGCGGTGGGCCTCGACGATCTGCTTGGAGATCGACAGCCCGAGGCCGGAATTGTTGCCGAAGCCGTCACTCTCCGGCCGGTCGGTGTAGAAGCGCTCGAAGATTCGCTCCATCTGGTCCGGCCGGATGCCGGTGCCCTCGTCCTCGACCAACACCTCGATGTCGTCGCCGTCGCGCCGCATCGTCACCTTCACCTCGCCGCCAGGCGGCGAGAACGAGCGGGCGTTGTCGATCAGGTTGGTGAACACCTGGCCGAGACGGCTGTCGTGGCCGAAGGTGAAGTAGGCGTTCGGCTTCTCCGCCTCGACCTCGAGCACCACCCGCGGCCCGTCGGGCTTCACCAGCCCGCGCTGCACCTCGACGACGGCGGCGAGCAGCCGCGCCATGTCGACCGGCTCGGTGTCTTCGCGCGACAGTTCGGCGTCGAGCCTGGAAGCGTCGGAGATGTCGGAGATCAGCCGGTTGAGGCGCCGCACGTCGTGCTCGATGATGGCGTAGAGGCGCGCCTTCGAGTCCTCGCTCTTCGCCCGCGGCAGCGTCTCGACCGCGCTCTTCAGCGACGTCAGCGGGTTCTTCAGTTCGTGCGAGACGTCAGCGGCGAAGGCCTCGATCGCGTCCATGCGGCGGTAGAGCGCCGAGGTCATTTCCTTCAGCGCCCGGGCGAGGTGGCCGATCTCGTCGTTGCGGCCGGCGAAGTCCGGGATCGCCTCGCGCGCCTTGACGCCGCGGCGGACCCGGTCGGCGGCGGCGGCGAGACGGCGCATCGGCCCGGCGATGGTGCCGGCGAGCAGCACCGACAGCACCACCATCACCGCGGCGGCGACGAGGAAGACGCGGACGATCGCCATGCGCTCGGCGGCGAGGATCTGCTCGATGTCGCCGCCCTGGGTGGAGAGCAGCAGCGCGCCGAGCACGGTGCGCTGGCGCTGGATCGGCACCGCCACCGCGATCACCACCTCGTCGCGCTCGTTCGAGCGCACCACGGTCGCCGGCGCGCCGTCGAGCGCCCGCTCGACCTCCGGATAGCCGCGCCCGCCGGTCGGGCCGAGGTCCTTGTAGATCGCGAGGTCGCCGGCCCCGAGGAAGCGCTCCACCGCCGTCCACGCCTGCGAGAACAGGTCGTCCTTCTGTACCGCCGGCGCCGGCGCGTCGAAGCGCAGGATCTGGCCGCGGGCATAGAGGTGGCGCGAATCGAGCAGGAGCACGCCGTCGCGGTCGTAGATGCGGGCGCGCGTCTTCGTCGGCGAGATCAGCCGCCGCAGCACCGGCGCGACGCGCTCGGGATTGATCGGGAAGTCGAGGGCGCCGAGACCATCGTCGGAGGCCTGCGGCGCCGCCTCGTTCGCCTGGGCGCGGAACAGCTGGTCGGGATCGAGCAGCACGCCGCCTTCGTCGGCCGAGGCCGAGGCGGCGATGGCGGTGGCGATGATCTCGCTCTGGGTGAGCAGGCTCTCGACGCGCGCGTCGATCAGGCCGGCGCGGAACTGGTTGAGGAAGAGGATGCCGCTCACCAGCACGATCAGGCCGGCGAGGTTGAGGATGACGATGCGCCGCGTCAGGCTCGAGAAGACGTAGGTGCCGAGCACTCGGCTGATCCGCGCGAGCGGCCGGCCCTGCGGTGTGCGGCGCCGGCTGCGGCCGTCGCGGGCATCAGTCTCGCCACGCCGGCCGGAGCGGCGG
>CAMDHY010000137.1 GCA_945898215.1 Pseudoxanthobacter soli DSM 19599 | reverse complement strand
GGCCGAGCCCGAGCGCGACGCGCCGTGTCGGCCGCGGGAAAAGGTCGATCGTCCGCATCACAGGCTCCTCTTTCCGCGACCGGTCACCGTCGCGAGCACGCGAAGACCGCGATCCCCACGATAACGCCGATGTTCATACGGCGAATGTCAATTTGCTGTATCTTTCGGGAGTTCCGAAGGCTTGGCTCCTCCCCGCCGGCCATACCGTCCACGGACGAGCGCTCCTTTCGACGGGTAAGCTTTGCGATTTGCCTACATGGAAGGCATTTCGTGGCTAACGACTGAGCAGATGGTCGAGGTCGACCGTGCGATGGTGCAGGATTACCGTATCCTGCTGATCCAGATGATGGAGAACGCCGGCCGAAACCTGGCGCACCTCGCCCGCACGCGCTTCCTCGCCGGTGATCCGCGCGGCCGGGCCGTGGCGGTGATGGCGGGCGGCGGCGGCAACGGCGGCGGCGCCCTGGTGGCGGCGCGGCGGCTCGCCACCTGGGGCGCCGCGGTCACCGTGGTGCTCGCGCAGGAGCCCGAGGCGATGACGGAGGTGCCGGCGCACCAGCGCCACGTGCTGGCGCGCATGGGCGTCGCCGGTGCCGAGGCGCTCCTGGCGCCGGACGCCCTCGGCCCCGTCGACCTCGTGATCGACGGGCTGATCGGCTACTCGCTGCGCGGCGCCCCGTCCGGCCGCACGGCCGAGTTGATCGCCTGGGCGAACGGCTGCGGTGCTCCGGTTCTCGCCCTCGACGTTCCCTCCGGGATCGACGCCGCCACCGGCACGGTGTTCGCGCCGGCGATCACGGCCACCGCCACGATGACGCTCGCCCTGCCGAAGGCCGGCCTGCGCGCGCCCGCGGCGGCGCCGCTGGTGGGGGAACTCTACCTCGCCGACATCTCCGTCCCGCCATCGCTTTATGCGGGCCTGGGGCTTGCGGTCGAGCCGCTCTTTTTCAGGGACGACATCGTACGGATCACGTGACCGGGCACCGGCCGTGCCGGTCGCGCCCCGTTAGACCGTGACCGCTCCAGACAACGGAAGGAAGACGCCATGCTCGACCTCTACCGCCTCGACGGCCGCGTCGCCCTCGTCACCGGTGCCGGTGGCGGCATCGGGCGCGACATCTGCCGCGCCCTCGGCGGGGTCGGCGCGACGGTCGTGCTGGCGGACCGCTCCGACCGCGTCGCCGCCACCGCCGAGGCCCTCGCCGCCGAGGGCCTGAAGACGGACTGGATCGCCTTCGACGCCGCCGAGCGCACCGCCATCGAGGCGGCGGCCGAGGAGATCGCGCGCCGCCACGGCGGCACGGACGTGCTCGTCGCCAACGCCGGCATCGTCATCGAGAGCCCCGCGCTCGACTACCGCGACGAGGACTGGCGCAAGGTGATGGCGGTCAACCTCGACGGCGTCTTCCACGCCGCGCGCGCCTTCGGCCGGGGCATGATCGCGCGCGGCACGGGAGCGATCGTGGCGATCTCGTCGGTCGCCGGCGTGCGCGTCGTCCGCCCGGAACATCACATCGCCTACGACATCTCTAAGGCCGGCGTCGCCCACCTCTGCCGGGTGCTGGCGGTCGAATGGGCGAAGACCGGCGTGCGGGTGAACGCGGTCGCCCCCGGCTACACCGACACGGAGATGCTCGCCGATGTCGGCCGCAGCCATCCCGAGGTGCTGCAGACCTGGATCGACGACACGCCGATGGGCCGGCTGATGTCGCGCACGGAAATCGCCGCGGGCGTCGCCTTCCTCGCCTCGCCGGCGGCGAGCGGCATCACCGGCCACGTGCTGATGGTCGACGGCGGCTACTCCGTCGCCTGACCGCCCAACCCCCGAGGGAGCCCGACATGAGCCGTTCGTTCCGCCTCCTCCTCGCAGCGCTGGCGCTCCTGCTGCCGACGATGCCCGCGCTCGCCCTCGACGGCCCGACGTCCCCGCAGGGCGTCGAGGTCCGCGACGTCGTCGCCCTCGATCTCGCCGGACAGATCCCGGCGGGCCAGGGACGCGTCCTGCGCTCGCGCCTGATGACGATCGCCCCCGGCGGCCATCTGCCGGTGCACGACAACCGCGACCGACCGGCCGTCATCTACTTCCTGTCCGGCACCATCGTGGAGCATCGCGAGGGCGTCGCCGAACCAATCGTCCACACCGCCGGCAGCGGCGAGACCGAGACCGTCGCGACCATCCACTGGTGGGAGAACACCGGCAGCGAGCCGGCGGTGCTGCTGGTGACGGACATCCTCAGGCCCTGAAGCGGCAGCCCGCGGGGCGCATCGGCGGAGGAGCGCGCATGAAGGTGGCGGATCCGTCGCGCGCCGCGCGCGGCATGATGATGAACCTCGTCGTCATCGGGCTGACGAGCTTCTTCACCCTGATCGACCTGTTCGGTGCCCAGGCGGTGCTGCCGGCGCTCTCGGCCGCCTATGGCGCGACGCCGTCGGCGATGGGCTCGGCGGTCAACGCCTCGACCTTCGGCATGGCCGTCGCCGGCCTCGCGGTGGCGCTGTTCGCCCGCCGGATCGACCGCAAGACGGGCATCTGGGTGAGCCTGGCGCTGCTCGCGGTTCCGACAGCCCTGCTCGCCTTCGCCGGTGACCTCGCCACCTTCACGGCGCTGCGCGTCGCCCAAGGTCTGTTCATGTCGGCGGCCTTCACCCTGACCATGGCCTATCTGGCCGAGGAGTGCACGGCGGCCGAGGCGGCGAGCGCGATGGCCGCCTACATCACCGGCAACGTCGCCTCCAACCTGCTCGGACGCCTGCTCGCGGCCGCCTTCGCCGACGGCATCGGACTGCCGGGCAGCTTCATCGCCTTCGCCGTCCTCAACCTCGTCGGCGCCGCCGTGGTGTTCGTCTGACTTGGCGGCTCGACGCCGCGGCTCGCCACCGGCCCGGTGCCGTCGCCCCTGTCGGTGTGGGCGACGCATCTGTCGAACCGGGCGCTGCAGGCGAGCTTCGCCATCGGCTTCCTCATCCTGTTCGCCTTCATCGGCACCTTCACCTACGTCAACTTCGTGCTGGCGGCGCCGCCGCTGTCGCTGCCGGCGTCGCTGCTCGGTGTCGTCTACCTGGTGTTCGTGCCGTCGATGCTGACGACGCCATTCGCCGGCCGCGTGGCCGAGCGCATCGGCCGCCGCGGCGCCTTCCTCGGCGGGCTCGCCGTCGCAGGCGTCGGGCTCGCCCTGCTGGCGGCACCGTCGCTCGCACTGGTGCTGGCGGGGCTCGCGATGGTGGGGGCCGGCACCTTCTTCGCCCAGGCGGTGACGACGGGCTTCGTCGGCCGGGCCGCCACCCTCGACCGGGCGGCGGCGAGCGGCCTCTATCTCGCCTCCTACTATCTGGGCGGGCTCGCCGGCAGCGTCGTGCTCGGCGCCGTCTTCGACAGCGCCGGGTGGACTACGACGGTCGCCGCGATCTTCGTGGCGCTGGCGCTCGCCGCCGCGCTCGGCCTCAGGCTGGTACTGCCTGACAGCGGCGCGGCGCCGGCGTCCACCGCCGCAAGCAAGGCGTCATGACGCAAGGCCTCGTGACGGGCGGGTGAGGCTCCGCTGCGGCGCCACCTCAGCTCGGCGCGCCGACGCTCGAGTGCACCCCGTCCGGCCGCGCCTCGTGCAGGATGAAGCCTTCCAGCGGGTCGAAGTCGGCCTCCCAGGGACGGGCCTCCAGCACGCGGCACATGTCGTCGTAGCCGGCGGTGCGGCGATGGCCGATGCCGGCGGTGGTGAAGTCGATGTCCTTGGTGTGGTCCTCGCCGTCGAGGCTCGGCGCGAGCAGACGCACGACGTGCATGCGCGTCACACAGCCATAGCCGGCGAGGGCGCGCACCTCGGGGCTCAGCCGCTCGTCGTCCGGCAGGCGCGCCGCCAGATCGGCGATGATGTGGCGCAGCCGGTGGATCTGGCGCTGGCGGGCGATGTGGGACACGGCGCGGCTCGAATACTGCACGTCCTTCTGCCGGTTCATCACCTGCCACATCGTTTCCGGCGGCGGGCCTTCCGGGTTCCAGATGTGCACGACGAAAACGATGGCGCTCTTGCGCGGATTGTCGTCGAACACCGCCTCGACGGGGGTGTTGGAGAGCACGCCGCCGTCCCAGTAGTACTCCCCGTCGATCTCGACGGCCGGGAAGGCCGGCGGCAGCGCCCCGGAGGCGAGGACGTGGCGCACGTCGAGGGGCGTCCGGCGGGAATCGAAATAGGTCATGGCGCTGTTGCGGACGTTCGCCGCACCAACCGTCAGCCGCGTCGCCCCGGCGTTGATGCGCCCGAAATCGACGAGTTCGCCGAGCGTCTCGGCGAGGGGGGCGGTCGAGTAGTAGCCGGCCGCCGCGGGGCCGAGCCGGGTGTGGGCACCGGTGAAGGCCATCGGGTTCGGGGTGAAGAAGGCGGGGATGCCGGTGGCGATCGTCATCAGGCTGGCAGCCGTGGGATGCGATCCGGCCATCGCCAGCATCTGGCGGGCGAGCGGGCCGTGGCGCATCCGCGTCCAGAACTCCGACAGCTGCTCGAGCCGCCGGTCGTAGGCGTTGCCGGCGATCAGGCTCGCGTTGATGGCGCCGATCGAGGTGCCGATCACCCAGTCGGGCTCGACGCGCGCCTCGTGCAGCGCCTGGTAGATGCCGAGCTGATAGGCGCCGAGCGCGCCGCCGCCCTGCAGCACGAGGACGATCTGCCCGTATTCCTTCGGCAGGCCCTCGCCGGCGGTCGCCGCCACCGCGCGGGTCTCGACCGCGGGGCCGGCCGCCGCCCCCTCGTCGCGCCTCGACGTATCCTGCATGGGTCACCTCGTCGCCTGCACTGGCCGAAGACCAAGCACGTCGCGTTCCAATCGGCCTATGGCGCGTTTGCAACGGGAGTTTGGCGGTGACGGCGGCATCGCCACGTCCCGTCGCCTGCGCAGGGAACGGTCGTGGGTCCGCCATTGTTATGGTCTACGTGCTGAGGTGCGCGGGGACGGGGCGGCGCGATCGGCGGTGCTCGTCTGCCTTGCGAATAACGGGAGCCACCACGCCATGAGCCAGAGAAACATCCTCATTCTCGTCGTCATCGTGATCGTCGTCGTCGTCATCGCCTATGCCGGCGGCTTCATCGGCGGCCGTGCGCCGGCGCCGGTCGCGACGACGCCGCCCGCCGCTACCACGACGCCGCCCGCCGCTACCACGACGACCCCGCCCGCGACGACGACCCCCGCCCCGGCGACGACGACGGCCCCGGCGACGACGACGGCCCCGGCGACGACCACGACGCCGACGACCCCGCCGGCCCAGTAAGCCGACCAGTCCGTCACGCGGAGGGCGCACGGTGCCCTCCGGATGCCGCGCGGCCCGGGCCGCGACCGGGTACTCCACCACCCGGTCGCGGCTCTTCCATGTTCCGAGACGACCAGTCCAGGAGAAGGCGCCGGGGGACGGCCCGCCGGCGGGACTGTTCCGCGGGACAGTTGCCGCCCCCTGCCGTTCACACTCTTGAACCGAAGCTGAACGCCGGCCTCAGACGCCGTTAAGGAAGCGTCAGCTATGGTTCGCTCATCGTCGGCTGCGAAGCCGCAACCCAGGAGAGCGTTCCATGTCGCGTATCGCCGCCCTCGCCCTTGCCGGCAGCCTCGCCTGCGGGCTCGCCTTCTTGGCCCCGGCCGCTGTCACGCCCGCCGCCGCCGACGTCGTCGTCAAGGTGAAGCCCGGCGCCTACTACGGCCGCGGCGCCTACGTCGCGCCCTATCCCTATTATCGCCCGCCGGCGGTCGTCGTGCGGCCGGGTCCGGTCTATGTCGCCCCCGGCCCGGTCTACGTGCAGCCGACGCGCGTCAAGCGCTGCACCAACGTCACCAAGAAGGTCGTCGTCGTGAAGCCGAACGGCAACCGCGTCGTCACCTACAAGCCGGTGCAGGACTGCAAGTGGGTCTATCGCTGAGCCACGGGCTCGGCTGAGGCGCTCGCGCCGCCGCGCACCGCCACTTGCCTGAAACGAGAAGGGCCGGCCGAGATATCCTCGGCCGGCCCTTTTCCGTTCTGCGTCACCGTCGGCCCGGTCGCCCGGGCCGCGATGTCACTTCCAGTCGCGGATGTCGACAAAGTGCCCGGCGATCGCCGCCGCCGCCGCCATGATCGGCGAGACGAGGTGGGTGCGGCCCTTGAAGCCCTGGCGGCCCTCGAAGTTGCGGTTCGAGGTGGAGGCGCAGCGCTCCTGCGGCGCCAGCCGGTCCGGGTTCATGGCGAGGCACATCGAGCAGCCCGGCTCGCGCCACTCGAAGCCGGCGGCGAGGAAGATCTTGTCGAGACCCTCGGCCTCCGCCTGCTCCTTCACGAGGCCGGAGCCCGGTACAACCATCGCGCTGACGTGGGGGGCGACGTGCTTGCCCTCGACGATCTTGGCGGCGGCGCGCAGGTCCTCGATGCGCCCGTTGGTGCAGGACCCGATGAACACCCGGTCGAGCTTGATGTCGGTGATCGGCGTGCCGGCCTTCAGGCCCATGTACTCGAGCGCCCGGATCTTGGCGGCGCGGCGGTTGTCGTCGGCGATCAGCGCCGGGTCTGGCACGACGCCCTCGATCGAGACGACGTCCTCCGGGCTCGTGCCCCAGGTGACGGTCGGCGGCAGGCTCGCCGCGTCGAGGCGGATCTCGGCGTCGAAGTGGGCGCCCTCGTCGCTGACGAGCGTCTCCCAGAAGCGGCGGGCCTCCTCGAAGGCCGCCCCCTGCGGCGCCTTCGGGCGGCCGGCGATGTATTCGAAGGTCTTCTCGTCGGGCGCGATCAGGCCGGCGCGGGCGCCGCCCTCGATCGACATGTTGCAGACCGTCATGCGGCCTTCCATCGATAGCGCGCGGATCGCCTCGCCGGCATATTCGATGACGTAGCCGGTGCCGCCGGCGGTGCCGATGGTGCCGATGATGGCGAGGATGATGTCCTTGGCGCCGACACCGTCCGGCAGCGTGCCGTCGACGGTGACGCGCATGTTCTTTGCCTTCTTCTGGATCAGCGTCTGCGTGGCGAGCACGTGCTCGACCTCGCTCGTGCCGATGCCGTGGGCGAGGGCCCCGAAGGCGCCGTGGGTGGAGGTGTGGCTGTCGCCGCAGACGATCGTCATGCCCGGCAGGGTAAAGCCCTGCTCCGGCCCGACGATGTGGACGATGCCCTGCCGCTTGTCGAACTCGTCGTAGTACTCGACGCCGAACTCGCGGGCGTTCTCGGCGAGTGCCGCGATCTGGGCGGCGCTCTCCGGATCCTCGTTCGGCAGCGAGCGGTCGGTCGTCGGCACGTTGTGGTCGACGACGGCGAGCGTGCGCTGCGGCGCCCGCACGGTGCGGCCGGTGGTGCGCAGCCCCTCGAAGGCCTGCGGGCTCGTCACCTCGTGGACGAGGTGGCGGTCGATGTAGAGGAGCGCGGTGCCATCGGGCTGCACGTCGACGACGTGGTCGTCCCAGATCTTGTCGTAGAGGGTGCGCGGCGCACTCATGGCTTCACTCCAGCGTCGGCCGGTCCCGGTCCGGCCCGGTGTCGCCCGCAGGCCGGGCTCTGTCCGGCGACGGGTCGAGATTAACCCGCGTCTTTAGCGCCAACGCCGGGGCGAGGGAAGCACCGAGCCGTCATCGGCGGCGGCAGACGCTCGCGGGCGGCGCATGGCTGGCCTGCAAAAAGCCAGCTTCACGGATCATATGGAAGACTTAGTGTTTGGTTCTCCCGATGGTCCGGACCCCGCGGCGACGATGGCGACCTCTGCGACACCCCCAAGCGACATCCCCCTCGGCTTCCTGCTGGCAGACGCGCAGCGCCTGCTGCGCCGGCGCTTCGAACGGGCCGCCGAGGCGGAGGGGCTCGGCCTCACCGCCAGCGAAGCGCGCACGCTCGCCTACATCGCCGTCTACGAGGACCGCCGGCAGACGGCACTCGCCGACATCATGAATGTCGATCCGATGACGCTCGTCGGCTACCTCGACGCCCTCGAGGGCAAGGGGCTGGTCGAGCGCTGCCCGGACCCGACCGACCGGCGCGCCAAGATCGTCCGCCCCTCCGCCACCGCCGCGGCGATGGTCGAGCGCATCCGCACCCTCGGCCGCCACGTCCGCGAACAGGCCACCGAGGGCCTCGGGGACGGCGACGTCGCGGCCGTGCGGCGGGCGCTCGGCCGGATGATCCGCAACCTCTCCGACACCGCCACCTCCTGAGGCGTCCCGCCGCCTCCCGTGAGCCGATCCATGACGATTGCCGAACAGATCGGGACCCCGATGTCCGAAGCCGCCTCCCGCCCTGCCGTCAGCGAACGCCGCATCTCGATCGTCGGGGCGGCGCTGGTGGCGCTCGGGCCGATCAGCCTGGCGCTCTACACCCCGGCGATGCAGGAGCTGTCGGTCGCCTTCGGCGCCACCCACGCCGAGGTGCAGCACACGCTGACCGCCTTTTTCGGCGGCTTCGCGGTGGCGCAACTCGCCTGCGGGCCGCTGTCGGACGCCTTCGGCCGCCGCCCGATCGGCTTCATCTTCATGGCGATCTATGTCGCGGCCAGCCTCGTCGCGGTGTTCGCGCCGTCGATCGAGGTCCTGACCGTCGCGCGTCTGTTCCAGGGCGTCGGCGCCGCCGCCGGCATCGCGCTGTCCAGGGCGATGGTGCGTGACCAGTTCACCGGCCAGGCCTCGACCCGCATCATGACGACCATCGGCATCATGCTGGCGATCGGGCCGGCGGTGTCGCCGACGCTCGGCGGCCTGGTGCTCGAGGTGGCCGGCTGGCCGTGGCTGTTCGTGCTGATGCTCGCCTATGGCGTCGTGCTGGTCGCGGTGCTCGTCTTCGCCATCCCCGAGACGCTGGAGCGGCCGGACATCGGCCTGATCCACCCCGGCCGGCTCGCCGTCAGCTACGGCCGCCTGCTGGTGGCGCGCGGCTTCATGCGGGCGAGCCTCGTCATCGGCCTGTCGGTCGGTGGGCTCTACGCGCTCGCGATCATGATGCCGTTCGTGATGATGGGGCAGCTCGGGCTGACGCCGACGCAGTACGGCCTGGTGATGATCTGCCAGACGATGTCCTACATGCTCGGCGGCTTCGTCACGCAGCGGCTGATGCGGCGCGTCGCGGCGCCGAAGCTGGTGCCGATCGGCCTCGCCATCGTCGGCGTCAGCGCCGTCGTCTTCACGATCGGCCTGCGCCTGTTCGAGCCGTCGATCATCAGCGTCATCCTGCCGGTGCAGTTCTGGGCCTTCGGCATCGCGCTGATCCTGCCGGCGACGCAGACGGCGGCACTCGCCGACTATCCGCACATGGCCGGCGCCGCCTCGGCGCTGATGGGCTTCCTGCAGATGGCGACGGGCTTCGTCGCCGGCCTGACGGTCGCCCTGTTCGCCGACCCGATCGTGGCGCTCGCCACCGTGATGCCGGCGATGGGCGTCGCGGCGGTGATCTTCCACCTGATTCTCGCCCCGCGCCGCCGCGCTGCCGCCTGACCGGGTGCGACCGCCAGCCGGGCGAGGGTGAGGGCGCGGGGCCCCCGCCGGGCGGACGGTGCTTCGCACACGCGACGACGGACGGCGGCGGTGCACCGCCACGACGAACACGATCTCCGGCGCCCACTTCGCTTGACAGCGCGCCGGCCGCCGCCGTAAATCCCGCTGCCTTCGGGCCGGGGCCGTAGCTCAGATGGGAGAGCGCTGCAATCGCACTGCAGAGGTCAGGGGTTCGATTCCCCTCGGCTCCACCAGCTCCCGGCGGCAAGTGACTGAAATCGCTGGGGAAAGCAGTATAGGTGCCTCCCCTACCTACGCGCAAACCTACGCTTTGAGTGTGGATGCGGGTGGTCGCCGATACACGCAGTCGGACGCACGCATGCTTTTCCGCGACCAACTGTGAGCTTCCTCAGTCGGCCGCCCCGATCGCCACTCTCCGCTATTTGACCTGAACACCCTCAGGCGCGCCGAAAGCGTTCGCCGGCTTGGGCTAAGATTCGGTTTCGGTTCCCGTCACGTGGGCGTGCCCCCCGACGATGCTTCTGCTTCGGTTAGGATCGCTACCGCCCTGGTCCACCCCGCCGAGGCGCCGCGGATCTTCACCGGGAAGCAGGCGATCGTGAAGCCTGTTGCCGGCAGCGTCTCGAGGTTGTGCAGTTTCTCGAGGTGGCAGTAGGCACGCTCGCGGCCCGCCTTGTGGCCTTCCCAGACGAGCGAATAGTCGCCGGTGGCGGCGACCCTCTCCTGAGTGACATCAAACGGCGCGTCCCAGCTCCAGGCGTCTGTGCCGGTGATGCGGACGCCACGCTCCAGGAGATGGAGCGTCGCCTCGCGGCCCATGCCGCAGCCGGCGCGGACATAGTCGTCCGCGCCGTAGCGTCCGCCGGCACGGGTATTCACTACGACTATGTCGAAGGGCTGCAGCGTGTGGCCGATGCGCAAAAGCTCCTGCTCGACGTCAGCCGCAGTTGCGACGGTGCCGTCGGCGAGCTTGCGGAAGTCGAGCTTCACGCCGGGCCGGAAGCACCAGTCGAGGGGAATCTCGTCGATCGTCGGCGATCGCTCGCCCGCGCCAAGGGCGTGATTGGTGGTCGGGTGGAAGTGCCACGGCGCGTCGAGGTGGGTGCCGTGGTGGGTGGTCACCGTCAGCTTCTCGATCGCCCAGGCGGCGCCGTCCGGCAAGTGCTCCGGCGTCAGGTCGGGAAACGAGGCACGCATCCGGTCAATGGTCTGGCCGTGGCCGAGATAGGTGATCTCGGGGCGCGAGTATTCTGGATCGCTGGCGACCCCGTTCTCGATCGGCACAGATAGGTCGACGAAACGCGGCATGAGGCGGGATTCCGGGAAGCGATGGGGGAGGATCGAAGGCCGAGATAGGCGCGGCGGATGGCGGGATCGGCGGCGAGCGTCGCGGCCGCTCCTTCCGTCACCACCCGGCCGGTCTCCAGCACGGTGGCGCGGTCGGCGGCGGCGAGCGCCATCTCGGCGTTCTGCTCGGCGAGGAGCACCGCCATGCCGCGCGCCTTCAGCACGGCGAGTAGATCGACAATCTGGTCGACGATTGACCTGCCCCACGTCGGTGGTCCGGTTTGATTGTTAGTTCATG
>CAMDHY010000136.1 GCA_945898215.1 Pseudoxanthobacter soli DSM 19599 | reverse complement strand
ACTTGCCCTGCGCCGTCAGGACCTCAACCTGCCGAAGCTTCGTGACTATCTCCTCGGGCCTATGCCGCTTCCTCGCCATCTGTCCGTCCTCCAATAGGGCTCAAAACCCATACCTCAGGGAGGACCACTTCAAGGGGGGCAGGCCAGTGAGACCCTGGAGCTCGACGTCGGCTCGATGACGCAGCTCGCGACCGACTACACGCCCATCAACATCGCGGTGAACGGCAGCGCGCCGAGCGTCGTCTCCGACATCGCCATCGAGAGCGACGGCACCGTTTATGCCGTCTACGAGAACGGCGCGAAGCTGCCGGCGTTCCGCATCCCGCTCGCCGACGTGTCGAGCCCGGACAGCCTGCAGCCGATGCCCGGCAACGTCTTTGCGACGACGACGGACTCCGGCGACGTCCAGATGGGCTTCCCGACCGAGGGCGGCTACGGCGGCGTCGTCTCCGGGGCGCTCGAGCAGTCGAACGTCGACATGGCGGCCGAGCTCACCGACATGATCATCGCCCAGCGCGACTACACGGCGAACTCGAAGAGCTTCCAGACCGGCAACGAGTTGCTGGACGTCCTCATGAACCTCAAGCGCTGATGCGCCGGACGACGGCGCTGAAGCACTAGCGGGGGCGAGAATGAGCCTGACAGCTGCGCTGCACACCGCACGGTCGTCTCTGCAGGCGACCTCGACGCAGATCTCCGTCTCGGGGCGCAACATCTCCGGGGCGGACGATCCCGCCTATTCGCGAAAGCTCGCCACGACGACGACCACGGCGGACGGCGCGGCCCGCATTCCGCAGATCTCAAGAGCGGCGGATGCGCCGCTCTATACGCGCATGCTCGACGCGACCGCGCGGGCTTCGGGCGAGCAGACGATGCTCGAGGGTCTGCAGCGGCTGGCCGAGACCATCGGCGACCCGGAGCTGCAGCAGTCTCCCGCCGCCAAGATCGGCGCCTTCGCGACCGCCGTCGCCCAGTATGCCAACGCCCCGGACGACGCGCTGTTCGGTCAGAACGTCGTCACGGCCGGCCGTGACCTCGCCGATACTCTCAACACCGCGGCCTCCGCCGTCATCTCGGTCCGGCGCGATGCGGACGCGGACATGGCGACCTCCGTCGCGCGCATCAACCACCTTCTCGGCCAGTTCTCCGAGTTCAACAGCGCCGTCGTCGCCGGCACTGTGCTCGGGACGGACGTCACCGACATGCTCGACAAGCGCGACGGCGTCGTCGCGGCCTTGTCGGAAGAACTGGGCGTCGCGACGATCCGGCGTGAGAACAACGATCTCGCGATCTACACCGACAGCGGCGTGACGCTGTTCGAGGGCCACGCCCGGACCGTCTCCTTCGAACCGACCCACATCTATCTCGCCGATACACCCGGCAACGCCGTGACGATCGACGGCGTGCCGGTGACCAGCGAGGCGGCTGGAATGCCGCTGCGGGACGGGCGGCTGGCATCGCTCGCCCGCCTGCGCGACGACGTTTCTGCCACCTACCAGCTGCAGCTCGACGAGATCGCCCGCGGCGTGATCACGGCGTTCGCCGAACTCGACCAGTCGGGGGCCGGCGGCCCCGCCCTGGCGGGCGTCTTCGACGCGGGCGATACGACCATTCCCGATGCCGGCACGGCCGGCGTCGCCGGCCGCTTCCGCCTCAATCCCGCCGTCGATCCGGCTCTCGGCGGTTCCGTCGAACTCATCCGCGACGGCGGCATCAACGGCGCGGCCTACCGGTACAACGGGTCGTCGTCGGCGGGCTTCCCCGACCGTCTGCTCGATCTCGCCGTCGCGAACACCAGTGCCCAGAGCTTCGCCTCGGAAAGCGGTCTGGCGAGCCCCAGCGGCCTCGCCGACTTCGCGTCCGCATCCGTGGGCTGGCTCGAGAGCCTCCGCCAGTCGGCCACCATTGACGCCGAGTACCAGGCCTCCGTCCTCGCGCGATCCTCGGAGGCGCTCTCCAACGCCACGGGCGTGAACCTCGACGACGAATACGCCAATCAGCTGCAGCTGGAGAGGTCCTACGCCGCCTCGGCCAAGCTGATCTCGATCATCGACGAGCTGTTCAAGACGCTGCTCGCCTCAGCAGGATAGTCCCATGCGAACCAGCTTCATCTCGAGCCTCTCGCTCGCCGCCTCGCCTCGGACCAATCTTCTGAGCCTGCAGCAACAGCTGGCGAAGGCGACGGAAGAGGTGGTGACCGGCCGGCACGCCGACGTCGGCACGACGCTCGGGGCCCAGGCCGGCCGGCTCGTCTCGCTGCGCAGCGACTTCGACGGACTGGAGGGGCTGCGCACCGGCAACGCGCTCGCCGCGGCGCGTCTCGACCAGACGCAGGTGGCTTTGCAGACCGTCTCCGACATCGGCAACGAGCTCCTGCGCTCGACCCTCGCCCTGCCGGGTTCCGACCACGCGGTGTCGCTCCTCGAGGACCAGGCGGCCGTGGCTCTCAGCGGCTTCGAGAGCGCGTTGAACGCCAGCGACGGGCGGTCCTACCTGTTCGCCGGCATCAACACCGCCGAGGCGCCGCTAGCCGACCTGGACGGCACGCCGATGCAGTCGGTGGACGCCGCCTTCGCCTCGGCATTCGGGCTGCCCGCCGTCGACCCGCAGTCGAGCCCTCTCGTCAAGAACATCTCTCCCGCCGCCATGGAGGCGTTCCTGGAGGGTGCGTTCTCCGACCTGTTCGCAGAGGACGCCTGGAAGGCGAACTGGTCGTCGGCGAGCGACGCAGCGCAGCAGAACCGCATCTCGACCAGCCGGACGATCGCCACCTCGGCGAGCGCCAACGAGACAGGGCTGCGCAAGCTTGCCGAGGCATACACGATGTTGTCACGCCTCGGCGCCGGTGAGCTCCGGGCCGACACACGGCAGGTCCTGGTCGACCACGCCGCAACGACACTGAACGGAGCGTTGTCGGATCTGGCCGGCTTGCAGGCGCGTCTCGGCGTCGCCCAGCAGGAGATCAAGGTCGCCAACGATCGCCTTTCTCTGCAGCTCGACATCGTCGCCAAACGGATCATCGCGCAGGAGCGTGTCGATCCGGCTGAGAAGAAGGTCGAGATCGATACACTGAGTACACAGATCGAGATGTCTTATTCTCTGACATCGAAGATCATGAACCTCAGTATCCTCAATTATCGCTGATGAGCGGAGCGAACATGTACAGAATGTCCTACGCTGAGATCATCGACGACGACTCGAACGAGCGGCGGAGCCGCGAAGTCATGGCGTTCGATCACGGCATCGACCTGCTGACGCGGGCCGCCGCCGGCGATCCGCGGTCCGCCGAGGCCACCGCGGCGGTGCGGTACGTGCAGCAGCTTTGGGGCTTTCTGATCTCCGACCTGTCGGACCCCGGCAACAGCCTCTCCGGTCCCCTGCGGACGGATCTGATCTCGATCGGCCTCTGGGTCATCCGCGAGGCCGATCGGCTCCTCAGCGGCGCCACCCAGAGCTTCACCGGCCTCATCGACATCAACCGCACGGTCAGGGACGGACTGAGATGAGCAAGGCGATGCAACTCTCGCTCAAGGCCGGCGACCGCGTCTTCATCAACGGCGCCGTGTTGCGCACGAGCCGGAAGGTGACGCTCGAACTCCTGAACGACGCGACCTTCCTCCTCGAGGGCCACGTGCTGCAGCCGGAGGAGACGACGACGCCGCTGCGTCAGCTCTACTTCGTCCTGCAGGCGGCGCTGATGGACCCGCACAACGCCGGCGCGGCCGAGAAGCTCTTCGGCAACCTGCTCTATCGGACGCGTGCCGCCTTCTCGAGCGAGCACATCCTCTCCGGCCTCACCAGCGCCGAGGCGCTCGTCGAGGCGGGTCGATGCTTCGACGCGCTGCGCGAGATCCGCCGGCTGCTCCCCGCCGAGGCGGAGATCCTCGCCCGCCCCGCGACACCCATCGTCGCCGTCGCGGCCTGAACATTGCGACGTCCGAGACAGCGGACAGGAGAACGACATGGCCGACGTGACGGCACTCGGTGCGAGCACGCAGCAGATCAGCCAGGTGACGTCGCGCCCCCAGGGGGGCTCGACGCTCGACCAGGAGGCCTTTCTGAGCCTGCTCGTCACCCAGATGAAGACCCAGGATCCGACCAAGCCGATGGAGTCGACCGAATACATCGCGCAGCTCGCCTCCTTCTCGCAGGTCGAGCAGAGCGTCCAGGTCAACAACAAGCTCGAATCGCTTTTGACCTCCTCGGCGATCAGCCTCGCGGAGAGCATGATCGGCCGGACGGTCACCTCCGGCGACGGCAAGATCAGCGGCGAGGTCGTGTCGGTGAAGATCACCGGTGACGGGCCGATGTGCACGCTCGCCAACGGCAAGACGCTGCTGCTCGACGATGGCGTCGTGATCGCCTAGCCATGAACGAGTCCGATGCCCTCGATATCGTCCAGTCGACGATCTGGACCGTCATCCTGGCGGCCGGCCCGGCCGTCACAGCGGCCATGGTGGTCGGTATCGCCATCGCTCTGTTTCAGGCGCTGACGCAGGTTCAGGAAATGACGCTGACGTTCATCCCCAAGATCATCACGATCCTGGTGGTGACGGCGCTCACCGGAACCTTCATCGGCGCGCAGATCTTCGCTTTCACCGAAGAAGTCTACGGCAGAATCGCCACGGGTTATTGACGGCCGCCTCGGGGGAGATCCGCCGTGAAGACACAGAACGCAGCCCTGGCCGACAAGCCGGCCACGGAGCGCAAGTCGCTGAACGACGTGGCGTTCGCGCTCGGCATCGTCGCCATCCTGGCGGTGCTGTTCCTGCCGATCCCGACGTTCCTCATCGACATCGGTCTCGCCCTGTCGGTGGCGATCTCCGTCCTCATCCTGATGGTGGCGCTGTGGATCCAGAAGCCACTCGAATTCTCGTCCTTTCCGACGATCCTGCTGATCGCCACCCTGCTCAGGCTGGCGCTTTCGATCGCCACGACGCGGCTGATCCTGGCGCACGGCAACGAGGGCGTGACGGCGGCCGGTCACGTCATCGCCGGTTTCTCGCAGTTCGTCATGAGCGGCGACTTCGTCATCGGCATCGTCGTCTTCCTCATCCTCATCATCGTCAACTTCCTGGTGATCACCAAGGGCGCGACCCGCATCGCCGAAGTGGGCGCCCGCTTCACGCTCGATGCGATCCCCGGCAAGCAGATGGCCATCGACGCCGACCTCTCGGCCGGACTGATCGACGACAAGGAGGCGCAGCACCGCCGCCGTGAACTGGAAGAAGAGAGTGCCTTCTTCGGCTCCATGGACGGTGCCTCGAAGTTCGTCCGCGGCGAGGCGATCGCGAGCCTGATCACCATCGCCGTCAACATCTTCGGCGGGATCATCATCGGCACGACCCGCCACGGCATGCCGCTCGCCGAGGCGGCCGACGTGTTCACGCGGCTGTCCGTCGGCGACGGCCTCGTCTCGCAGATCCCCGCCCTCATCGTCTCGCTGGCGGCCGGCCTGCTGGTCTCGAAGGGCGGCACGCGAGGCTCGGCCGAGCAGGCGATCCTGAGCCAGCTCGGCGCCTACCCGCGGGCCCTGTTCGTCGCCGCGGCGCTGATGTTCGGCTTCGCCATCGTGCCGGGGCTGCCGGCGCTGCCGTTCATGGTGCTCGGCTGCGTCATGGCCTTCGTCGGCTACACCATTCCGAAGCAGCTTGCGGCCAAGCAGGCCGCCCGCGCCGATCTGCAGCGCCAGCAGAGCGACAAGGAAGCGCGCGAGGCGAAGGAGTCGGTGAAGGAATCGCTGCGCGTCGCCGAGCTCGAACTCGCCGTCGGCAAGCAACTCGCCGGCACGATCCTGCGCTCGCCGACCGAGCTGTCGCACCGCGTCGGCAAGATGCGGCGCAAGTTCGCGGAACAGTACGGCTTCGTCATCCCGGAGGTGAAGATCTCCGACGATCTCGGGGTCGCCGCCAAGGGCTACCAGATCCGCCTCTACGGCACCGCCGTCGCCAGCCAGGAACTGCGCATCGGCGAACTGCTGGTGGTGACCGGGGACGGGCGCAAGCCGAACGTCCCGGGCGACGAGGTCCGTGAACCCGCCTTCGGCCTGCCGGCGGTGTGGGTCTCCGACGCCTTCGCGTCCGAGGTGCGGCGCGAGGGCTTCGCGCCGGTGGACAACCTGTCGGTCGTCCTCACCCACCTCGCCGAGGTGATCCGCAACAACCTTCCGCAGCTTTTGTCCTACAAGGACATGCGCTCGCTCGTCGATCGCCTGGAGCCCGAATACAAGCGCCTCCTCGAGGAGATCTGCCCGTCGCAGATTTCGTATTCCGGTCTGCAGGCGGTGCTCAAGCTCTTGCTGGCCGAGCGCATCTCGATCCGCAATCTCAAGCTGATCCTGGAGGCGGTGGCCGAGATCGTGCCGCACGCGCGCCGGTCCGAGCAGGTCGCCGAACACGTCCGCATGCGCATCGCCCAGCAGATCTGCGGCGACCTGTCGGACAACGGCGTCCTCAACGTCCTGCGGCTCGGCAACCGCTGGGACCTAGCCTTCCACCAGAGCCTGAAGCGCGACGGCAAGGGCGACGTCGTCGAGTTCGACATCGACCCGCGGCTCGTCGAGCAGTTCGGAACCGAGGCCTCGGCCGCGATCCGCGAGCGTCTGCGGCAGAACCATTCCTTCGTCGTCGTCACCGCGCCGGACTCGCGCCCCTATGTCCGCATGATCATCGAGCGGATGTTCCCCTCCCTGCCGGTGCTCTCGCACGTCGAGATCGCCCGCGGTGTCGAGATCAAGTCGCTCGGCAGCATCTCCTGATGGCGATGCCCTCGGACCTGATCCTGGCGGCGTTCCTGGTGTTCTGCCGGGTCGGCGGATGCATCCTGATCGCGCCGGGCTTCTCCAGCAGCCGCATCCCCGCGACGGTGCGCCTCTACATCGCCGTCGCCGTCTCCCTCGCACTGACACCGACGCTCTACCCGCTGGTTCTTCCCCTCGCGACGGATGCGACGCCTGCGAGCCTCTTGTCGGCGATCGCTTCGGAAGCGGCGATCGGGCTCCTCATCGGCCTGCTCGGGCGATTGTTCTTCCTGGCGCTGCAGTCCTTCGCCGCGGTGATCGCGCAGTCGATCGGCGTCGGCGGCATGCCCGGGGCGATGCAGGACGAAGGCGAGCAGCTGCCGGCGCTGTCGACGCTGCTGACGCTGACGGCGACGGTCATGCTGTTCATCACCGACCAGCACTGGGAGCTCTTGCGCGGCCTCGTCGGCTCCTATGACGCGATGCCGCCGGCCGATGGCTTCATGCCGCAGTTCGCGCTCGTCTCGGTCACCGATCAACTGACCGAATCGTTCCTTCTCGCCCTGAGAGTGGCGAGCCCGTTTATCGTCTTCTCGATCATCGTCAACCTGGCGGCGGGCCTCATCAACAAATTGACGCCCACGGTGCCGATCTTCTTTGTCGCCGTGCCCTTCTTGCTGGCCGGTGGGATGCTGTTTCTGCTGTTCACGGTCAAGGAATTGCTCGCCGTGTTCAGCGGCACGGTCGGTAGCTGGCTGGCGACGGGGTAGCGGATGTCACAGCCACGCCTTCGCCGGATGCAGCGCATCGTCGACGTGCAGTCGCAGCTGCACAAGCGCGCGCAGCAGGCCCTCGCCGAAACGCTCGAGGCCCGGAACCGTCTGGCCGCCGAGGAGCGCGCGCTGCTGCAGGCCCTCGGCGACGGATCGCATCTGCACGGTCTCTTCGTGGAGCAGTCGGCGCAGCATCTGCGTCGCGCGGCGGTGCGGTCGGTCGAGGCCGAGCGGCAGGCCGGGGTGCAGCGCGAGGCGGTCCGGGAGGCCGGCCTGCGCCTGCGTCGCGCGGAATCGACGTCGGACAAGCTGGCCGTCGAGCACGGGCGTCAAGAAGAGCGCAAGGCGATGGAAGAACTCGCGCTGCGCTCGCTCTTCACCCGGCGTGCAAGCCTCCCGTAAGCTAGGCCGGGCAGGGTGCCAGCAACAAGATCCTTGAGCCTGGTGCCCCCCCGATGAGCATTCGCCCCCCCTCCGACATCGTCCTCGATGTCGCTCGGGCCGCCGATCCCACCCAGGTCGTGGAGGCGAGCCGGCGGCTGACGCGCGGCGTCTCCGTCGATGCACTGGCCTTCGACGCCGCCCTGGACCGGGCGGCCGGCGCGCGGCCCCGTCACCTCATCGACGCCGCCGGTGAACTCGCCACCCGCCGCACCAATGCCGCCCTGCACGGCGGTGGCGCGAGCGGTGCCGGCCGGCAGGTCAACGACGTCTACAGCCGGTTCGAAGCAATGGCCCTCGCCACCTTTGTCGAATCGATGCTGCCCAGCCGCGGCGACGCCGTGTTCGGCGAGGGCACGAGCGGCCGCATCTGGAAAGGCATGATGGCCGAGAAGATCGCGGCGCAGCTGGCCGAGGCCGGCGGCATCGGCATCGCCGACCAGATGCGCGCCGCCGCGGCCCTGCGGGGAACGGCGGCCGACGGCACGATGGCCATGGGGGCCGCCGAAGACCGGTTCGATGCGATCCACTTCGGCGGCGACGCCGCAGCAGCGCTCGACTTCGACCAGCAGAGCGGAGATCTGTCGTGATGACACCCGTGCAACAGGCCGTGTCGAGCGTTCTGAACCGCCTCGAGGCTCTTCTCGACACCGAGATCGAGGCCCTGTCGGCCCGCCGGCCCTACGACTACGACGCGGCCAGCCGCCAGAAGTCGCGCGCGTTGCTCGAGCTCGTCCGCGCGCAGGTCACAGACGTCGACGTCGCCGCCGACCAGGAACTCGCCCGGCGCCTCCGGCAGGTGCGCGAGAAGCTCGTGCGCGATCGCGAACTGCTGGCGCTGAACTATGAAGCCTCGCGGGAGGTCTCGGAGATTCTGTCGAGGGCCATGCGCGACGTGGACTGGGACGGCACCTACGACAGCCGTATCGCGGAGCCGGTGGCAAAAGGATGATCAAGCTCCTGTTCATTGGGCTCTGGGTGTGCCTGATCACGATCGCCTCGAGCTATGCCGCGGCCTACTGGGCTGTCGGTCAGTCCGGCAAGGAAGAGGAAGTCTATCTCGAAGGTCTCGAATATCGAAAGCTTCCGACGATGACGGTTCCCATGATCACCGATGGCGCCGTGCAGGGCTATGTCGTCGCGAAGCTTGTCTACACCGCTGATGCCGGCCTTCTCCACGAGATCAGTATCGAGCCGGATTCGTTTGTCATCGACGAGGCGTTCCGCGAAATTTACACCAACGGCGTGATCGAATTCGGCAAGTTGTCGAAATACAATATCAACGAGATAACTCTTGCCGTCAAAGAGAACACCAACCGTCGCCTGAACTACGAGGTAGTGAAGGACATCCTCGTCGAGGGTCTGAACTATGTCGAGAAAGAAGACATGAGGCGCATCGCCATGCAGGCGATGAAGGATGAGGCCAAGCCGACGAAGGCCGCTGACGCGGCTCACTGATGCGGCCAAACTGGAGAATTACAGTGAACATCAGTGGAAAGCTGTTTCTCATCGTCGGCGTGCTGGCGGCGTCGACCGTCGTCGTGGGAGTGACGTCGTATCGCTCGCTGCAGAGTTCGGCGAACGAGGCACTGCTGCTCGACCAGACGGCGCAACGCGCCTTCTTCGTCGAGCGCATCGACAAGTACATCACCGCCGTCGTGATGGAGTCCCGCGGCACCTACATGTCGTCGAGTGCCGAGAAGGCGAAGCCCTTCGCCGAAGGCATCATGAAGAACCTCGACCGCATCGACGACGTCACCGAGCGCCTGCGGGCGCTGACGCCGCCGGCCGAGGCCCAGCTGTTCGACCAGATGGAGAATGACCTCAAGGGCTTCCGCCAATTCCGCACGGAGACGGCCCGTCTCGCGTCGGAGGAGGGTCCCCAGGCCGCGAGTGCCCAGGGCAACAACGACGCCAACCGGGCCAACCGCAAGGCGCTGCAGGCCTCGGTCAATGCCTACGCCGAGCAGCTGCAGGCGCAGGTGGGCCCGATCCGCGACATGATGGTCGCCAAGGCCAAGCGCGAGCAGATGACGATCCTCCTGACCGCCGTCATCGGTCTCCTGGTCGGCATCGGCCTCGCCATCTGGATCGGCACGCGCCTCCTGAGCCGTCCGCTCGTGAAGGCCTCGCAGGCTCTCACGGACATCGCCGGCGGCAAGCTCGACCTCGAGATTGACCCGCGTCGCTCCAAGGACGAGATCGGCGATATCTGGAACGCGACCGAAGTCCTGCTGCACGAGTTGCAGGCGGCCGACCAGATGCGCAGGGATCAGGTCGCTGCGGCGGAGCGCGCCGAAGTCGAGAAGCGTTCGGCCATGAACGACCTCGCCGACCGCTTCGACACCGAGGTCTCCGGCATCGTCCGCTCGGTGGCGGCCGCCGTGTCGCAGCTCGAGCAGAGCGCCGGTGTGATGAGCAGCTCTGCCGACGAGACGTCGCGCCAGTCGACCGTCGTCGCTGCGGCGGCGGAGCAGGCGACCACCAACGTGCAGACCGTCGCCTCGGCGGCGGAGCAGCTGTCCGCCTCGGTCCGCGAGATCGGCCAGCAGGTCAGCATGGCGGCTTCGGTCGCCGGCGAGGCGACGGGTCAGGCGAGCAGCACGGCGGAAGCGGTCCGCAGCCTGTCGGCCAGTGCCCAGCGCATCGGCCAGGTCGTCAACCTGATCACCGACATCGCCTCGCAGACCAATCTTCTGGCGCTCAACGCGACCATCGAGGCGGCCCGCGCCGGAGAGGCCGGCAAGGGCTTCGCGGTGGTCGCCATGGAAGTGAAGACGCTCGCCGAGCAGACCTCCAAGGCGACGGGCGAGATCTCCTCGCAGATCGCCGCAGTGCAGAGCTCGACGAACGAGGTGGTCAAGGCCATCGAGGCGATTTCCGGCACGATCCGCCGAATCGACGAGATCTCCTCCGCGATCGCCTCCTCCGTCGAGGAGCAGGGCGCTGCGACCGGCGAGATCGCCCAGAACGTGCAGCAGGCCGCCTACGGCACCCGCGAAGTTACGACCACGATCGTCGGCGTCAGCAAGGCCGCCAACGACACCGGTCGCGTCTCCACGGAGATCGTCCACGCCGCCGCCGACCTCTCGAACCAGGCGAGCAGCCTGCGCAGCCAGGTCGACACCTTCATCGCCCGCGTTCGGGCCGCCTGACGCCACGACGCCGGGCGGATGCCTTTCAGCTCCGCCCGGCGCCCCCAACAATATAGTCAAC
>CAMDHY010000135.1 GCA_945898215.1 Pseudoxanthobacter soli DSM 19599 | reverse complement strand
ACCGAGAGCGCGATCGCCGGGATGTTCACCGTTGCCGCCGCCATCAGGCAGGCCGGGGTGGTCTTGTCGCAGCCGATCGTCAGCACGACGCCGTCGAGGGGGTAGCCGTAGAGCACCTCGACGAGGCCGAGATAGGCGAGGTTGCGGTCGAGCCCGGCGGTCGGGCGCTTTCCGGTCTCCTGGATCGGGTGGACCGGGAACTCGATGGCGATGCCACCCTGCTCGCGGATGCCCTCGCGAACACGCTTGGCGAGCTCGAGGTGGTGGCGGTTGCACGGCGACAGGTCGGAGCCGGTCTGGGCGATGCCGATGATCGGCCGCCCGCTCTGCAGTTCCTCCTGGCTCAGGCCGAAGTTCAGGTAGCGCTCGAGGTAGAGCGCCGTCATGTCGGCGTTGGCCGGGTTGTCGAACCAGCTCTGCGACCGCAGCCGTCCGGCGCTCCGCGGTTCATGGCCGTGCATCGGGATGCTCCTTGGTCAGGCGTCGGCGACCCTGCGCCGCAGCGGAAAGGCGATCATTTTCGGCGCCGGCGGGCGCCGCGGACAGCGCCCCAAGGTTGCGGGACGCGCACGGCAGAGTGAGGCGCGGACCGCGCCGCGGCCCCCTCACCGGCCCCATCGCAGCACCATGGGATCGAGCCTGCGGGCAATCTCGAGGAGCCCCGCCCTCGTCGCCGGATGAAGCGGCGGCAGCGGTGCGCGCAGCGTCTCGTTGGCGATGACGCCGCCCTCCTTCATCAGTGCCTTGCAGGCGGCGAGGCCGCACTGGCGGTTCTCGTAGTTGATGAGCGGCAACCAGCGCTCGTAAGCCTGCAGGGCCTCCTCGCGGCGGCCGGCGAAATAGGCGTCGGTGATCTGGCGGATGCCGTCGGGATAGCCGCCGCCGGTCATCGCGCCGGTGGCGCCGGCGTCGAGGTCGGCGATGAGGGTGATCGCCTCCTCGCCGTCCCACGGGCCTTCGATGGCGTCGCCACCGAGTTCGATCATGGTGCGCAGCTTCGCCGCCGCCTGCGGCACCTCGATCTTGAAGTAGGCGAGGTTGTCGATCTCGCGCGCCATCCTTGCGATGAAGGCGGCCGACAGCGGGGTGCCCGCGACCGGCGCGTCCTGCACCATGATCGGGATCGTGATGGCGTCGGAAACGGCCTTGTAGAAGTCGTAGATGCCCTGTTCTGCCACGCGGATGGTGGCGCCGTGGTAGGGCGGCATGATCATCACCATCGCCGCTCCCGCCGCCTCGGCGCGGCGCGAGCGCTCGGCGCAGACGGCGGTGCCGAAGTGGGTGGTGGTGACGATCACCGGCACGCGACCGGCGACGTGGTCGAGCACCGTCGTCATCAGCGACTCGCGCTCGGCGTCGGTCAGCACGAACTGCTCGGAGAAGTTCGCGAGAATGCAGAGACCGTGCGAGCCGGCGTCGATCATGAAGTCGACGGCTCGCTTCTGGCCCTCGAGATCGAGCCCGCCATCAGCGTCGAAGACCGTCGGCACGACGGGGAAGACGCCCCGGTAGGGGCGCCCGGCGGCTCGGGACGAAAGGCTCATCGGGCAGTCGACCTCTTGCTCATTTGGATGCCGGGACGGTCGCCGCCCCGGCGTGGCGCTGGCGGCCGTTGAGGATGACGGTCGTCATGGCGGACGCCGCCGCCTCCCCGTCGCCCGCCTCGATGGCGTCGACGATCCGGTCGTGGGCGGCGACGGTGATGCGGTAGGCCTCGTCGTCGGCCGGGGCACTCAGCACGAAGGACGAGCGCAGCGCCGCCTCGATGACGGCCCCGATCGAGCGCATGAAGGGGTTGCCGGAGGCGCTGGCGATGCGCAGGTGCAGCGCGAGATCCGCCTCGGCGAAGGCGGTCGAACCGCGGGCGGATTCGATCGCCATCTGGCGCACCGCGGCCCGCATGGCGGCGACGTCGTCCGCGCTCCGCCGCTCGGCGGCGAGCGCCGCCGCCCGCGGCTCGACGGCGAGCCGGATCTCCGCGAGGTCCCCCAGAAAGCGGCTGTCGATGCCGGCATCGAGGTGCCAGGCGAGCACGTCGGGATCGAACATGTTCCAAGCGCCGCGCTCGCGAACCACCGTGCCGACGCGTGCCTTGGTGGTAAGGAGACCTTTGGCGACAAGCGTCTTGACGCTCTCGCGCAGCACCGGCCGGGAGACGCCGAACAGCACGGTGAACTCGGCGTCTCCGGGCAGCTTCGAGCCCGCCGGATAGCGCCCGGCGATGATGTCGATGCCGATGGTGCGCGCCACCTCGGCGTGGTTGGAGTGCGAGCGACCCGCTGGGATGACGACGAGTTGCGCGCTCACGGCGCGGTGACCCCGGCCATGCGCCGGCCGCGGCGCGACAGGCCGACGGAGAGCTGCTGGAAGGCGATGAAGGCGAACAGCAGGAGGCCGGTCGCGATCTTCGCCCACCAACTCGACAGCGAGCCGTCGAAGCTGATGTAGGTCTGGATGAGCCCCTGGATGAGGACCCCGATGAACGTCCCGAACACCGTGCCGTAGCCCCCGGTCAACAGCGTGCCGCCAATCACCACCGCCGCGATGGCGTCGAGTTCGACGCCGACGGCCGACAGCGAATAGCCGCTCGATGTGTAGAGCGAGAAGACGATGCCGGACAGCCCCGCCAGCAGGCTCGATAACAGGTAGATGCGGATGGTCGCTGGGCCGACACGCACACCCATCATCTCGGTGGAGGCGCGGCTGCCGCCGGGGGCGTAGACATTGGCGCCGAACCGCGTCGCGTGCAGCAGCACCGCGCCGGCCAGAACGACGACCAGCATCAGGATGGCGATCAGCGTCAGCCGCCCTCCCCCGGGAAGCCGGATCACCGTGCTGGAGATTTCGGCGTAGAGGGGGGCGTTGATAGCGATCGATTCCGTCGACATCAGGAAGCTCGCGCCGCGCGCCAGGAACATGCCGGCGAGCGTGACGATGAACGGCGGCATCTCGAGATAGTGGATCACCGCCCCCATGCCGGCACCGAACAGCGCCGCCAGCACCAGCACCACCACGAACGCCACCGCCGGCGGCCAGCCGAGATGCTCGATGGCGATGGCGAGGAAGACGGTGGTGAAGCCGATCACCGAGCCGACGGAGAGATCGATGCCGCCGGAGATGATGACGAAGGTCATGCCGACGGCGACGATGCCGAGGAAGGCATTGTCGGTGAGGAGGTTCGCAACCACCCGCGTCGAGGCGAAGTTCGGGTACTGCAGCGAGCAGGCGACGAACATGGCGACGAAGACGGCCGTTGTGACGAGGACGGGAAGGTGGCGCCTCATCGTGCCCTCCTGCGCAGGGCCGCGGACAGGCCGGCGAGCTTCGGCGACTGGACGAGCAGCACCGCCATCACCACCACCGCCTTGACGACGAGGTTGAACTGCGGCGGGTAGCCGGACAAAAGGATGCCGGTGTTCATCGCCTGGATGATGAGGGCGCCGAGCACGGCGAGGCTGATCGAGAAGCGCCCGCCGAACAGCGATGTGCCGCCGATGACGACCGCGAGAATGGCGTCGAGCTCGAGCCACAGGCCGGCGTTGTTGGCGTCGGCACCGAGGATGTCGGCGGCGGCAATGACGCCGGCCATCGCCGCGCACAGGCTGCACCAGACATAGACGGCGATGGTCATGGCGCGGGTGCCGATGCCGGCGAGCGTGCTCGCCCGCTCGTTGCCGCCCGTCGCCTCGATCATCAGCCCGAGCGCCGTGCCGCGCACGAGCAGGAGCGTCACCAGCAGCATCACTGCCGTGATCGCCACCGGCGCCGGAACGCCCACAATGGAGCCGCCGCCGATCCAGGCGAGCGCCGGATCGGTGAAGGTGACGATGCGGCCCTCGGTGATGAGCTGGGCGATGCCGCGGCCGGCGACCATCAGGATCAGGGTGGCGACGATCGGCTGGATGCCGAGGCCGGCGACGAGGATGCCGTTCCACAGACCGCACAGCAGGCCGACACCCAGCGCTGCGGCGAGCGTCACCGGCAGCGAGTGGCTATCGGCGAGGCTTGCGGCGATGGCCCCGCAGATCGCCATCACCGCGCCGACCGAGAGGTCGATGCCGCGCAGCGCGATGACGAGGACCATGCCGATCGACAGCAGCGCCACCGGCGCGCCGCGGTTCAGCACGTCGATCAGGCTGCCGAACAGCCGTCCGTCCTGCAGGCGGATGTCGAAGAATTGCGGCGAGACGATCCAGTTGACCGCCAGGATGACGAGCAGCGCGATGATCTGGGGAACGCCGCTGTGCGGCTGGCGGAGCGTCATCGGATCATGCCGCCCGCAGGGTTTCGCCGGCGATGGCGGCGAGGATCGCCGGCACGCTGACGTCGGCGCCGGCGAGCATCGCCACGTGCGCCCGGTCGCGCAGCACCGCGACCTCGTCGGCATAGACGGCGATCTCCTCGAGCTCGGAGGAGACGACGAGGAGCGCCATGCCCTCGGCACAGAGCTGGCGGATCAGGCGGATGATCTCGGCATGGGCGCCGACGTCGATGCCACGCGTCGGCTCGTCGAGGATGAGGAGGCGCGGCTCGGTGGCGAGCCAGCGGGCGAGCAGCACCTTCTGCTGGTTGCCGCCCGACAGCAGCCCGATCGGGCGCTCCGGGTCCGCCGGACGGATATCGAGGAGGCGGATGAAACGGCGGGCGATCTCGTCCTGCTCGCGCCGGGCCAGCGGCTTCAGGATGCCGCGACGGGCCTGCAGGGCGAGAACGATGTTCTCCCGAACCGTCAGTTCGGCGACGATGCCCTCGGTCTTGCGCTCCTCCGGGCAGTAGCCGAAGCCGTGGCGGATGGCCTCGCGCGGGTTCGTGAGCCGCACCGGCCGGCCGTCGACGGCGACAGAGCCGCAGTCCGCGCGCTCCGCCCCGAAGACAAGCCGCACAGTTTCCGTGCGGCCGGACCCGAGCAGGCCGGCGAGGCCGACGACGTCCCCCCGCCGCAGCGTCAGATCGAAGGGGGCGAGATAGCCGGACTTGCCGATGCCCTGGAAGGCGGCGACGACCGGCCCCTTCGCCTCGTCCACCACCGGCGCTCGATCGTGCGTCGCCTCGCTGAGTTCGCGGCCGAGCATCATGTGGACGAGCTCGAGCCGCGGCAGCCTGGCCGTCTCGCGCTCGCCGACGAGGCGGCCGTTGCGGAGCACGGTGATGCGGTCGCAGACGGCGTAGACTTGGTCGAGGAAGTGGGTGACGAAGACGATGC
This sequence comes from Pseudoxanthobacter soli DSM 19599, assembly GCA_945898215.1. Classification (GTDB taxonomy): domain Bacteria; phylum Pseudomonadota; class Alphaproteobacteria; order Rhizobiales; family Segnochrobactraceae; genus CAMDHY01. The sequence continues at coordinate 6,082 of CAMDHY010000135.1, read as the reverse complement.
CGATGCCGCGGGCGGCGAGCCGGCGCATCACCGAGAACAGCACCTCGACCTCGTTGGCATCGAGGCTCGCCGTCGGCTCGTCGAGGATCAGGACGCGGGCGGAAAGGTCGACGGCGCGGGCGATGGCGACGAGGCTCTGCACGGCAACCGAGTATTCGCCGAGGGGAGCGTCGACGTCGAGGCTCAGGCCGAAGCCGGCGAGGAGGTCGCGGGCGCGGCGCCGCATCTCGGCGCGCTGCACGAGGCCGAAGCGGGTCGGCTGCCGTCCAAGATAGAGGTTCTGTGCCACCGAGAGGTTGGGCAGCAGGTTGACCTCCTGGTAGACGGTGGCAATCCCGGCGGCGACAGCCTCGTCGGCAGTGGCCGGGGCGATCGCCTCGCCGGCCAGGCGAACGGTTCCGGCATCACGCGAATAGATGCCGGTCAACGCCTTGATGAGGGTCGACTTTCCGGCACCGTTCTCACCGAGGAGTGCGTGGATTTCGCCGCCCCGGACCGTGAGGTCTACGCCCTCGAGGGCGTGCACGGGGCCGAAGCTCTTGCTCAGCCCCCGGATCTCGAGAAGTGGCGGCGCCGAGACGTCGGGCAGCATGAGGCGGTCCGATCTGGGGGACTGGAGGCTTTCGAGCGGTGGACGCGGCCGGCACCCGCGCGGGGCGCCGGCCGGACCGAATGGCTCAGTAGCCGAGGTCCTTCTTGCTCTCGTAGACCTTCATCGGATCGTCGGCGGACGTGTAGAGCTTCGATTCCGTCTGGATCCACTTCGGCGGCACAGTCCCATTCTCCTTGAAGGCGACGACGGCGTCGAAGGCCGGCCCGGCCATGTTCGGCGTCAGCTCGACGGTGGCGTTCGCCTCGCCGGCGGCCATCGCCTTGAAGATGTCGGGGACGGCGTCGATCGAGACGGTGAGGATCTCCGAGCCCGGCTTCAGGCCGGCTTCCTTCATCGCCTGGATGGCACCCACCATCATGTCGTCGTTGTGGGCGTAGACAGCGCAGATCGACTTGCCGCCGCCTTCGGCCTTGATGAAGCTCTCCATCACTTCCTTGCCCTTGGCGCGGGTGAACTCGCCGGTCTGGCTACGGACGATGGTGACGTTGGCGTGGCCGGCAATGCCTTCCTCGAAGCCCTTCTTGCGGTTGGTGGCGACGCTGGCGCCGACGGTGCCCTGGAGCTCGACGACGTTGCAGGTCTTGTCGCCGACGGTCTTCACCAGCCACTCGCCGGCGACCCGGCCCTCGTGGACGCTGTCGGAGGTGACGGCCGTCAGATAGAGGTCCTTGCCGGACGGATCGATGTCGCGGTCGAGCAGGACGACTGGGATCTCCGCTTCCTTCGCCTCGGCGAGCACCGTCTCCCAGCCGGTCGAGACCACCGGGGCGAGGAAGATCGCGTCGACGCCCTGGGCGACGAAGGCGCGGATCGCCTTGATCTGGTTCTCCTGCTTCTGCTGCGCGTCGGCGATCTTGAGCGTGATGCCGCGCTTCTCGGCCTCCGCCTTGGAGACGGTCGTCTCGGCGGCGCGCCAGCCGGACTCCGATCCGATCTGGGAGAAGCCGACCGTGAGGTCGGCGGCGACGGCGGCCACGGGTAGCGCCATCATGGCGAGGCTGAGACCGAGGGCGGTCAGGCACGATGATACGGGCGTGCGGGCAGTCATCGGGGCGTCTCCCTGGGAAAATGCAATGTCGTGCGGCGCTTCTGCCGAGCGCTGCGCGATCTTCCCACAACGGGCCCGCCTTTAATAGTCATATTATTTTACTTTTCACCGCGCGATTGACGGTTCGTCGGCGGTGTCGCATGGCGTCTGGCAATCCTGTGACTGGACCTGCGGCGCGCGGGACGGCATGGTCGTGCCGCGGTTGGTGCTGCCGGGGGATGAGGCCACACTGCAACGGAAGGCGTCAGTGCGGGTTCAGTCCAGTAGCGAGCCTCCCCGCCCCTCTCCCCGACCCGGTACCGCTTTGCTTGCCGCCAGCGTGCTGGCCGTCTTGCTCGTCTCGGGTGTCGTGGGGCTATCGCTCTGGCAACAGCGGGAAGACGCCTGGCGCACCGCGGAGCGAACCGCGGAAAACCTGTTGGCGATCCTCTCGCTCGAGATCGCCAACAGGTTCGCCCTCGTCGACATCGTCCTGACCGAGGCAGCGGACAGCTTCGCCGACGAAGCCATTCCTGCCGCTGCGCAGAAGCGCATCCTGGCGCGCGCGGTCGGCACCGAGCGCTACATCGGCTCCGTGCTGATCCTCGACCAGAACGGGGACATCATCCTCGAACGGGGACATCATCCTCGATTCGGAGACGCCGCCGCGTCGCGCCAACTTCGCCGACCGCGACTACTTCTCCGTCCACAGGGAGCGCTCCAACCATGGGCTGTTCGTCAGCCGGCCCTTCCGCAGCCGCCTGCGGGGTGGCGATCCGAGCATCGGATTCTCACGGCGCCTGGCCGTTGCTGACCAGGAGTTCGGCGGGGTCGCGCTGGCCGCCTTCCGCATAGCCTACTTCCGGGAGCTACTGGCGAGCGTCGATGTGGGGGATGGAGGAATCCTCGCGATCAATCGGGTGGACGCCGTGCTCGTGGCGCGCCAGCCACCGCTTCCGGACGAGCGCGACATCGGCATGGACGTGTCCGCGAGCGCGAACTTCCAGCGCATCATCCGCGAACGCACCGGCACCTTCACCGCGACGGCGGCGATCGACGGCGTCCAGCGCTTCTATTCCTTCCGGCCGATCCAGGGCACCGACCTGTTCCTGTCCGTCGGGCTCTCCGTCGACACGATCTTCGCCGAATGGAATCGGCGTGCCGTCGTCATTGGCGCCGCCACGCTGTTCATCTGCGTCCTGCTGGTCGCCCAGGCGGTGTTGTTGCGCCGCGAGTTGGAGCGACGGGCGGCAGCGGAAGCCGATCTCGCGCTCCTTTCGATGACGGATTCCCTCACCGGCCTGCCGAACCGCCGGCGCTTCGACGAGTTCCTGACGCGGGAATGGCGGCGCGCCAGCCGAACCGGGGCGACGCTGTCGATGCTGCTAATCGACGCCGACCGGTTCAAGGAACTGAACGACCGCTACGGACATGTCCGTGGCGACGAGGTCCTGCGCCAGCTCTCGATGACGATCGAGGGAGCGATCCGGCGGCAGGGCGATCTGGCGGCACGGTATGGCGGCGAGGAGTTCGCCGTTGTGATGCCCGACACCGACGCTGCGGGGGCTCGACGCGTCGCGGAGGCGATCCGCTACCGCGTCTCCACCCTCGGGGTGGGCGACGGCGCCAGACTGACCGTCAGCATCGGCGTCGCGACCGCGAGGCCGTCGCCGGGCACGAGCGTCGCCACTCTCATCGCGCAGGCGGATTCCGCACTCTATGCGGCCAAGAGTGCCGGGCGCGACCGCGTCCACCAGACGGATGTCGACGGGGCCTCCGACCTGCCGGCCGGCGGCGCGGTGGCGCGCTGAGGCGTGGCGCCGTCGACCGGCGGCACCGGCGGTGCGGCCAGAAAAAAGGCCGATCGCGAGGCGATCGGCCTAAGTCTAGGGAGGAAACGCCAAAGGAGGGCGATCCGAAGGATACTGCTGCGGTGCACAAAATCAAGTGTGCATCGCACACTCGGACGAAAGTCGAAGGCGCCCCCTCACAGCATCTCGAGAGGGACCGCCCGCCGCGGCGGCGGGAACAGCTCCGCGAGGCGCGCCCGGTCGGCGTCGTCGAGGCGGACGGTGAGGGCGGCGATGTTCTCCCGCAGGTGCTCGGGGCTCGAGGTCTTCGGGATGGCGACCGTACCGGGCCTGTCGAGAACGAAGGCGAGCGCGAGCTGCGCGGGTGACACGCCCCTGTCGGCCGCCAGCTGCCGCAACCCCGGGTGACGAATCAGCCGCCCCTGCTCCACCGGCGAATAGGCCATGATCGCAATAGCGTGCTCGGCGCACCACGGCGCGAGGTCGAACTCGATGCCGCGCCGCCCGAGATTGTAGAGCACCTGGTTGGTGGCGCAGGCCTTCGCCGGGCCGAGCGATGCGAGTTCCCGCATGTCGTCGACGTCGAAGTTGCTGACGCCCCAGTCTGCGATCTTGCCGGCCGACAGCAGGTCTTCGAAACCGGCGAGCGTCTCAGCGAGCGGCGGCGTGCCCCGCCAGTGCAGGAGATAGAGGTCCAGGCAGTCGGTCTTCAGGCGGCGCAGGCTGCGCTCGCAGGCCGCGACGGTACCACGCCGCGTGGCGTTCTCCGGCAGGACCTTCGACACCAGGATCACGTCGCCGCGGCGGCCGGCGATGGCCTCGCCGACGATCGTCTCAGCCTCGCCGTCCGCATACATCTCGGCGGTGTCGACGAGGGTGAGGCCGAGGTCGAGACCGAGGCGCAGCGCGGCCACCTCCTCCTTCCGCCGCCTGGCCGCCTCTCCCATGCGCCAGGTGCCGAGCCCGAGCACCGGATAGGGCCGGACGTAGGGCGGCGGAAGGGTCGGGATCATCGCTGCTTCATCGGGCATCGTCGCGCTCCTCTCTCGGGCGGGCTCTGGCGTCGAGCCTACCCGCTCCGCGGGCAAGCCCGAACTGGCGGGCCGTGCCTCACCAGCCTCCTGCTCGGGCCAGTCGCGGCAGGAGAGCCGGACCGCGCCCAGAACGCCGCATTCTAGAACCCATCAGAAGAACCAATTTCCGCTTGACCTCCGGATGGGCGATGTCGATAGTCGTGCAAACGTTTGCGTAGCGACTTCGCGTCGCTAGAGCGCGCTCATGCACGACGCAGAGCAGGGAGGGAAAAACCAAATGAAGACCCAACGGACCCGTTTGGCGGCACTCGCCGCTTCCGCCGCGATCGCCGGCCTTCTCGCTGGTGGCGCACAGGCTGCCGACCCGATCAAGATCGGCGCCTCCCTGCCCCTCACCGGCAACTTCTCGGTGAGCGGCACCAAGCACCAGCAGGGCTACCAGCTCTGCGTCGACCTCATCAACGCCAAGGGCGGCGTCGACGGCCGGCAGCTCGAGCTGATCATCTCCGACAACCGCTCCGACACCGAGACGGCGATCAGCCAGTACGAGCGCTTCGTCAACGCCGACAAGGTCGACATCCTGTTCGGCACGTTCTCCTCGAAGCTCTCCTTCCCGGTCTCGTCCGTCCTTGAGAAGTACGGCATGGTTCATCCGGTTCCGGCCGGCGGTGCGCTGCGCATCTGGTCGCAGGGCCATAAGAACATGTTCTACTTCCAGCAGGACGTCGCCGAGCTGATGGGCAGCTCGCTGACGAACATGATCGCCGAGCGCATCCCCGAGGACCAGCGTCCGAAGACGGCCGCCCTCGTCAAGGCCGACGACTTCTTCGCCAACGGCATCGCGGCGGGCCTCGCCGGCGGCACGGTGTCGAACCCGGGTGGCGGCATCGTCGCCGACCTGGCGCCGGGCTTCCTGAAGGAGATCGGCGTCGAGCTCGTCATGGAAGAGACGTGGCCCGAGGAAGGCTTCTCTGACTGGCTGAATCTCGCCAACTCGATCAAGCAGGCCAACCCCGACCTCGTCATTGGCCTCACCGCCTCGGCGGAAGAGGCGGTACAGCTGACGCGCGCCCTGCAGACCGTCAAGGCGCAGCCGAAGTACCTGTTCTTCAGCCAGGGCACGCAGGCGGAGTTCAAGACGGGCACGGGTGCCGCTGCGGAAGGCGTGATGATGCCGACCTCCTGGCACCCGGCGGTGGCCTTCGTCGGCGAGCTCGCTGGCGGCACCTTCACCAACGGCGACTTCGTCGCCGCCTTCACCGAGAAGTTCGGCATCGCGCCGGATGAGGACTCGGCGATCCCGTTCGCCGTCTGCCAGGGCATGGAGCAGGCGATGCGCGGCGCCGGCACCACCGAGAACGCCAAGCTCTCCGAGTGGCTGCACGCCCGCACGAAGGCCGACCCGGTCAAGACCGTGCTCGGACCGTTCTCCTGGGACGAGCGCGGCGTGCCAGAGGACCGCTCGGTCCTGGTGGCGCAGTGGCAGGGCGACGACCTGAAGTTCATTTTCCCGACCAACGAGTTCGCAGGCGTCGCGCCGGTCATCTTCCCGAAGCCGCAGTGGTGAGCCGCTGACGCGCTGAACCCGACGAGACGT
>CAMDHY010000134.1 GCA_945898215.1 Pseudoxanthobacter soli DSM 19599 | reverse complement strand
ATCTGGGCCGTGACCGACAGGCCCTCGTCGAGACGCTTCACGTCCATGGCGTTCGCTCCTCCGGATTTTTTTGTCGAGCGCCGCGGCTCAGAGCATGTCGACCGGCAGCTTCAGGTAGCGTTGGCCGTTGTCCTCGGGCGGCGGCATCTGGCCCGCGCGCATGTTCACCTGCACCGAAGGCAGGATCAGGCGCGGCATCGACAAGGTCGCGTCGCGCGCCGTGCGCATGGCGACGAAAGCGTCCTCGCTGACGCCCTCGTGGACGTGGACGTTCTTCGCCTTCTCCTCGGCCACCGTCGTCTCCCAGCGATATTCGTCGCGGCCGGGCGCCTTGTAGTCGTGGCAGAGGAACCGCCGCGTCTCGGCCGGCAGCGCCAGCACCGTCTGGATCGAGCGGTAGAGCGTGCGCGCGTCGCCGCCGGGGAAGTCGCAGCGGGCGGTGCCGAAGTCCGGCATGAACAGCGTGTCGCCGACGAAGGCGGCATCGCCGATGACGAAGGTCATGCACGCCGGCGTGTGGCCGGGGGTGTGCATGACGCGGCCCTCGAGGCCGCCGATGGCGAAGCGTTCGCCGTCCTGGAAGAGGTGGTCGAACTGGCTGCCGTCGCGCTGGAACTCGGTGCCGGCGTTGAAGATCTTGCCGAAGACGTTCTGCACCACGGTGATATTGAAGCCGATGGCGAGCTTGCCACCGACGCGCTCCTTCAGATACGGCGCCGCCGACAGGTGGTCGGCATGGACGTGCGTCTCCAGCAGCCATTCGACCGTGAGCCCGTGGCGGCGGACGTGGTCGACGATCGCGTCCGCCGATTTCGTCGAGGTGCGGCCCGACGCGGGGTCGAAGTCGAGCACCGAGTCGACGACGGCGCAGGCGGTCGAGCCCGGGTCCTTCACCACATAGCTGACGGTGAAGGTCGCCTCGTCGAAGAAGGCGGTGACGTCGGGAGCGGCGGCGGCGTGCGGCTTCGCGGGCGTCTCGACGGCCCTGGTCTCCAGCGCGGTGGTCATGGCGGTTTCCTCTCCGTTTCTGGCGCCGCCGGCGAACCGGCGGCGAGGATTGGCGCGCGCGGCCGACGCGACCGCGCCGGCGGCGGACACGGTGACGGAACGGTCAGTTGATCCGGCAGGTGCGGATGCCGAGCACCCGGTAGAGCGGGCAGAAGCGCATCGCCGCGGTGGCGAGCGCCACCAGGCCGACGACGACGGGCACCCACCACAGCGAGCCGCCATAGGCGAAGGAGCCCAGTTGCTCAGGCCCGCCGATGAACGGGATGGCGATCAGCACGAGGCCGACGAGGGCGCGAAGCAGGCGGTCGACGGTTCCGACGTTGGACATGACGGCTCTCCCTTGTTGTCTACGTATCTTCGTTATTTCGAAGATAACGGTCAAGGGGGATCCGGTATCATCCGGAGGCGGCACCCGGTGGGTGCGAATGGGCGAGAGGACGCCGGATACCGGTGCGCGCGCGCCGGCCGGGCCGCACGCACGATCAGGATGAGGACGGGGCTGGCGGCGATGCCGGGGGGCGACCCAGGGGGCCTCAGGCCGCCGGGGCGGCCTTGCGCCCGAGCGCCGCGTCGGCGGCCGCGTGGACGGCGACCATCGCCGCCTCGACCCTCACGCGGGCCTCCTCCAGCGCCTCGGGGGTGGCGTCGGCGGCGACATAGATCGGCGCGCTCGCCACCGCGATCTTGCGGCCGAACGGCAACGGGATCGACGCCCGGTCCCACGATCCGACCGTCCACCCGCGGCTCGTCACCACGGCGAGCGGCACGATCGGCCGGCCGGAGATGCGGGCGAGCGCGATGATGCCGGCCCCGCACACCCGCGCGACCTTCGGCACGTCGGCGGTGAGCACGACGGATTCGCCGCCCTTCAGCGCCCGCACCATGCCGAGCAGCGCCGAGGCGCCGCCCTTCTTGACGGTCTTGCGGGCGCCCGCCCCGGAGCCGCGGATCGCGCGCACGCCGAGGTCCTCGACGATGGTGGCGGCAATCTCGCCGTCGCTCGAGCGCGAGACGAGGCTGACGGAGAGGTGGTCGGGCCGGCGCACGAACGGCACCAGGAGGTGCTGGCCGTGCCACATGGCGATGATCGCCGGCATGTGGCCCTCGGCGACCTCATAGGGATCGACGGCGCCGGCGGCCCAGCGGTTGGTGGTCCAGACGAACTTGAGGTAGCGGGCGGCGAGGCGACCGACGAGGGCCGGCGTCACCACGCGCTTCGCGAGCCGCTTAAGGCTGGACATTCGAACGGCCGCTCCGGGACAAGCGTCGGAAACGACGACTCGGGAACAGGCTTCGGACCGACGCCTCCGGGATAAACCCCGGAACGGGCGGCTCCTGCAAGACGCGCTGGAAAAGCAAGACGCGCTGGAAAAGCAAGACGCGCCGGAAACGACGACGGCCCCACTGCAAGGCAGAGGGGCCGTACGAGAGGCAGACGCACGTCGCTGCGAGGAGAGGCTCTCCGCCGGGCCGCCAGTTCATCCGTGGTCGGCAGCGGCGGAAAGCATGATCTCAAAGGGCGGCGTCAGACCTGCCACATCCCATCAGGTGATGGGCTGAAGCTTCTCGGCCGACGACTTGCCGGTCCGGCGGTCCACCACCAGCTCGTACTCGACGCGCTGGCCCTCGGAGAGGTGGGACATGCCCGAGCGCTCGACGGCGGAGATGTGCACGAAAGCGTCACTGCCACCGTTGTCCGGGGCGATGAAACCGAAGCCCTTCTGGGCATTGAACCACTTGACGGTTCCAGAGGTCATTTTCGAGATATCCAAACAGGAGAAAGTGCGGCGCGCCACCGGCGCTCCGTCATCATCGTCATATTGTTAGAAATTGGCAGCGCATGTGCAGCGCGTACGCCGCGACGCCGGTTCGTCTAACCGTACTTCGACAGCGGGAATATGCCCCGAAACAGCCGGGATTACAAGGCCATCGAAAATTTCTTTCGATCGCCGCGGAAATCTCGCCGCCGTCGGGAGCGATCGCGGGCTAGGTGACGGGTGGCCGGCGCGGCTATGATGACCCGCCGGGGCCAGCGGACGACGGGCGATGTGCAATCTCTACAGCGAGACGAAGGGCCAGCAGGCGATCCTCGCCTTCACCCGCGCCAGCCGCGACCGCGCCGGCAACCTGCCGCCGCTCACCGGCATCTTCCCCGACTATGCCGCCCCGATCGTGCGCACCGGCGAGGACGGCGTCCGCGAGCTCGTCACCGCCCGCTGGGGCATGCCCTCGCCGGTGTTCGCCCTGAAGGGCCGCACCACCGACCCCGGCGTCACCAACATCCGCAACGTCGCCTCGCCGCACTGGCGGCGCTGGACCGGCGAGGCGCACCGCTGCCTCGTGCCGTTCACCTCGTTCTCCGAATACGACACCGACGCGAGCGGCAAGAAGCTGCCGGTCTGGTTCGCCCTCGACGACAGCCGCCCGATCGCCGCCTTCGCGGGTCTCTGGACGACGTGGACCTCCGTGCGCCGCAAGGCCGAGGGCGAGGTGACCGCCGACGTCTACGGCTTCCTCACCTGCGACCCCAACGCCGAGGTCGGCGCCGTCCACCCGAAGGCGATGCCGGTGATCCTCACCACCGACGAGGAGATCGATGCGTGGATGCGCGCCCCCTGGTCGGAAGCTCGCGCCCTGCAGCGCCCGCTGCCCGACGGCGCCCTCACCATCGTCGCCCGCGGCGACAAGCAGGACGGTGCCGTCCCGGACGTCGGCCCGTCAACGATCGAGGCCCCACCCTCCGAACCGGCCGCGCCGCAACGACAGCTCAAGCTGTTCTGAGCGCCGGCGCCAACCGCACCCGTCCTTGCGCGCCGTCCTCAAACCACTGCACAATGTCATCCCGTAATACGGGCTTCGGCGGAAGACCGATGGACCAGAAGAAGCGGGAGGCTCCAAGGTGGGTGACGTCTATCCGGTCGTGCGTGTGGCCGCCGTGCAGGCGGCGTCGGTGTTCCTCGATCGCGAGGCCTGCGTCGAGAAGGCCTGCCGGCTGATCCTCGAGGCCGCCGACAATGGCGCTAGGTTCATCGTCTTCCCGGAAGGCTTCATCCCTACCCATCCGGTCTGGTATCACCACCACCCGGCGACCGGCGCCATTTCAAACCGCCTCGCCACCGAGCTCTTCAAGAATTCGATCGAGATCCCCGGCCCGGAGACCCGCGCCGTCGGCGCCGCGGCCCGTGCCGCCGGCGCCTACGTCGTCATGGGTGCCTGCGAAAAGCTGCCCAACACCACCGGCACGATGTTCAACTCGCAGATCTATTTCGGCCCCGACGGGTCAATCATCCGCAAGCACCAGAAGATCATGCCGACCGGCGGCGAGCGTCTCGTCCACATGGGTGGCCACGGCGACACCTTCGGCGCCTTCCCGACGGAGTTCGGCCCGATGAGCGGCCTGATCTGCGGCGAGAACTCCAATCCCCTGGCCGTCTTCGCCCTGATCGCCGAGGGCACCCGCATCCACGCAATGAGCTGGCCCAACCATTTCCGCGCCAGCGGCGACCCGATGCGCAACCGCGTGCTCGTCGATTCCCAGGCCTTCGCCCAGATGAGCAAGGCCTTCGTCGTCTCCGCCTGCGGCACGGTGGATGAGGACATGATCGCCCAGATGAAGCTGTCGCCCGAGGGCGAGGCCTTCATGCGCAACCCGGATTGCTGCGGCGGCAGCGTCATCGTCGGGCCGAACAGCCGGGTCATCGCCGGCCCGATGGGCGCCGAGGAAGGCATCCTCTATGGCGACTGCGACATCGATCTCTGCATCCAGATGAAGCTCCGCCACGACTTCGCCGGCCACTACAACCGACCGGACATCTTCCAGGTGCACGTCAATCGCGAGGCGCCGCAGCTCTACCAGCCGAGCGGCCCGGCGGGTGAGACGAACCCGGCGCTGCCACGGCCGCCGCGCGAGGAACGGCGCGAGCGCCTGCCGTCGCAGCCCCGGCACCGCCTGTCCGGCCCCGGAGACGACACCGGTCGCGACTGACGCCTCTCCTGCCCCTCAGTCCGCCGGCAGCGACAGCCGGCCGACAACTGTGACGCCGTCCGCCGACGGCCGGACGACGACGCCCTCGCCGGAGCGCGGGACGATGCCGGTGAGCGCCGTGATGTTCACCTGGTGGGTGACCATGACGACGGTCGACGGTCCGAGCCCGGCGAGGAAGGCTTCCACCGCCCGAGTCTGCGCCGGGCCCGCGCCGCGGTCTTGGAAGAAGGAATCGATCGGCGGGAACGGCTCGACCGGCCCGATCTCCATCAGCCGCGCCGTCTCGAGCGCCCGGCACCAGCGGCTCGACAGCACCCGGTCGACGCGCACGCCGGCCTCGCGGATGGCGGCGCCGAGCCGGCGCGCCTGGTCGCGCCCGGCGGCGGACAGATTGCGCTGCGTCGCGCAGTCCGTCAGCACGAAGTTGGACGGATCGCCCGTCCCCGGCGCCAGCGCGTGGCGGAGCAGCAGCGCATGTCCGCCGGACCGAAGCGCCTGCCAGGCCGCCCCCTCGCCCGCCGCGTCCGCCCGCGCCGGCCCACCGAGCCCCAGCATCGCCGCCACCGCCAGCGCGAAGGCGAGCCAGCCGAAGATCCGCCACGGCGGCGCCCTCTCCGCTGCGGCTTGTGCGATCGTCCGCCCCCGCCGCTGCTCTGCGCTCTCCCGCATCCGCCTGCCTCGTCCGACCCGCCCGCGCGCCCTTCAAACCTACGCACGCCGGCCCGCCGCGGACCACCGATGGGCGGCCGACGCGACCTCCCCGAAGGAGCGAACCAGCGCCGGCTGCGCGCGACGCTCACCGAGACCCGCCTCGGCCGGCCGTGGCGGACGGCGTTGGTCAGGCACTCCTGGGCAATGCGGTAGATGCTGAGGGCGGCCTGCGGCGGCACGGCGCCGAGGTCGTCGGCGACGTCGAGGTCGAAGGTCGTGCGGCTGCCGCCCGAGGGCCCGCCACCAACCGTCCCGCCGCCGAGGTTCCAGCCGCCGACCATGGCGAGCAGGCTCGCCTCGAGCCCGACCTCGTCGAGGTCGGGCGGGCGCAGCCGGGCGAGCGCGCCCTTCAGGGTCGCCATCATCTGGGCGGTGATGCGGCCGATCGCGCGCGCCTCGTCGGCGAGGTCGCGTCGCCCCGCCGGCGCGCCGACCTGGATCGAGGCGGCGAGCGCACCCGCCGCCGTCAGGCACTGGCCGAACTCGTCGTGCAGGTCGCGGGCGAGCACCCGCCGCTCCTCCTCCTGCACCTGGAACAGGCGCCGGGTCAGCGCCGCCCGCTCGGCGGTGGTGCGCTGCAGCCGGGTCGCGAGATCGTTGACGGCGGCAGCGATGCGGGCGAACTCGCGGGTGCGGAACGCCGGCAGCCGGGCCGCATAGTCGCCATGTTCGAGCCGCCGCAGCCCCGCCGCGATGGTGCCGAGCGGCGACAGCGCGTGGCCGACGACGAGGGCCGCCAGCACCGCCATGCCCGCCGCCATCGCCGCCGCCATGCCGGCGACGACGCGAATCTGGTGCCAGGCCCGCGCCGTCACCGCGACGCGGTCGGCGGTGGCGACGACGCGCCCCGGCGTGCCGTTGTGGACGGGCACCGCCCGCTCCACCGGGGCGCCCGCGTCGAACACGGTGGCGAAGGCCGCGCGGAACCACGCCGGCGCCGTCGGGCCGAACTCGTTCCAGCCGCTGCACACCCGCCGCTCGGGCTCATCACGCACGGTGAAGACGACGCACTGGCCGGGCGCCATCGCCGAGACGACGGCGACCGCCTGGCGCGTCGCCAGCGGCCGGCCGTAGCCGGAGCCGGGCGTCAGGCCGGAGCTGCCGAGCATCGAAATAGGCTCCAGCGTGCGGGCGACGCGGCCGGCAGTGGCGGCGGTCTCGGTGGCGACCAGCCGGTTGGTGTCGGCGAGCACCCACAGCGCCGCCGCGACCAGGCAGGCGAGCGCCACAGCCACGATCCTCAGCGTCAGCCCGGCCAACAGGCTCATCCGTTCCTCCCGTCCCCGGGCGCCCTGTCCCGGCGCCTCAGGCAGACACTGTCTCACGATCCGCCGGGCCGGGGACAACTCTCGCCACGCGATCGGGCAATATGCCCAGCCCGGGATGGGCGAAGCCCCCTGTCGCGCGCCCGTCGGCGGTGGAAGAATGCCCTTATCGCCACCGCGCCGTTCGCGGTTGGCGGCAGCCGGACGATCAGGCCGGACCGATAGACGGGGCCAACCCCGCGAGCATCCAGAGGAACGCCCCGGGAGACGCCGCATGGACCATCCCCGCACTGTCGAGCCAACAGAGGCCACCGACCCGCCGGGCACCCCGCGCGAGCGCGTCGCGGCGCTGGCCGACGCCCTGCAGGCCGGCCTCGTCGGCCACGCGGCGCTGGTCGAGCGGCTGATGATCGCGCTCCTCGCCGGCGGCCACCTGCTCGTCGAGGGCGCGCCGGGCCTCGCCAAGACGCGGGCGGTGAAGCGCCTCGCCGACGGGCTGGAGGCCTCGTTCTCCCGCATCCAGTGCACGCCCGACCTGATGCCGGCCGACCTCACCGGCACGCCGGTCTGGCGGCCCGACCGTGGCGTCTTCGAGTTCGTCGCCGGTCCCGTCTTCCACTCGCTGCTGCTCGTCGACGAGATCAACCGCGCCCCGCCGAAGGTGCAGTCGGCGCTGCTCGAGGCGATGGCCGAGCAGCAGGTGACGTCCGGCGGCACCACGCATCCGCTGCCCGACCCGTTCATGGTCGTCGCCACCCAGAACCCGATCGAGCACGAGGGCACGTTTCCGCTGCCGGAGGCGCAGCTCGACCGCTTCCTCTTCCACGTCGCCGTCGGCTTCCCGGACGCCGTGGCCGAGCGCGGGATCCTCGACCTCGTCGAGCGCGAGCAGCAGTTGGAGATGACTTCCGCGAGCGCGGCACCGATCCGCCGGCTCACCGTCGCCGAGATCCGCGCCGCCCGTGCCGAGGTGGCGGCCGTCCATCTCGCGCCGGCGCTGAAGGACTACATCGTCCGCCTGGTCATGGCGACGCGCGACGGCTCGGCCGGCGACGACGTGCGCGCCGCCATCGAGCATCCGGTTTCGCCGCGCGGCTCGCTGGCGCTCGCCGCCTCCGCCAAGGCGCGCGCCTACCTTTCGGGCCGCGCCTATGCCGTGCCGGAGGACGTGGCAATGCTCGCCGGCGACGCGCTGGCCCACCGCCTCGGCCTAACCTGGCGGGCGGCGGCGGAGGGCGAGACGCCGCGCGGCGTCGTCGCCCGCCTGGTCGAGCGCGTCGTGCCGCTGTGATCGCGACGGACCAGAGGGCACACCGGTGATGTCCGCCGCGGCCGGCACCGACGTCGACACCGAGGCGCTGCTCGGGCTCCGCCACGTCGTCGCCGCCGCCCGCCGCGCCGGGGTCGAGCGCACCGCGGCGCTGCCGGGGCCGATCACGACGAAGCGGCGCGGCCGCGGCTCGGAGCCCGACGAGATTCGCCCTTGGACGCACGGCGACGACATCCGCCACATCGACCGCAACACCACCGCCCGCACCGGCGTGCCGCATGTGCGCACCTTCCGCGACGAGCGCGAGCAGACGACGCTGCTTCTCGCCGACTTCCGTCCGTCGATGCTGTTCGGCACCCGCCGCGCCTTCCGCTCGGTCGCCGCCGCCGAGATCCTGGCGCTCGCCGGCTGGCGCGCCACCGGCCTCGGCGCCCGCGTCGCGCTGATCGCGGTCGGCGCCTTCGAGCCGGTGTTCGTCCGCGCCGCCACCGGCGACCGGGCGATGACGGCGGTGATCGGCGGGCTGCGCCGCGCCCACGCCGCCGCGCTCGCCGCCGGCCCTGCCGCCGATCCGCCACTCGAGGACGCCCTGTCGCTCGCCGCCCGCTCGCTGCCGCGCGGCGGCACCGTCGTACTCGCGAGCGCCCTCGACACGCCCGGTGCTGCCTTCGACGACACCGCCGCAGCACTCCGCCGGCGCATCGACCTCGTCGTCGCGGTCGTCGCCGACGCCTTCCCGCGCGCGGCGCCGGCGGGCGTCTATCCCTTCCTCACCACCGCCGGCACGCGCGGCATCCACACCGGCGGGCGGGAAAAGGGCGACGCCGCTGCGGCGGCCTGGATCGAGCGTCTCACGAAGCTGGGATCGCGGGCGGTGCTGTTTCCGGCCGAGCAGGCACCGGAAACACAGATGCGGGCGATCGGGGAGTTGCATGGCGATTGACGTTGATCCGCTCGCGGCGCTCAGGCCGATCCGGCTGCCGGCCGAGGCCCCGGCGCCGCTCCTCGACCTGTTGGCTCTGTCGGTCGCCGCCGGCATCCTCGTCGCACTCGCGATCCTGCTCGCGCCACGCCTCGCCGCCGCCCTCGCGCGCCGCCGCTCGCCGCGCCGAAGCTTCGCCGCGGCACTCGCCGCCGCCCGCACGCTGCCGGCCGACGAGCGCCTCGCCGCCCAGGCAACTGCCCTGCGCACCTACATCGCCGCCACCGCCGGCGAGGAGGCGGCGCGCTCCCAGGGCGAGGCCTGGCTCGCCCGCCTCGACGCCGCCTTCGCCACCACCGCCTTCACCGCCGGCCCCGGCCGGCTCTATGGCGAGACGCTCTACCGGCCCGCCGACGCCTCCGAGGTGGGCGCGGCCGAGGCGGCACTCTCGGCGCTTCTCGCCGGCCGGAGGGTCGCGCCGTGCTGAGCCTCGCCACCCCCCTCGTCCTCTTCGCCTTGCCGCTGCCGCTGCTGGCGCGCCGGCTGCTCGCCCGCCGCGGCGGCGAGGCGGCGGCGCTGCGCGTGCCCGCCTCCCTCGTCGGGCTCGGCGACGGCGCGACGCCCACGGTCGCCAGCGGCGGCGCGGGGCGCCTGGCGGTGGCCTGGCTCGCCTGGATCGCCCTCGTCGTCGCTGCCGCCGGGCCGCAGAGCGTGTTGCCCGACGCGCTGCAGCCGATGAGCGGCCGCGAGATCATGCTGGCGCTCGACTTCTCCGGCTCGATGGAGGCGAAGGACTTCGTGCTCGACGGCACGCCCGTCCGCCGCATCGACGCGGTGAAGGCGGTGGCGTCGGAGTTCCTGCAGCGGCGCGCCGGCGACCGCGTCGGCCTCGTCGCCTTCGCCGAGGAAGCCCAGCTCGCCGCCGTTCCGACCTTCGACCTCGCCGCCGTGGCGGAGATCCTCGGCGAGATCGAGATCGGCGCGCTCGGCCGCTCCACCGCCATCGGCGACGGGCTCGGGCTGTCCCTGAAGCGGCTGAAGGATTCCACCTCGCCCTCGCGCGTCGTCGTGCTGTTGTCGGACGGCACGAACACCGCCGGCGCCGTCGGCGCCGAGGCGGCAGCGAAGCTCGCCGAGACGATGGGCGTGCGCGTCCACACCATCGCGCTCGGCAGCGACACGACGCTCGAGGGTGAGCTCCAGGGCGCCTCGATCCGCGTCGACGAGGCAGCACTCTCCGACATCGCCGAGGCGAGCGGCGGCAGCGCCTTCCAGGTGACGTCGACCGACGACCTGCGCCAGGTGACGGCGGCGATCGACGCGCTGGAGCCGATCGCCTTCCCCGCCGCCCCGGTCGTCGCCGTCCGCGAGCTGTGGCCGTGGCCGGCGGTGGCCGCCCTCCTCCTCTGCCTCGCCGGCTTCGCGCTCGGCGACGGCGGCGCCCGCCTCGTGCCCGCCCGCCTCGCCGCTCTCGCCGCCCGCCTCAGGCCCGCCCGGACCCGCTCAGGGACCCCGCGAGGGGATGGCTCACCGCCCCCTCCGGGCTCTCCGTCGCGGTCAAACTCTCCGCCACGTCCGGGCTCTTCGGTCCCTCCAGCCGCTTCCCCCTCGACCCGGAGGGCGGCATGAGCCTCGACGCGTTCACGCTGCTCCGACCGTGGTGGTTGCTGGCGCCGCCCGTGATCCTCGCGCTGGCGATCCTCGCGCGCAGCCGCGGCGACTTGGGTGACTGGCGCCGAGCGGTCGACGCGCCGCTGCTCGCCGTGCTCGCCGCCCGCGGCGCCGTCGTTTCCGCCAGCCGGCGGACGCTCGGGCTGTCGGCCTGGCTCGTCGCCGCAGCGCTGATCGGCCTCGCGCTCGCCGGCCCCGCCATCGAGCGGCGCGACGCGGCGGGCTGGCGCAATCTCGACGCCCTCGTGCTGGCGCTGGACGTGTCGCGCTCGGTCTCCGAGGGCGGCGCCTTCGACGAGGCGCGCTTCGCCGCTTTGCAGGTGCTCGACGCCGCCGCCGGCCGGCAGGCGGCGCTGGCGCTCTATGCCGGCGACGCCTATCTCGCCAGCGCCTTTTCGACCGACCGCGAGGCCCTGCGCCCCCTTGTCGCCGCCGGTCTCGCCGGCGCCGTGCCCGATCCCGGCAGCGCGCCGGTGCGCGCCATCGCCCTCGCCGGCGCCCGCCTCGCCGCCGCCGGCATGGTCGGCGGCGACCTCGTCCTCGTCACCGACGGCGGCGGCATCGACGCCGCGGCGCTCGCAGCGGCAACCCGCTTTGCCGCCGACGGCCGCCGCCTGCACGTCGTCCACGTCGCCTCCACCGCGATCGGCGGCGCACCCACCGGCGACCGCGGCGCGGGGG